>NZ_JBIVNG010000017.1:0-126389 GCF_044753445.1 Pseudomonas sp. NPDC088368
GATCCCATCCCGAACTCAGAAGTGAAACGATGTATCGCCGATGGTAGTGTGGGGTTTCCCCATGTGAGAGTAGGTCATCGTCAAGATTAAATTCCGAAACCCCATCTGCTCGCGCAGATGGGGTTTTGTCGTTTCAGTGGGCAAATAACAGAACCCCAGCCATCAAACGAAAAGCACGCTCAGACCGAAACCGAAGCTGGCCGTGTGTTTAGAGCAGATCAGCCAAACAACTTCTGCACATTGCTCATTGCGTCATCTGCGAAGCCTTGCAGGAATGTCTGAAACTCCATGGCGCTGGCAGCATTTCCCTTACCCGGCTCGGCAATGATGGTCCAGGTCGCGACACAGCTACCTTCACCAGCGGGCAGAACAGTCATTGAAGCCCACAGATTTCCAACGCCCAGATTGTTATAGATCGTGGTCCACGTCATGGAATACGCTTTTTCATTACGCGAGTTGAGCTGCTCGACCACTTCCAGCCCTCCCTCTTTGAAGCGCTTGTGCCGGATCGAACCAACACCGCTACCAATCACTTCAATGCTGTCCAGGGCCGGAATGAATTTCGTGAATCCTCCGAAGTCACCAACGACTTGCCATACCTTGTCCGCTCGCGCTGCGACCTGAACTGACGACACCACAGGTGTGCCTGTCGGATTGGCGATCAGCGTGTCGGGTTTCAATGCGTCGATTTTGTTGATTGCGTTCATGTCGTTCTCCATTACGTACGTGGGTGTTGCGGTTAGATGAAGTCGATTTCTTTCAGGTAGTCGCAGCCTTTGCGCAGCAGTGCCGGGGTTTTCTGCGGATAGCGTTCGCCCATTCGCTGCACGCCGGCGAGAGCGTTTTGATAGGCGATCATTGAGATGTCACCGATGTCCTCTTCGAAACCGTCGAGATAGAAGCCGAGCACGCCGAACAGCGCGTTCTGGCTGTCGACCCGATTGAGCTGGGTCTGCCAGTGCGCCACGCTGACCATCTCGAATTCGCGACCCGCTTCCCGAAACGCATCGACGTAGCCGCTCCAACTCAAAGGTTCAGGGTTGTGGAGATTGAATACAGCGCGAGCAGGCTGATAACGGCTGCTATGGAAGCTGATGAAGCGGGCGAGGAAGTCGACGGGCATCAGGTCGAAGGTCATCGAGAAATCAGGTACTTGTCCCAATTGCATCGAGCCTTTGAGCATGAGCATCAGGCGGTTCTTGTGAGGCTGGCAGACGCCGGTCACGCTGTTAAATGCGATATTGCCGGGCCGGTAGATGTTGACCCAGACGCCTTGTTCGCGCGCCTTCTGAAGAACACGTTCCGCGACCCATTTGGAGAGGTTGTAGCCGTTCTTGATGTAGATCGGCGGTGTGTCAGCAGCAGGCGCCTCCAGCACGCTGCCATCGGCGTCAACGGCACTCGACGCTGACAGCGTTGAGACGAAGTTGAACACCTTCTTACTGCGTCCTTCGCACAACCGCAGGCATTCAAAGATTGGCGTGACGTTGTCCTTGGCCAACGTTTCGTAATCCTGCACGTGGTTGACGTTGGCCGCGTTGTGCACCAGCGCGCCGAAGTCGCGGTCGAGCCGTTCGTACACCTCATCGCTCAATCCCAACTGCGGTTGGGTAATGTCGGCGGCATAGACACGTACCCGGTTCAGGTCCAGATGCTCCAGTCGATTTTCACGCAAGGATTCGACGAATCGATCCTGGGCCGTCGACCCATTGCCCTCGCGTACCAGACACGCCACCTCCGTCGCGCCCCATGCCAGCAGTGCCTCGACGATGTGCACGCCAAGAAAGCCGTTGGCGCCGGTGACGATGACCTTGTGCACATCTCCGAGCTTGCCCACGGGTAACACCGGCAGATCCAGTGGCGTCATTGCATCCTTGATCGCCTGCGGGCTGACGGTCCAGGAGGAGGCACCGTCGTTGTCGATCAACGAGGCCAGAGTGATCAGGGTCGGGGCTTCGATGAAGCGGTTGATGGGAATGCTCCGCCCAAACTGCTCGCGGATGCCCAACAACATCTGCGACAGCAAAATCGAGTGTCCTCCGAGATTGAAGAAGCTCTCTTCGGTAGAAATATCCCCCGGCGGCAGCTCCAGCAGATCAGCCCACAATGTCAGCAAGAGGCGTTCGTTCTCGGTTTCAGGTTGGCGACGTGGCACCTGCTCGATCATGTTCACTGGCAATTGCAGCAACGCTTTGCGATCGACCTTGCCGTTGTTGGCGAACGGCATGTTCGCCAGTTCGGTATACGCCGCAGGTCGCATGTAATCGGGCAGCAAACGTTCTACATGGGTTTTCAACAGGGCGCGTGCAGCGTCGGGTTCGGGGCCATGGGGCTGGGCCAGAAACGCCAGGATTCGACGTTGCTCATCGACGACCACCGCGACTTGGCGATACAGCTGGCTGTCGCGCAAACAACGCTCGATCTCTTCAGGCTCGACGCGGAAACCCCGAATCTTCACCTGATTGTCACGGCGCCCGGCCAGCTCGATACCCGCGTCGGTCCATTTACCCATGTCGCCGGTGCGATAGGCGCGAAGGGTTTTTCCGTCACCCAGTGGAATCTGCACGTAACGCTCGGCCGTCAGAGTCGAGTTGTGGATATAACCCAACGCCACGCCAGGCCCGACAATGTAAAGCTCTCCCGCCGTCTGCTCGGCTACAGGCTGCATCTGCTCATCGAGAATCAGCAACTGGCTGTTGGCGATCGGGCGTCCGAGGTTGCGATTGCTGCTGCCTGGCTGAAATTGTCCGGCGGTGATCAGCACTGTTGCCTCGGTGGGGCCGTACAGGTTGTGGAACTGACACTGCGCAGCCAGACGCTTGATGACATAGGGTTCGCAGACATCACCCCCGGTGCACAAGTGTTCAAGGTTTAGCGGTTTTTCAAGAGGGAGAATGCTCAGCAGTGCGGGCGGCAGAAAGGCGTGGCTCAGGTTCTGATCCAGCAGCTCCACCAACTGCAGTGGGTCACGTCGCTGATCCTCACTGGCAACCACCAGTTCAGCGCCGCTGAGCAGGGTGGGGAAGATATCGATCACCGAGGAGTCGAAGCTTAAGGTCGAGAACTGCAACACCCGACTGCGCTCGGACAGGCTGACATATTCGGCGTACCAAGCCGTGAAGTGGCTCAGGTTGCGCTGACTGAGCATCACGCCCTTCGGATGCCCGGTAGTGCCCGAGGTGTACAGCGCCATGCAGGGCGCATCAGGGGCGACCGTCTGGCGCATCAGCGATTGAGGCGAGTCAGTGACATCTATCTGGCTGATGTCCAGCCCCGGCACACACTGTCCGGCAAGCGGGTGCTGGCCGTCATGCAGCAACAGCACCGCTTTGGCGTTCTCCAGGATGTACTGCTGACGCGGAGTGGGCTGGCTGGGGTCAAGCGGCAGATAGACCGCCCCATATCCCAGAATCGCCAGAATCCCGGCAAACAACGCTGCTGATTTAGGCAGACAGATGCCGATCACCGGTGGCTCGTTGTCTGACGAACCCAGCAAAAGCGGTTGCATCAGTGCCTGGATGGCGACGCTGTGAGCGCGCAGGGTGTCGTAGCTGATGTGTTCGCCGTCGATGCTCAACGCTCGGCGGTCAGCGAACGTGGCGAAAGCGCGGTCCAGCCGAGCTACCAAAGGCTGTTGCGCAATCCCGAGCAGGTGCGGCTGTGCCGTGCGATTGAAGCGATGCTCGAAGGCCAGCCGATCTAGCGCGTGCAAGCCCTCCTGCCATTCGCTTTGGGGCGGTTCGACCCGTTCATCTCGCTCGAAATGTTCGGCATCACGGGAGAAACGACTGACCAATAGCGCCACATGATCGGTCAGCGTCGCCACTGCACGGTCGCGTAGCATGCGCCCATTACCAGAGGGCTCGGTGGGCACGGTATCTCGCACGATCAGGCGCTGCGCAACGGCCGACCCGTACCAGCAGAGCAATTCGACCTGCGGCAATCCGGATTGCACATCGGGAGTCAGCCCCGCACGTAGCCCCAGATGCACGCTTGTCTTGAACGCTTGTAGGCGCGCGCTCGCCAGATCCAGCGTTCCATCCTCAATGAGCATCGATGAGCCCGTCAGCTCACTGTCTTCCAGAGCCTGAGCATCAATGAGTCGATGAAGCAGGTGGCCATGGCTATCGAGTTCCACGGCCAGCTCGTCAAGGGCCTGACTGTGGCCGATGAGCACAATTTCCAGACGTTTCATTGCACTCCCCCTACCGGCAAGTAGTCGGCCAGAGCGTGTTGCACGCAGGGCGAATCAAGCATTGAACTGGTCTTGAAGAAACGCACGATGTTGCCCACCAGCGGGTGATGGCGATTGATCGGGAAGCTCATCGCTTGGGTTTCGTCCCGAAGGGCTTGCTTGACTGGCTCGGACACCGGCAGATGCTCGATCAACACGAAATCAAAGGATTTCTGAATGTCGTTGGTTAAATATTGAGCAATGAACACCGGCATGATCTGTGCGATGGTCTGGCGGTCTTCTTCGGGCGCGGCATTCCAGTAGATGCGCACCAGGCGCGCCCAGAATCCGGAATGCCGGCCTTCGTCGAGCAAGTGATCGGCCATCAGCCCCTTGATCGATTGCTTGACCGTGTCGTCCTTGGCGAACGCCGCGACATCATTGGTCACGGTGTTCTCGGCGATGGCCACGCAGATCAGTTCTACGGCGCTGCGCAGAGGGTCAGGCGCGAGGGCCAGTGCAGCGGGAATCGCCCGGCTCAATTCGATTTCCAGCGGCAGATGGATCGGCTGAATACCGGTCAGGGCGATGGTCTGCTGCATGAAGTCCATGGCGACCAGCGCGTGGTAGTCCTCATCGACCACCACGGTCATGGCGTCGTACCGACAGGCGAACGGGAAGCGGATCGCGAAGTTGTCCTTGGCGATACTGCGAGCGGTCTTGTCGACGATTTCTGTCTCGAAGATCACCACGTCGTTGATGAACTTGTACAGGCTCTGGATAAGCGCGAAGTCGCGCAGGTGCGGGCATTCGCGGGTGAAGGTGTCGCTGAGCACCAACGGTTGGCGACTCAGGGGATAGATGAGTTTTTCGTCGTTTTCGACGATGCGGCGCGGGCGGGTGCGGATCGTCGCACGGCCTTCCCAGGCATCGGCAAAGGATAAATAGTCTTCGGCTTTCATGATGTCGTCCTTGTGTGGGCTGAAGGGGAGTCGAGGTGCTGCGACAGGCTCATGCACTGACCTCCAACGCCGGTTCGCGCATGCTGACGCGCAGGGCATCCCACAGCGCGATGCGGCTTTCCACGGCGGCGATGGCGGCTTCGTAGACTTGTTGCTCGCGTTGTTCGTCGCCATCGACCAGGCGGGCGAGCAGCGATTCCGCAGCGGGACCGTGGTCTTCCGAATCAACTTCAATGTGGCGTTCCAGGTAGTAGCGGAAGGTCGGCGCCTGGTTGGCCGTGATGCCCCAATCGTCGAGGATGCGTTGGAACATCTGCGGGATGACGCTTTCACGGCCATGCAGGAAGGCAGCGGCGACGCTGTGAGCGGGCGCATTGAGGGCGATGTCGAGGGTGTCCCGCACGAAGCCTGCTTCGGCGCTGCCTGCGTTAACGCGGTTCAGCGCCGCTTCGTACGGAACCCCATCTTTTTGCAGCTCGACGAAGCGTTCAATGCGCGTCGTGCTGGCGCCGACTTCGCGCATGGCATCCAGATACAGCTCGAAGTGGCTGTAGTGGCCATGATCGAGTCGATCGTCTGATTCCTCGCCCAGCACGATCTCGTTGATCAGGCGAGCGGCCTTCGGGTCTTTGGGCGGCAGCCACGGAAGCCGGGTACAGGTCAGCTCCTGTTGCAGTCGCTTGGTGAGTGACATGAAGTCCCAGACCGCGAAAACATGAGCCTCCATGAAACGTCGCAATACATCCAGAGAATCAATTTCAGAAAATATCGGGTGAGCACTTAGTTCTGATTTCTTGCGGTTCAATAGTTGTTTTTGAATGTTCATGATGACGTCCTTGAAATGTGTGAGTTCGAACGCTTTGTTTTAGACGTGGTGCGAAACTGCACCGGTGTGGTCGGTGTTTGTTTCACGCATAGTTGAAAAACAGGCAAACACGGGCCGTGAACAAAACGTCGTCCAAAAGTGAAGCGCGTTGGGGTCAGCCGCCCTGGCTGCGGGGGCTGTTCGCTTTGTTACCCTTGAGAATCGATGCCTTTGGCGTCGTTCAAGTGGCGACGAGAAAACGTTAAAGCACTTTTTAATTCGGGCGCAAATACTTTTTAATAATATTTATTTGCACTAAAAATGGAGCGTGATGTGGCCTGATAAAACATGCGCTCAATGTTTTATTTGGATGCAAGCAACCCTTCCAGCTCAATAGAGTCAGAATCGATAATAATGAACGAATGCCTCGTTCAGCGTTGCTCTTACACTGAATAATCGGTTGGGAAGAATTTTGTGGGCGACGTTGATAGAAGTCCGTCATTACGTCTCCGCCCTGTGCACAACTCCTTTCGTTGCTCCATGAGAATCGCGTTTACGAAACCGACTGTAGGCGTGTTCTTGAGCCGAGTTTGCCTGAAACACAGCAAAGTGCTGCGTTAACGCAGAGAGAATTACGAGCGTGAGGAGAGGAGGGTTATGCAGGCAGGAAGGGCGTGAACACGATCACGCCCCCAGCAATCCCAGGTGTGTATTGATGATGTGCAGCAGGCGGTGGCGTTGTGATTTGAGAAAGTCATGACGGCCACAGACTTCGATGAGCTCGAATTCGCGGCGGGTGAAGGCTCGCCAGTTCATCATGCTGACGGCGGTATCGACCGGATCATCGCTGCCGTAGAGGGCGGTCAACGGAATATTTAGCCCGCCGTCGGGACAATGCGACCACAATTCCGAAAGCTTTAGGTCGCTGCGCATCACCGGTTCAAAGAGGCGCATGAGCTTTTTGTCGTGCAGGATCGTGTCTGGCGCTACGCCGAGCTTGATCAACGCGTCGATGAAGTCGTTTTTGGGGAGCGTGTGCAGATAGGGCTCAGGCTGCTGGCTGTCAGGACTGCGGCAGCCGGAAATGAACAGGTGGCGTGTCAGGTCCGGGTAATGTGCCTGGGCCAGTCGGGCCATCTCGTACGCGACACGGCCACCGAAGCTGTGGCCATAAAAGGCATGGGGCTTGGTCAGGTAAGGTTCTAACGCAAGAAAGGCGTCTTCAAGCAAGGGCGCCCATTGATCGTACGGCGTTTCCTTGAGACGGCTGCCGTGCCCCGGCAGACGGAGGGTGACCAGTTCGATGTGATCCGCCAGGCCCTCCGACCAGTCACGAAACTGCTCTGGATCGCCGCCCGCATGGGGAAAGCAGATCAGGCGTGTTTTGATGGGTTGCCCGGAATTGACAACCATCAGCCATTTGTTTTTCTCGGCGTACACTCAGGTTTCCCCAAGCCTGCAAGCGCGGGCTACTGATAACCGTGGGGCCGGGTCCTTCGGCGCTGGCATCGCACATTACGATGCTCGATCAGCCCCATGCCTCGTCTGCTCGCTCGCCGCGAACACAGGCAGGGGTGCGAATGCTGGACCGTGCACAGTCGCTATCCACGGTCTTTGAACCCTCACGGAGCGAGGGCGCGCTTCCTTGACGCCGTGGCGGAGTTGGCGACTTCCGCTGGACGGCTTTTCAGATATCCGTTGATGGCTTCGACGCCACGGTTCAAGTGGTGGGCGAGGGCGCTGACGGTCGACTCGATGGCGCCAGCCTCAGCCATCTGCAACAGTTCCAGGTGGTCGTGCTGGGACAGCTTGCCCAGCCCCATGTACTTGAGGTTGAAACGCAGAAAACGTTCTTCCTCGTTCAGCCCGTCCTCGACCAGCTTGAGTAGGCGTTTATTGGACGCACGGGAATAGAGCGTCATGTGGAACATTCGGTTGAGCGTGCCGATCCGCGTGTAGTCGGTTTCAACCTCAAGCTGTTCGATGAAATCCCGGGCAGTTGCAATGTCCTGGGCGGTGAGGAGCGGGATCGACTGCCGCAGGGCTTCAGACTCCAACAAAATGCGCAGCGCGTAGGCGTCAGTCGCGTCCTCATTGATCAGTGGTGCAACGACGGCGCCTTTATGGGTTTCGACGCGCAGTAGCGATTGAGCCTCAAGCTGGCGCAACGCTTCGCGTACAGGCATACGGCTGACACCGAACAGTGTGGCCAGCTCCTGCTGGCGCAAGGCGATCCCGGCTGGCAAGCGGCCATCGAGAATCGCGCTACGCAGTTTCTCTTCAATAACGGCGCGCGCCATGTGCGCGGGCGGTTGTTCATTCCCTAGAATTTCTCGGAGAAACTGCTCTTTCTCTGTCCTGCGCATCGTTATTTCTTCTTCACTGATCGGGCATTGGATCCAATGGAACACTAGAGGCCGTGTCTGGCATTGTCAAACTTTGCAAAGTCTTTGACTCGCCCGAGGCGGCCCGCATTCTACAAGGGTTTCTGACATTCATGTGCGTACGGTGATCTATCCTGACATCGACACGGGGCGTCGGAAAACGGTCGCCTGGACAAGGCATTTCCACGCGCATGCCGGCAGTCGATCGAAGTCGTTGAATCGCAAGGCCATGATCGCCAGATGCCATTATTTTCCTCGGTTGGAGGCTCGACAGCGAGTACCTCCGGTCGATCCCATGGACTGACTGCCTTGGCGATCCGATTCGTCCTCGACCGCCCTGTACGCACGCTTTGTCAGATTCTGCTGACGGGTGTCGTGTTGGCGAGTCTGGCGAGTACCGACTGGGATTTCTCGCTGATCACCCGTCGAGCGACTGCGCTGTATGGCGCTTCGGTGGAGGGGCGTCACCGGGTCGATGAGTGGCGGGCGATGCTCAATGGGCGCAGGCCTGCCACCGACCTGGAGCTGCTGCAGCGAGTCAACCTCTTCTTCAATCGGGATCTGCATTACGTCGAAGACATCGATTTATGGCGCGTCGACGATTATTGGGCCACGCCTGTCGAGGCGCTGTGGAAGGGCGCTGGCGACTGTGAGGATTTCGCCATCGCCAAGTATTTCAGCCTGCGGCAATGGGGTATGCCCGCCGACAAGCTGCTGATCACGTACGTCAAGGTCCTCAACCCCGAGCGCCCGCATATGGTGCTCACGTATTACCCGGACGAGGATGGCGAGCCGATCGTGCTCGACAGCCTCACCGACAGCCTGGAACCGGCCGACGCACGCAAGGACCTGCTGCCGGTGTATGCCTTCAACGGTGAGGGCGTTTGGTTGCCGGATGCCACGGACGCCACCATAGGGAGCAACAGTATCGCGGGGGATATCAAACAGCTGTCCCGCTGGCAGGACGTGTTGAACAAGATGAAAGCCGAAGGTTTTCCGGTCGAGGGCAATACGCCCTGATCCATTCGACAGAACAAGGAATCGCCCATGACCCTGTTCAAACAGCTGTTGCTTGCCATCTGCGTGTTCATGCTTGTCGCTTTCAGTGGCGGCTTCATGGTCAGCCTGGAAAGCTCCCGCGACCAATACGTGAACCAACTGCGCTCCCACGCACAAGACGCAGCCACGGCGCTGGCGCTGTCCCTGACGCCGTCGGTGGATGACCCGACGATGATGGACCTGGTGGTCAGCTCGATCTTCGACAGCGGCTATTACGCGCGGATTCGTGTGGTAAACCCTGCAACGGGCAAAGTCATCGTCGAGCGTAACGCGGTGCCTGCAGCGACCGCGCCGGACTGGTTCATCAAACTGATCGCCTTGCAGCCCGCAGGAGCCAGCGCGATTGTCAGCCGTGGCTGGCGGCCTGCGGCCCGGGTTGAAGTGGTCAGCCATCCCATGTTCGCCATCGGCAAGCTATGGCAGTCCGCGCTGGGCAATCTAGGCTGGTTGTTGCTGTGCGGGGCCGTGAGTTTTCTGTTGGGGGCGTGGCTGCTGCGGCGTCAGCTCAGGCCGCTGGATTATCTGGTCGAGCAGTCTCAGGCCATTGGCCGCCGCGAATTTCTCAGCGTGCCGCAACTGCCAATGACGCCTGAGCTGCGCAGGGTGGTGCAGGCCATGAACCAGATGGTCGACAAGCTCAAGGCGCTGTTTCTCGAACAGGCCGAGCGCACCGAAAAACTGCGCATGGAATCCTACGAAGACAGCCTGACGGGGCTCGCCAATCGCCGCTATTTCGACATGCGTTTGCACGCGCACGTCAGTCAGGTCGAGGACGCACGCTCGGGCTATCTGCTGCTGATGCGGGTCAACGACCTGACAGGGCTCAACGAACGCTTGGGTAGCCAGAAAGCCGATGCGCTGCTGGTGGCCGTCAGCGATGTGCTGGTGCGCCAGTGTTTCAATCACGCCGAAGCGCGGCATCTGATCAGCCGGATTCGCGGGGGCGAGTTTGCCGTGCTGGCGCCGGGGCTGGTGAAGGAAGAAGCGCTGCAATTGGCCTATGAACTGGAAACGGCGTTGTGCAGCCTGCGTGGCACCGGCGCGTCGGACGTTAGCCCCGCTGCGTATATCGGTTTGGCACCGTACAGCCCTGGCGATTCAGCGCAGACCTTGCTGGGCCTTGGTGATCAGGCGCTTTCCCAAGCCGAAACCCAGACCGACCGCATCTGGTATTGCATCGAACACAGCGCGGTCGGAAGCCTGGAAGATGATCATCACGCGTGGTACGAACTGTTGGATCAAGCCCTGACCGAACGCCGTTTTCAGCTGTTTTTCCAGCCGGTGATGGACGCCCGCGACGTGAGCCGCGTGCTGCATTTCAAGGTGTTGTCGCGGGTGATCGACGACGAATCGCAGACCCTGCCCGCGGGGCGATTCCTGCCGTGGATCGAGCGCTTCGGCTGGTCGGCGCGGCACGACCGGGTGATGCTCGAAACGGTCTTCGACCAGCTCCCTCGACATGACCTGAAGCTGGCGCTGAACCTGTCCGCTGCGACGCTTTCCGACGCGGGCGCGTTGAACGAGGTCATGGACCTGCTCAAGCGCCACGCGCATCTGGCCCCTCGATTGATCCTGGAAATCGGTGAGGAGCAGGTGCCTGATCAGCAGACCCTTGAAGCACTGACTCGCCGTCTCAAGGATTTAGGCTATTCGTTGGCGCTGCAGCACTTCGGTGGTCGGTTCAGCATGATTGGCAACCTGTCGAGTTTGGGATTGGCCTACCTGAAAATCGAAGGCAGCTACATTCGGGCCATTGATCAGGAGCGGCACAAACGGTTGTTCATCGAGGCGATTCAACGGGCGGCGCACAGCATCGATCTGCCGCTGATTGCCGAGCGGGTGGAGACGGAAGGGGAGTTTGTCGTGCTGCGGGAGATGGGGATTAAGGGGGTGCAGGGGCAGTTGTTTGGTGATCCTGCGCCTTGGGAATGAGGCGCCCGACCAGAGCTCGCCTAACAACCTGTAGGAGCGAATTCATTCGCGAGTGGCCTGTTCAGTCGACATGAATGCGTCGCCTGAACACCTTTTCGTCGGGATGCCGCCCAGAATGAATGTGCTCCCACAGGGATTCAGAAAGCCGGAGGAGTTACAGATACCGACCCGTCACGAAGTGCTGCACATCATTGAACCCCGGCGTCGAAGCATGACCCGGCGTGACCAGCGAATCGATGAACGCCTCATCTTCCGCCGTGATCTTCACGCTCAGCGCTTTGGTGTAGCTGTCCCACTGTTCTTCGGTGCGCGGGCCGACGATGGCCGAGGTCACTGCCTGGTTGTTCAGCACCCAGGCAATGGCGAACTCCACCAGGCCGACGCCCTTATCCTTGGTGTACTGCTGCAATTTCTGCGCGATGTGCAGCGACTCGGTGCGCCACTCCGTCTCCAGAATGCGCTTGTCCTGACGGCCTGCGCGGCTGCTGCTATCCGGTGTGACATCCGGCGCGTATTTGCCGCTGAGCACGCCGCGCGCCAAGGGGCTGTAAGGCACGACGCCCAGACCGTAGAACTTGGCGGCGGTGATCTGCTCAAGCTCCGCCTGACGGTTGACGATGTTGTACAGCGGCTGGCTGATCACGGGTCTGTCGACGCCCAGACGCTCGGCGACGTTGACCACTTCAGCGATGCGCCAACCCCGGAAGTTGGACACGCCCCAGTAACGGATCTTGCCCTCGCGAATAAGGTCGCCAATGGCGGAAACCGTCACTTCCAGCGGGGTGCTGTGGTCTTCTTTGTGCAGGTAATGAATGTCGATGTAATCGGTGTCGAGACGGCGCAGGCTGGATTCGATTTCATTGAAAATGTGCTTGCGGTTCAGACCGCTGGTGTTCGGCGCGCTGTTGCCCGAGCTGCTGCCTACCTTGGTGGCCAGCACCCATTCGCTGCGGCGGGAGGCAATGGCTTCGCCGACGATTTCTTCGGAGCGTCCGGCGTTGTAGACGTTAGCGGTGTCGATGAAATTCACGCCTTCATCCCAGGCCTTGTCGATGATGCGCAGCGACTCTTCGGTGCTGGTCTGCACGCCGAACATCATGGAGCCCAGCGTCAGTGTCGAAACCTTGAGGCCGGATTGGCCAAGAATGCGGTGGTTCATTGCTCGATATCCTTTTCGTCAGGGAAGTGGAAATCAGGACAGTCTGAGGCAGCTCGCAAGAGGTTGCGCATAGGCCATTCAGACCGACAGCTCTAGGCCGGACATACTCGCCTGTTTGTGGCGGATTTGAAAAGTGACAATTTTTAAAGCCCAGGGTGGACTCAATGACGCGCTGCCGACGACCGGCTTGCCGCTCCTGCAACAGGGTCGCGGTGGACGTGATGCCAGCGTCATACAGCGGCATCGGCGTTCATGAGCCGCGCATTGCGGCCGGCTAAAAAGCACAGCGTTCCACCCACCGCTGTCAGCCCCGCCAGCACGTAAAACATCGTTGGTGCAGGCGAGTTGATCAATAAATAACCACAGATCACCGGGCTCATCGCGCCACCGAAGGCCGCGAGGTTTTGTGCGCCCAGGTAGCTGCCCCGCAGGTGTTCCGGGGCGATGGTGTCGACGAACAGGTACTCGGCCGGGTAGATGATCATCTCGCCCAGCGTGAACACGAACATTGCCGCACACCACGCCACCGTCGTCTGGGCGAAGCTGAAGCCGAACAGTCCGACGGCGAACAGCGCAGTGCCGAGGCAAATCCAGTACGGCAGCTGTTCGCGCTTGAGAAAACGGCCGATCTGGTACTGCATCAAGATCACCGTGATCGCGTTGCAGGCCAACACCGCAGAGAGGATTTTCAGGGCCTGCGCCGGGGTGTGGGTGACCAGCAGAAACTGCGAGAGGTACAGCGTGTAGCGGCCGTGAACGATGGTGCTGAGCAGGCTGCCGCCGGTGAACAGGATCAGCGTACGGTCGCTCTTCAGCGTGGCGAGGGTGTCGAGAAAACTGCGTGGCTGGTTTTGATTGTCCGCCACGGTCGGCGGGATGCCGATCATCAGAAACATGCTGCCGAAGGCGATGGCGCTGGCAATCAGAAACGGCGCCAAAGGCAGTTGCCCGGCAATCAGCACGCCAAGCATGGGGCCGGTGGCATAGCCGATGTTGGTCAAGGTGTAGCGCAACGAAAACACCTTGGCGCGCTGACCGATGGGGAGGTTTTCGCTGATGATCGCTTTGGAGCCGATAAGGAACAGCGCCGAGGCGGTTTCGGTGATCACCAGGGTCAGGGTGGTCAGGTAAACGTTCTGGGCGAAGGTCAGCAGCGTGAAGCCGATGGCACTGGAGAGCATCGCCAGAATCAGCAGCTTGCGCTTTTCCAGCCGATCGATGATGTACCCGCCGTACAGCCCCAGCAGCGTCGCGAGGAACACCGCGATGCCCATCAAC
The DNA here is from genome assembly GCF_044753445.1 of Pseudomonas sp. NPDC088368. Lineage (NCBI taxonomy): Bacteria > Pseudomonadati > Pseudomonadota > Gammaproteobacteria > Pseudomonadales > Pseudomonadaceae > Pseudomonas > Pseudomonas sp. NPDC088368. The sequence continues at coordinate 13,754 of NZ_JBIVNG010000017.1, forward strand.
AGCCCGACGTCCTGCTGATTCAACCCCAGCTTGGTGCTCAGGAACAACGTGAGTAGCGGGCTGGTCATCGCGCGGCTCATGACGATGGTCAGCGAACAGACCATCAGGCGACGGATGACGAGGGAATAGGTGGCCATTGTTGTTTTTATGTCCTTATGAAAACCTTGGCGCAGGTCTCGCGGGCAACGCAATCCCCTGTGGGAGCCGGCTTGCTGCGGGCTCCTACAGGGTTAGATCTGCCCCGGTTTACTGCCCCTGATCCATCCCGACCTTGGTCACTGCACCCTGTTCCAGCTCCCACTTCTTCAGGATCTTGCCGTAGGTGCCGTCATCGACCATCGCTTGCATCGCTTCGGCAATCGCCTTCGCCAGCTCAGGATTGGACTTGTTCACGCCCAGACCGGTGAACTGCTTGGAGATCGCCAGGCCGATAGGCTTGTAGGTGTCCTTCTCCTGCGACATCAGGTAAGGAATGGTTTCGCTGCCTTGCATGGCGGCGTCCAGACGACCCTGACGCAGTTGCGCACGAGCATCGGCCGAGCCTTCGGAACCGCTGACGACGATGGCCGGTTTGCCTTTGGCCTCGCAGTTTTCCTTGCTCCACGCCGCGATTTCCGCAGGCCAGGTGGTGCGACGGCTGGTGCCGACTTTCTTGCCGCACAGGTCTTCAGGCTGATTCAGCTCGGTGTTTTTGGTGAGTGTGTACAGCTGCGGGCCGCTGGTGAAGTAATCGATGAAAGTCACCGACTTCTGGCGTTCGGCGGTATCGGTCATGCCCGACAGAATGATGTCGAAGCGCTTGGTCACCAGGCCGCTGACCATCTGTTCGAAAGCCGTTTCCTGCCATTTGATTTTCACGCCAAGACGCTCGGCCAGCGCGTTGCCGAGGTCCACGTCGAGACCGGTGAGCGTGTTGGTGCTGGTGTCCTTGAAGTCCATCGGCGGGTAGTTCGGCACGATGGCGGCGGTGATTTCGCCTTTTTCCTTGAGACTGGCGGGCACGTCAGCAAAGACCGCGGAGGAGGCCATCAGGCCTGCGAGCAACGTCGGGAGGATCATTTTTTTCATGGTCGTTCTCGTTTGTTCTGGTTTAGGTGCGAACGGCAGAAATGAAGCTTTGGGTTCTTGGGTTTTGTGGGCTTATTAGAATGTCTTCCGGGCTGCCGGCCTCCACAATCTGGCCCCCGTCCATGAACACCATGCGGTTGGAGACTTCGCGAGCGAAGCCCAGCTCATGGGTCACGACGATCATGGTCATGCCGCTGTGCGCCAGGTCGCGCATCACCGACAACACTTCGCCCACCAGCTCCGGGTCGAGGGCGGAAGTGGGCTCGTCGAACAGCATCAGCTTGGGCCGCATCGCCAGCGCGCGAGCGATTGCCACGCGCTGTTGTTGGCCGCCGGACAGTTCGACGGGATAGGAATGGCGCTTGTCCGCAAGGCCGACGCGGGCCAGCAGTTCGACGGCCTCTTCGTTGGCTTCCTTGGGCGAACGCTTGAGCACCTGGATCGGGCCTTCGATCACGTTCTGCAACGCGGTCATGTGCGGGAACAGGTTGAAACGCTGGAACACCATGCCGGTGCTCAGGCGCTGACGGGCGATCTGCGCGTCGTTCAGCTCATGCAGCTTATTGCCGACGATGCGATAACCGACCAGTTCGCCATCGACCCACAGGCCGCCCTTGTCGATCTTTTCCAGCTGATTGACGCAACGCAGCAGCGTGCTCTTGCCCGAGCCCGAAGGCCCGATGATGCACAGCACCTCGCCTTGCTCGACCTCGATGCTGACGTCTTTCAAGGCATGGAACTGGTCGTAATATTTGTTCAGGCCGACGGCTTTGACGATGCTTCTCATGGCGATTCTCCAGGGCCTGACTTACGAGCGCTTGCCGGCGCCGCGCGCGAAGCGCAGCTCCAGACGGCTCTGACCGAACGACAGCACTGTGACCACCACCAGGTACCAGATACCGGCGACGATCAGCAGCTCCATGACGCGGGCGTTGGCGTAGTAAATGTTCTGAGCGTTGTGCAGCAACTCGGAGTATTGGATGACGCTGGCCAGGCTGGTCATCTTCACCATGCCGATGAATTCGTTGCCCACCGGCGGAATGATCACGCGCATCGCCTGGGGCAGAATCACCCGACGCAGCGCCTGCAAACGCGGCATGCCGATGGATTTCGCGGCCTCGTACTGGCCGGTGTCCACCGACAGCAGACCCGCGCGCACTACCTCGGCGGTGTATGCGCCCTGATTGATGCTCAGACCCAGCAGCGCGGCCACGAAAGGCGTCATCAGGCTCACGGTATCGAGCTGAAACAGGCCGGGAATGCCGATGACCGGGAAGATCAGCGCCAGGTTGAACCACAGCAGCAATTGCAGAATCAGCGGCGTGCCGCGAAACAGCCAGGTGTAGGTGATCGCGACGTAACGCAAAATCGGGTTGGCGGACATGCGCATGATCGCGGTGATCACGCCGATCACCACACCGAGCGCCATCGCCAACACTGACATGATGATGGTGTTGAGCAGCCCCCAAAGAATCGCTTCGGAGGTCAGAAACTGGCCGATGTAGCTCCACTCGATCTGACCGTTGGCGAACGCCCGGGCAAGACCCGCCAGGGCAATGACGATCAGCGTGGCGAAGAAAATGCGCCCGTAGTAGCGACGCGGGACGTGTTCGTACTGAGTGATGTCGAACTCGTTTTCGGCCTTTTTGCGCTCGGCTTGCAGACGTTCTGCCGGATTCTGGTTCATGGTGTCTCTCCGAAGCTGTTCAAGCCGCGCATGTTCGATTTCAGCGAGTGCACTTCAGGCGGATTGGCGAGTGTTCGGGCACGCATCCGAGGCTGGGTATTCGCTGAGAGTGAGGGGCAGTGTCGCGTTAAAAGTCCTGATCGAAGTGTCAGGTTTTATTCTCTGATTGCAGCGACCGGGTCACCGATCAGGGCGTCGTGCAGATGGTTGCCAATCGCCATTTTCTGTGTTCATTATTATCAATCGGGCATGTTTTTGTTGTGGGTCAAAGCCTGTTGAATATGACGGGCGAGGTAAATAAGCATTATGGAAACTCCACTTTCCACTTCTGGAAACGTGCCGCCCAAACCGGGGATTCGTCCCCCTTTATCGCTCAGTGGAATGGACTTCAAGCTCCTGCGGGTTTTTCAGGCTGTTGTCGAGGCAGGCGGCTTCAGTGCCGCGCAAAACGAGCTGAACGTGGGGCTTGCAGCCATCAGCAAGCAAATTTCCGACCTTGAAATTCGTATCGGCATGCGCCTTTGCACACGCGGGCGTGAAGGTTTTCACCTGACCGAAGAAGGCAAGCTGGTCTATCAGGCGGCCATCGAACTATTTGCCTCGGTGGACACTTTTCGCGACCGGATTAGTTCGGCACAAAATGAACTGATCGGCGACCTGAGTATTGGCGTTATCGACAACACGATGTCCGACCAAAGTTCGCCGTTAATTGCAGCGCTTCGAACAATGCACGATGACGCGCCCAAAGTAAGACTGCGCCTCCATGCCTCACAACTCGACGAAATAGAGCGGGGCGTGGTCGAAGGGCGATTGAGCGTCGGCCTCGTGCCGGTGTATCAGCGCCGCGAAGAGTTTGATTATTTTGAGCTGTATGGAGAATTGTCCCACGCGTATTGCGCGGTCGGGCATCCGCTGTTCAACGTCGATGACCGAGAACTGGACATCGACAGCCTGCGTCATTCCCAGGTGGTGAACCACCGCTATGCCATTCACCGCGACAAGGCCAGTTTCGTCAATGACGACAGCCAATCGGCGTCGGCCTCTCAGGTCGAAGCGGTCGCGATGCTGATCCTCACCGGGCGCTTCGTCGGTTTCCTGCCCGAACACTTTGCGCGCAACCTGATCCGCGACGGCCAGCTCCGCGCACTGCGTCCTGACCTCATTCACCTGCGCACCCCCTTCAACCTCATCCTCCGCCAAAACGCCCCGAGAAGCCCGCTGGTCAAGGCGTTTGCGCAGGCGTTGGGGGTGGATTTGAAGCGGGTGATTTAAGGCGCTGGCTGACACACCCGAGATTCAAAAGCGTATGCCTTAACGGCGATACCCCGGCAGCCCCCAATCTTCCAACGGAAACTCTGCTAGCGACCCCAGTATCAGGTCCGCATGGGCGTATTGCGCCACTGGCATGTGCGAATCCGGGACGGCCACCGCGTACATCCCGGCTGTCTTGGCAGCGGTCACGCCAAACGGCGAATCTTCGAACACCAGGCAGTCTTTCGGATCGACACCCAAGAGCCGCGCAGCCGTCAGGAAAATATCCGGCGCCGGTTTGGCGGCCTTTACGTCCTGATGGTCAGCGGTCACCACATGGCGGAACAGCTCGAACCACGCGCCATGATTATCCGTCTTCACCTTGAAATAGTGCAGCGACGAACTGGTGCCCACGGCAATCGGAATATTGTGCTCGGCGAGATGACGCACCAGTGCTTCGGCACCCGGCATCGGCGTTGCGTGAGGGAAGCGCTCGTCGAGCATTGGCTGGCGAACCGTAAGAAATTCTTCAGCGGACATCGGCAGTTGAAGGGCGTTGATCACGTATTCGGCAAAATCCTGCGAGCCACGACCGATGGAGTGCTGCTTCACCGCCCAGTCGAACGTCTTGCCGTGCCATTTGGCGATAGTGTCAGTGACTTCGGTGTAGATGCCCTCGGTGTCCAGCAACAGGCCATCCATGTCGAAAATCACGGCCTTGATCGGCCCCTTCGGCGTTTGCACGTTGCTCATTTCATCGATCCCGTTTGCAGAGTGACGCCCAGCCTAACGCCTCGGCAAAGGCCGTGGCTAGGCGCAACGGCTGCAAAATGACCTCGTCAGGTGCTACTCTCGCCGGGCTCTGGGCAGCGCAAGGTGCTGCTCGGCGCCCCTGTTGTGGCGCCGGAACCCTCCGGGGTCAGGGACGACATCACCTCTCTTCAAGAACGGACATCTTCGAGTCGACACATGAAAAAATCAGTCAACATTGCCGTAGGCGTGGTCATAGTCGCAGGCGCTCTCATCACCGCTGGCGCTTGGTACACGGGCACCCGCCTCGAAGGCGTGCTCGGCGATGCCGTTCAGCAGGGCAACCAACAGATCCAGACCGCCTTGGCGGGCCACGAAGGCAGCGCGAGTGTGCAGCTGCTGTCGCTGGATCGGCATTTTTTCACCAGCACCGCCCATTACAAGTTCACGATCCAGAATCCCAGGCTCAATGAAGGCGCGCCCATCGAGTTGCTGTTTGTGGATAACATCGAACACGGGCCGTTTCCGTGGAGCCGCGTGAAGTCGTTGAACCTGGTGCCGGTCATGGCTGCCAGCAACACCGAACTGGAAAAGAACGTCTTCTCCGAGAAATGGTTCGCCATGACCAACGGCCAACCGCCGCTGACCGCCCATTTCAGCATGGGTTACGACCGCGCAGGGCAGGGCCGGATCGACTTCCTGCCGTTCCAGTTCGACGATCAGAACGGCTCGTTCAAATTCTCCGGTTTCACCCTGAACGCGTCGGGCACCGCCGACGGCGAAAAGCTCGAAGCCAACGGCGTGCTGGGTAGCCTGGACGTGACCGCGACCTCCGAAGAGGGCCCGGTTCACTTGACCCTCAACGACATGACCTTCAACACGGGCGGCACCAAAGGCAAGTCCGGCTTCTATCTGGGTCACAGCGACGCGAAGGTGTCCTCGGCCACGTTCCAGGCCGCTGGCCAGCCGCCGATCCAGTTCAAGGATTTCGTCAACACCAGCCTGTTGCAGGAAGTCGAAGGCAGCCTGAACGCGCAAGTGAGCTACGACATCGGCAACATCAGCGTCGCGGGCAAAGCCATCGGCTCGTCGCAGATGCTGTGGAAATTCGCCAACTTCGACATCGCCTCCACCAAGAACCTGCTGCAGATCTACAAGGACAAAATCCAGCCGCAAGCCCAGGCGGCTGCGGCGATGGGCGAGTCCTACACCCCGCAATTGAGCGCGGCGGATCAGGCGCTGGTGCAAGCGGAAGTCGGCAAAATGCTGGCCGCCAAACCCCACATCGAGCTGGAAAAACTGTCGTTGAAGACGGCCAGTGGCGAGAGCCATTTCAGCCTGACGATGGATTTGGGGAATCCGACGTCCTTCGACCAGCCAGGCGCTGCGTTGCTCAAACAACTGCTGACCCAGGCCGACGCCAAGCTGGTGCTGTCCAAACCAATGATCCGTGACCTCGCTTCGCTGCAAGCGCAGTCGGCCGGCCTGACTGACCCGGCCGCCATCGCGCAACAGGCGCAGGGCGCCGCTGAAACGGTGGGCGGCATGGCGATCATGCTGCAAGTGGGCAAGGTCGAGGGCGACAACATCGTGTCCAACCTGCACTACGCCGACGACGTCGTAGACTTCAATGGCGAAAAAATGACCGCTCAACAATTCGCCGCCGCGATGATGGGCAAGGTGGTGATGTTCAATCGCGGGTATTGATTTCTCGTTGCCTGACAGGCCGCTTTCGCGGCCGTCGCACAGCTCCGGCAGCTCCCACAGGTTAAGCGTCGACCGCCTTTTCCGGGGCCGACTCACATCCCGGATTTGATGCCGGCCGCAATGCTTCGGCGTGCATCAAATTCTGTGGGAGACGCCGGAGGTACGACGGCAGCGAAGCGATAGTTCAGTCGCCGAATGGATAACTGACGCTACAGCGCACGCGAACTTGTAAATGCTGGGTAAGCACCGCCCCTCGGTCGCGTCTCCAGCAACTGCGACAGCAACTGATCGATGAACAGAGCGCCGGAATCCACGCGGGTGTCCACCACATATTCCGGCTCAATCGGCGGCTCGTACGGGCTGTCGATTCCGGTGAAATTGCGGATCTTGCCCTCGCGCACCGCCCGATACAGTCCTTTGGCATCCCGACGTATGCACTCGCGCAACGGCGTGCTGACGTGCACCTCAATGAACTGCCCCTCGGCGAAATGACTTCGGCAGGCATCGCGGTCTTCGCGATAAGGTGAAATCGCCGACACGATCACGATCAAGCCCGCGTCCACCATCAGCCTGGCGACCTCACCGATACGACGGACATTTTCCCGCCGGCTCTCCTCGCTCATGCCCAGGTCCTGACACAGCCCCCGACGCAACCGATCGCCGTCGAGCAAGTAACTGTGCAGCCCGTGCGCCACCAGCGTCTGGTCCAGATGATTGCCCAGCGTGGTTTTCCCCGCGCCCGACAGCCCGGTGAACCAGATGCAACACGCGCGTTGATGCTTGAGCGACTCACGCTCCAGTTGCCCGACCGCCAGCGGCGCATCAAGGATCATCGGGCGAGCCTCGTAACGGACATCAGTCATAGGAAAACAACTCATAGTCGCGGGCATACACCTCTCGGATACGCTTGCGCGAGGCATCGGAACACAAACCGTTCGTTCGATAGTGAGCACCGGGCGAGCGATTGAGATGGCGCAGCGGGACGCTGATTCCGAGGTGTTCGCACAGCGCAGTGAAATCCGACTCCAGATGCTCCTGCCGCCCGATGAAATCCACCGCAATCTGCCCCATGCTGTTTTGCAGAAAATGATATTGCGGCGCGAAGTGTATTTGCTTCGACACATTCTCTGCGTGCAACCAGCCATCGACGAACGTATCGAACCGCGAATAACGGCTGACCAGTTCGAAAGCCGCTCTGTCTCGCGGCTGCGGGTTTTGCAATAAGTAACGATAAGCCGACAATGCTCTATGTAATGGATCACGTACAAAGCCAAACTTGAAATACTGCTCATAACGCTCTTTGAACTGCTTCTCGTACCAGTACAACGGCAAATGCCCGGTGGGTGTGTCGCCAAAAATCGACATCGCCACACTGCTGCCCGCGCACTTGGGCACGTGAATGAAAATGCACTCGAAATGGTCGAAGGCCTCGGGAAACCGGGCCTTGCGCGACAGCGTCTTGTTCACCACCTGACGGTCCACGACGGAGAGCCGCTCCAACAAAAACTCGCGCTGGGTCTTTGGAAATAACTTCCACAATAAATGGTTCATAGGGAGTGACCTGTAGCTGGGGATGAAGCAATGTTCAGACTACAGGCAGTTAAAAACGGGCGGGGTGAACTTTGCAAATACTTTACGCAGACGCGGGTGTCGTCGAATCAATGTATCCATTGCTCTATAAGTGGATACATTGCCGAAATAAAAAATGAAAGAACTGCTGTAACTGCGCGATTTTAAACAGGGTGTTTAGTACGGTTTTGAAACAGGGGAATCAAGGGGCAGACTGCGCACGCTAATACTGATCCAACCCTCACGATTCAGCCCATCCCCAGCATCCGCTTCAAGCGTTGCAGAAATGCCTCGCACGCGACGTCCTCCCGGTCGAACGACTGCTCCTCAGTCCGGAGGCCCCGCTCGCTGTAGAAAATCTTCCATACCCCGCCCTCTTCGATCAGGCACAGCGCTTCATCGCGGACATCGCCGATAGCGTAACTGTCCGCGGGGGCGTTCAGGGCTTTCATCTGTTGGCCCAACTCAAGGCGATCCACATTTGCCTCCTTTTTTGACTTCTCTCAAATGTCCGGAGTCGAGGTACGACTGGACTGACTTCTCAAGCTCAAACTGCCGTCCGTAACCCAACTCGCCGAACCACGGCGCGATCTTGCTGGAGGATACGTTAGGAATCGGCTTCATGACTTCATAAACCGTGTAGGGCTTGAGGTTCGTGCCCGGCGGCAGTGCGCGCATGGTGTAAGGAATGCCCACCGGCGACGTGAATGTCCCGCCCGGATAGCCGTAACGGTCGATGATCGTGCCCGGTTGCAGCGTGATGTTGTCGATAGGACCCAGAGCGCCGCGGTTTGGCGGCCAGTAGGGGACGAGCGCAGTGCTAAGGCCCAGCGGGTCAATGTACGTGATGGGGTTCGGGGCATAGGCATAGAGGTTGAAACCACCCTGAAGGCCAATCGGGTCCTTGGTCGTGAAGCGCCCGATGTCCGGGTCATAAAACCGAAAAGTGTTGTAGTGCAGGCCCGTTTCACGATCCAGGTATTGCCCCTGAAACCGCAGATTCTGCTCTTCCAGAAAATGCGCCTCACGGACCTCTTCAACGGTGTTGCCCCAGGTTCGATAGCGGGCGCGCCAGAGGGTCGTGCCATCCGGCTCCAGAAGCTGTTGCGGCGAACCGTTGAGATCGTTCTGGTAGTAACGAATGCGTTGTTGAGCGCCTGTGCCGTCGACGCGCGCCAACGGCTCTTGGCCGTTGTCAGCGTAGACATACAGGCTGCTCAGCCCGTGCTTGTGTTCTTGCAGCAGGCGCAAGCCGTCCCAGACAAACCGCGTTTCTCCCAGCAGGGTGCCATGGGCGTTTCGCTCGACCTTGGCGATGCGCCGCCCCAATGGGTCGTACTGCATGTGCACAACCGTTTCACGCACACCGTCGCGCGTGCGGACCTCTGTCAATCGATGCTCGGCGTCGTAGCTGAAACGCTGCACCCGCGCTGAGCCGCTGCGTTTTTCGACCATTCGGCCAAAGGCGTCGTAGCGATAACGCTTGTCCTGATAGGTGAGCAGTTTGTTATGCAGCACGTGGCGACTGCCCGATTGCGTGGCATCGAGCAGGTTGGCGGCCGGGTCATACGCAAAGATTTCATGCTGGCCTTGAACGACGCCCTGACTGGCCAGGATGCGGCCCGTGGCGTCGTAATGCAGTAATTGGCGATGATCCTGACCGGCCTGACGTTCGGTCTCGCCCACCAGGTTGTTGCCGGGGTCGTACTCGAAATGCTGCTGGTCCGGCGCGGGTAATTGCGCGGGCTGATCGCTGCGCCGACGCAGGCGGGTGTGCAGACGCCCGGTGCGGTCGTAGCGTTGATACATCGTGCTCTGGCCTTGGGTGCGCAGCACTTCGCGATGCAAGCGGTCGCGCTCGAAGTCGCTGATGACGACGCCGTCCAGGTTGATCTGGTGCAGGTGGCCGCTGCCGTAGTGCAGGCGATTCAACCAGCGGCCATCGGGCAATTGCGTTTGCGCCAGATTTCCCAGTTCATCGTAAACGTGGGTCAGAGAGCCCGCGCCACTCTGCTCTTGCAGCAGCTGTCCTGAAGCGTTGTAGGCAAAGTTGAGGGACTGTCGCACGCCATCAGTGCCCGTGAAGCTGGCCGAACACATCTGGTCGCGCGCGTTGTACTGGTATTCGGTGCGACCGTCGTCAGTCACCTTCGCGATCAGCCGCCCCACCGAATCCCGCTCAAGCGCATGCACGATGGGCGCAGGCGGAGTGTCGGGCACCAATGCCAGGCCCTCCCCAAACGGGGCGGGCCAATAGGCGATCTGCGTGACGTTACCCAATGCGTCGTAGCGGTAGCGACGGGCGCTGCCGTCCAGATCGAGCTGCTCGGTCAGACGGTCATTGGCGTCCCAGGTGAAGCGATAATGTTCGCCGTTCTCGTTGGTCAGAACGTTCAGCCGACCAAACGCGTCGTGCTCAAAGTCGAGCCGCCGACCCTGTGCATCGACACGTCGGCGAATGGTGCCGCGTCTGTCGTAGTGGTACTGGCTCAGATGCCCAGCCGGGTCGAGATAGCCGATGAGCTGGCCGCTGGCACTGCGTTGGTATTGCTGAGTGCGGCCGTCCGCGAGTGTGCAGTGGTTCAGATGCCCCTGAGCGTCGTAGGTCAGTTGCGTTCGCTCGCCGAGGGCGTCGGTGATGCTGATCAACTGTCCACGTGCGTCGTACTGATAGCGGGTCGGGTAGCCGGAGCAGTCGATGAGTTCGAGCAATTGCCCGAAGTCGTTCCAGCGCAGCGTCTTGCTCCTGCCGCTGGCATCGATGATCTCGACCACCCTCCCGAGCGCGTCGTGTCGATAACGGGTCGCGTGCCCCGAAGGGTCGACTTCCTCTGTCCGGTTGCCGCGCTGATCGTAGCGGTAACGCCATGTGCTGCCCGCGCTGTCGGTTTCGGCCAGCGGCAACGCCCAGTGTTCCAGCCATACCGTCGACTCCCTGCGCCCTAGCGGATCAAGGGTGGAGCAAAGGTTTCCGGCCTCGTCATAGCCGTACTCCCACTGGCCGTTCTGCGGATCAGTGGCGCTCAACAACTGGCGTTCGTCGTTCCATTCGAAGCGCCAGAGGTGGCCCAGGTTGTCGCGGTATTCAGTGATTTGATGCTGTGCGTTCCAGCAGCGCGTGCTGACCCGGTTCAGGTTGTCGGTGATGCGCGTCACGCCCGCTGCCACGTCGTAATCGAAGCGGTACTCATCGCCCTGATCCGTCCAGTGATGCGCCACTCGCCACTCGCCGTCTACGCATGCCCACTGGTAGAAGCAGCGCAGACCGGCCGCGAGTTGGTGCTCGCACATGCGCAAGCCTTCGTCGTAAGCGAAACGGCGTAGCGCAGTGCCCGACGCATTGCGAACCTCGATCAGTTGACCGCGCGCGTCGTAGTCGTAGGACGCCAGCAGTTCCCGCGCTTCGTGGGGGATCGCCCGCTCAATACGCGCGACGCGGCGAGGGTGAGTCGCTGAATAACCCAGCACCAGACGAGGCTGCTCGAACGTGTCGCGCAGTTGGGTCAGGCGTCCAGCATCGTCATAGTCGAGGTAAATGCGGTTGTCGTTGCGGTCGCCCAGTTGCGTCAATCGAAGACGGGCCGGGGTCGCGGGCGTTGGCTCAAACAGTCGATACAGGCCGTCCTCGCTTTCGATCAACAGCTGGCCGTTGCCGTGGCGCCTCATGCTCAATCCTTCACCGGCGCTGAATACCGCGCCACCCAATGGGATCAAGCCCATGTCGATGCGTCGGCCTTGCTCGTCGGTGTAAATCAGGCACTGGCCGCCATCGGGATGAGGCTCAAGCTCGACGCTGACCTCAAAGCGAACGTTCCAGCCCATGCCGAACAGCCCGTCGATTCGTTCGTCTCGGCTGTTGTAAACGCGTTGCCAGTGGATGGGCAGCAAGGCAGGCAGGACGGCGTCCAGCTCGTCTTCGCCACCCAGCACTTTGGCGCCAGTGGCGGCGTGAACCGGGTTTGGCGCGCCGCTGCTGGCGCGAGTCAGGGCGCTGACGGCCATGCTGGTGACAAACGATGTTGCACCGGCAAGCAGCATGCACGGCAGATTGCTGACAAATTTGCCCTTGCCGCCCTTGAGCATCATCAACGCCGCGATGGCCAGGCTAATACCCGGCGTCTTGCCGCTGCGAATTTCCCGCACCACCACCTTGCCGCCGCCAATGCGCACGTTGGGTGAGATCAATCCGGACGAAACGACAGTGGCATCACACGTGCTGCGGTCGCCACTGCGAACGGCGGGTTGCCCGTTGATGGTGACCTTGTCCGACCCTTCGGCAAGAAACTGCGGCGGCATGGGCGGGTGCCGTGTGCAAAGCACCAAGTCCAGCGGTTTGGGCACGACGCCCGGCGCGGGAACGGCCACTGTGGGGCGCCACATTTGGGCGAAGAACCCCTTGGCCATGTCCAGATAGGTGGGTTCGGTAGCGGGCTCCGCAGTCTCGGGCGTACCGCTGGCTTCAAGGTCGGACGGCACAGCACCCGCGGCGCGCGCGGCGGGAATCCCGTTGATGAAGGTGTTGGTCGATCCGGTGAGGATGTTGGCCTGTACCGTCGGCGGGAACAGGCCATTGCCGATGTCCTCGCATAACTCGCTTAACCCTTTGTCCGCCCCGGTCTTGCTCATCGCCACGCCGACCACCACGCCGACCACGACCCCCAGCACGCAAGCGCCAAGCCCGCCGGTGGCCACGGTGATGCCCGTCGCGGCCACGACCGCCGCAGTGGCGAGTGCAGTGATTGCAACGTTGGCCGCAACTTCAAGCACACCCCCGAGGATGTCCGCCATCATCGAGGTGTGGGAAAGGGCGTCGCCGAGGCGGGCTGCGTAGAGGGGGTCAGACATTTGACTGCATCAGATCCGTGCCTTGAGTTCAGATGAGCCCCATCGTTAGAACGGTAATGTTCCTTTGATGGGACTTAATTTGTTGATGTCCGCTCCCTTACCTTCCAAATACTGCAGGGCGTCTTTCAAGGTTGAAAATGTGAGGATTGTTTCATCGGCATAGTCTTCAAATACGTCATATTTGGACTCCTCTATTTTCAAGAAATAGGTGACGTAGTTCTCCTTCTCTTTCTTTATGGCGTACTGAAATAGATATTGAATTGAGTCGAGTGGGCGGACTTCGTCATATCCACGCCTCTTTCCCGAGTCGAGAGCTTTGATCAAGTGGTCCATACGATGTTCTCAGCCAGTGACATCGATGCGTACCATCGTGCCATCCGCGCGTTTGATGTTGATGTGCGGGAGCTCTCCGTGTCCTGTCCCTTTTGGATCATCGTGTCCGAACACCCGTCCGGTCGCTTTGTCAATGGGATAGTCTTTTCGATAACGAACCGTCCCGTCTTTCTTTTTGAACTGTTCCATTTTGTGTTTCTTTCTTATTCCCGTCGCATCCTGCGGGCCAATGCCACGAACTTTTTGCGCGCCGGGGAACGCTTCTGTGACCAGCTCGTGAGCCTCGGTTTTGGATTTCACACTTACGACTGTTTTTTGTGGCCCATTACGCAGCGCTTCGACTTTCCTCCCGCAAGCGGCTAAACCAAGTGGGTCGATCCATTCAACCGGATTCGGCGCATACGCATACAGATTGATCCCACCCGCCAGCCCAATCGGGTCTGGCGTGGTAAACCGGCCCACATCCGGGTCGTAGAACCTGAAGGTGTTGTAGTGCAGTCCGGTCTCGCGATCAAGGTATTGGCCCTGAAAACGCAGGTTCTGCTCTTCAATGAAATAGGGTTCGCGAACCTCTTCGGCGGTGTTGCCCCAGACCTGGTAACGCGCCTGCCAGACGATGTGGCCGTCGGTCTCGGTCAGTTGTTCGGGTAGGCCGTTGAGGTCGTTGTGGTAATAGCGGGTTTTCTGAAAGTTACCGCTGCCGTCGACCCGCGCGACAGGCTCGTGGCCGTCGTCCGCGTAGACATAAAGGCTGGTCTGGGCGTGACGGTGCTCCTGTAGCAGACGCAGGCCGTCCCACGTGAAGCGTGTTTCGCCGATCAGCAAACCCTTCGCGTTGCGTTCGCTTTTGCCGACGCGTCGACCCAGCGGGTCGTAGGTCATGCGCACCACGTGGCCATTCGGGTTGTGAACTTCGAGCAAACGGCTTTCGGCGTCGTAGACGAAGCGCTGTGTACCCAGTCGCACGCTGTGTTTTTCGATCATCCGGCCGAAGCCGTCGTAGCGATAGCGTTTGTCCTGCCAGGTCAGCAGCTTGTTATGACGGACCCATCCAGCGTTGGGAGAGGGACCGTCCAGCAGGTTGGCCGCCGCGTCGTAGGCGAAGATTTCATCACGACCGTGAGCGCTTTCCTGGGTAGCGAGAATTCGCGCCGTGGCATCGTAGTGCAGCAGTGTGCGCTGATCGCTCTGACGATTCCGTTGCAGGCGGCTGATCAGATTGTCTGCAGGATCGTATTCATAGTCTTTTGCGCTCTCGGCGGGCAATTGAACCGGCTGACCCGCGAGCCGTTGCTGGCGCGTGCGCAACCGGCCGCTACGGTCGTACTGGCTGCGGGTGTTGATTTGGCCTTGGGTGCGCAGCACCTCGCGATGCAACCGGTCACGTTCAAAGTCGCAGATGACTTCGCCGTCCAGATTGATCTGATGCAAATGACCGCTGCCGTAATGCAGACGATTGAGCCAGCGGCCATCCGGCAGCAGGGTCTGAGTGAGATTGCCCAGTTCGTCGTAATGATGCTCAAGCGCCCCGGAGGCAGAATCTTCAGTCAGCAATTGGCCAAGGGCGTCGTAAGTGAAGCCCACCCTTTGCTGCGCGCCGTCTGGATCGGTGAAAGTGATCTCGGTGAGTTGATCCCGCGCGTCGTAGCGGTAATCCGTTCGACCATCGGCGGTCGCCTTGGCAGTCAATCGTCCCGCCGCATCGCGTTCCAGCAGATGACTCATCGCGTCCGAAGCAGGAGTGTCCGCGTCCAGTGAGGGCCGTTGCTCGACTCGAACCGGATTGTTCAGCGCGTCGTAGGTGTAGCGCTTTTGGCTGCCATCCAGATCCTGCTGTGCGACCAGCCGATCCCCTGCATCCCACGCAAATCGATAGCGCTCGCCATTCTCGTTGGTCAGCGCGTCCAGCCGACCATAGCCATCGTAATGAAACTGCACCTGACGCTGATGAGCGTCGAGGCGTTGCCGCGCCCGGCCACGGCGGTCGTATTGATAACGGGTGGTATGGCCTGCGGGATCGGTGTAGCCGGTCAGTCGTCCGCTGCTGTCTCGCATGTAATGCTCGACGCGCCCTTCGGGCAGCTGGCGCTGCAGCAGCCGACCTTGAACGTCGTGCTGATACACCGTGCGCTCACCCAGCGC
Source organism: Pseudomonas sp. NPDC088368 (assembly GCF_044753445.1). NCBI lineage: Bacteria > Pseudomonadati > Pseudomonadota > Gammaproteobacteria > Pseudomonadales > Pseudomonadaceae > Pseudomonas > Pseudomonas sp. NPDC088368. The sequence continues at coordinate 29,106 of NZ_JBIVNG010000017.1, forward strand.
ATCGGCGATGAAGTGCAGGTGGCCGCGACGGTCATAGCCGAACACGGTGCGGTATCCGGAGCAGTCGATGTGTTCGGTCAACTGCCCGTGTTCGTTCCAGTGCAGCCGTTTGATCTTGCCTGTGGCATCGACGATTTCCCGGACCTGTCCACGCTCGTCGTGGCGGTACTGGGTGAGCTGACCGAGCGGGTCGGTCTCGTGGGTGCAATTGCCGCGTGCATCGTAGCGGTATTGCCAGCTATGGCCCGCGGCGTCGGTCTCGGTCAACGGCAGCGACCAGTGCTCCAACCAGAGTGTTGAGGTGATGCGCCCCAACGGGTCTTGGGTTGAACAGAGATTGCCTGCCTCGTCATAGGCGTACTGCCACTGTCCGCCTTGGGGATCGGTGGCCCCCAGCAACTGACGCTCATCATTCCACGAAAATTGCCAGGTATCGCCCAGATTATTGGTGTACTCGGTGATCTGGTGCTGCGCGTTCCAATGACGAAGGCTCGCTCGGTTCAGGCCATCGGTGATCCGCGTCACGCCTGCACTCAGGTCATAGTCGAAGCGGTATTCGTCGCCTTCATCGGTCCAGTGACGCACGACGCGCCACTCACGATCATCGATCAACGCCCAGTCATAAAAACAGCACAGCCCCGTGGGCAATTGATGCTCGACCATCCGTTGGGAGCTGTCGTAGGTGAAGCGCCGCTGCACATGGCCCAATGCATCACGGACTTCGGACAGATCGCCGCGCACGTCAAATCCGTAGGTTGCCAGCGTTTCCACGGATTGATCATCGAATACCCGGTCGATGCGTTCGACGCGCCCCGGCCATTGCGCCGAATAGACCAGCGTCACCCGCACAACATCGAAGGTGTCGCGCAGCTGGATCAGCCGCCCGTCAGCGTCGTAATCCAGATAAATGCGGTTGTCATTCCGGTCGCCCCATTGCGTGAGACGCAGGCGGGCTGGGTCGGCCGACGTAGGCTCGAACAGACGATACACACCGTCTTCGCTTTCGATCAGCAACTGGCCGTTGCCATGACGCCGCACGGCCAAACCTTCGCCTGCGCTGAACGTGGCGCCGCCCAGCGGAATCGATCCCATATCAATCCGCCGTGCCTGTTCATCGATGTAAATCAACCGCTCGCCGCCGTCCGGATGCGGCTCGATCTGCACGCTGATTTCATGGGCGACACTCCAACCCGCGCCGAACAGGCTGTCACGTCGCTCATCCCGACTGCTGTAGAAGCGTTGCCATGCCAGCGGAAGGATGCCAGGCAAGATGAAATCCAGCTCTTGGGCGCCTCCCAGAACTTTCGCCCCTGTCGCCGCGTGGACGGGGTTCGGCGAGCCGGCGATAGCGTTGGTCAACGCGCCCATCGCAGAACTTACGACAAAAGAATTCACCCCGCTCATCAGCATGCACGGCAAATTGCTGAGGAATTTGCCTTTGCTGCCTTTGAGCATCATCAACGCGGTAATCGCCAAACCGATGCCCGGTGTTTTGCCGCTGCGAATCTCGCGCACCACGACTTTGCCGCCGCCGATGCGCACGTTGGGCGAGATCAGTCCCGAGGACACGACTGTGGCATCACAGGTGCTGCGATCCCCGCTGCGCACGGCGGGCTGGCCGTTGATGGTGACCTTGTCCGAGCCTTCGGCAAGAAACTGCGGAGGCATTGGCGGATGCCGAGTGCAAAGCACCAGATCCAGCGGTTTGGGAACGACACCCGGCGCGGGGACGGCCACCGTGGGACGCCACATTTGCGAGAAGAATCCTTTGGCCATGTCGAGAAAGCCCGGCTCTTCACCTTGAGCCTCCTCGGGAATTGCCTCGGCCGAACCGGTGTGGGCGAGCATCGACGGCACCGAACCTGCCGCTCGCGCTGCCGGGATGCCATTGATGAACGTGTCGGTAGAGCCTGTCGAAATCGTGGCCTGCACCGTGGGCGGGAACAGCCCGTTGCCGATGTCTTCGCATAACGAGCTCAGCCCTTTGTCGGCGCCGGTCTTGCTCATGACCACGCCCACCACCACGCCGACCACCGCCCCCAGTACGCAGGCACCGAGACCACCCGTGGCGACGGTGAGGCCTGTCGCCGCCACCACCGCAGCCGTGGCCAATGCGCCTATTGCTACGTTGGCGGCCACTTCGAGTACGCCGCCGAGAATGTCCGCCATCATCGAGGTATGTGACAGTGCGTCGCCTACCCTGGCCGCCCATAACGCGTCAGACATCCGTTTCCCTCATCCGCGGCGACCTCACTGAATGCCGTCGAACGTCAGGGACAGTTTTATCCGCGTCCAGTGTTCAGCCTCGGCTTCGCCCAGCGGCTGAGCCTTGACGTAACTCAGCGCGAGCATCTTGCGGGTGCCGGGCAGCACTAGCGCCAGTTGGTACTGATACACCTTATCCGTGGCCTTGCTGAATTGGCTGCGCAACTCCAAGGCCTCGATTTCGTGCGCCGGACCCACGCGGACGGCCTGCGGGGGCTGATAACGCAGGCCGCTGACCTGTTGCTCCAAGCGCTTGAGCTGTGCATCGAAATTGCTGTGCAATGTTTCGTCATCGGCCAGAAAGCTGCGGCTCATAATCAGGCTGGTCTCAAGCGCCGGAAACTTGAGAATGTTGATGGAGCTGTCTTGCAGCTCGGCATCTGGCAGCGCGAACTGGAATTCATTGATGCGGTAAGTCATGACAACGGCTTCTCTTTAAATAGGGTCACTGGCTGGATTTGGGTTCGGGAAACATCCCTTTGACGGCGGCATCGATGCTGCCCTTGTCACCCTGGCCATCGGGCGTTGCGCCCGGGCCACCGCCGATGTTCAAGTGCAGCTTGCCGCCGGTGTTGATCTCGGCGCTGCCTTCGGTATTGAAATTGAACTGCACGCCCGTCAGGTTGATCTGGCCGCTGGCGTTGAGCTCCAGCACGCTCTTGCCACACACCAGACGCAGGTTGTCACCGACCTCAATCAGATAACTGCGGCTGATGCTGTCGGTTTTGCTCGACCCCACCAGCAACACATCGTCCTGTTTGACGGCGCGAACCCGGTTTCGGCCAATCGTCACCTGCTCATCATTACCAATGCTTTTATGCCGGTCATGCCCCACCGAATGGCTCTCATCGACCTCGACCACGATGTCCTGATTACGCTCGGCATGGATGTACAGCTGCTCCTCGCCCTTTTTGTCTTCCATGCGGATTTCGTTGAAGTTCGCGGGCGTGCCGCTTTTGCTCGAACGGCTTTTGGTGCCGCTTTGCGTGGCGTTGGCGGGGAGGTCGTAGGGCACGGTCTGTTCGGCGTTGTAGACGCGGCCGGTGATGATCGGACGGTCGGGGTCGCCTTCCAGAAAACTGACAATGACTTCCTGGCCGATGCGCGGAATTTGCATCGAACCCCAGTTTTTACCGGCCCAGGCTTGGGACACCCGAATCCAGCAGGAGCTGTTTTCGTTGGACTGATCGTGGCGGTCCCAATAGAAGTGCACTTTCACGCGGCCAAAGGAGTCGGTGAAAATTTCTTCTTTCTCGGGGCCGACGACGAGGGCGGTCTGCGGACCTTTGACGATGGGGCGTGGAGTGGCGGGCAGAGGACGGAAACTCTGGTGCGCGTCGATGCAGGTGAGGTCGCTTTCGAATTGCAGTCCACCATTGCCCTGACCGGTTTCCAGGCTTTCCTGAGTGACCGTGTATGCAGCGCGGACAATCAGGTATTCCCGGTTCTGATCCTGACGGCTGAAACCGCTGAGGCTGAACACATGGCCGGCGCCAAGACCGCGTGCGTTGCTGTTCAGCTCGACCCGTTCGTGCAGGCTCTGAATCGCTTCGATGCGGGTGCGCGCATAGTGTTCGCCGTCCTCACTCTGCACGTAGGTGCCAGGGTAGTCGAACAGCGGATAGTCGCCCGCGCTGTGTGGACGGGGCATGGCGGAACGCACGTCAATGCGCGCGCTGGGGCGTTGGAAGTCGTAGTCGTTGAGTTCGAGAGAACCGGGCTGGACTTCCTGCGCGAGTCTCCAGCCACTGATGTGATCCCGTTCCCGATGCTGGCCATCAGGGTGGTAAAACGGCACGGATTCGTAACCGGGTGCAGGTGCATGAGCGCCGTAGGCATCGGCCAGGACCAGCACGTGACGATCCTTTTCCTGGCGGAAGAAGTAATAAATCCCTTCCTGTTCCATCAAGCGGCTGACGAAATCGAAGCTGGTTTCCCGGTACTGAACGCAGTATTCCCACTCCCGATACGGGCGGCTGAGAGCGTCTTCGAAATCTGAAAAGCCGAGGTCGCGAAACACCTGCTTGATGATCTGCGGGATCGTCAGGTGCTGAAAAATCTTGCAGTCGGACGTGCGGGTCAGCATCCACAGCCAAGGGCGCAAGCTGACTTGATAGCTGGCGAACTGGCCCGTGTCCACGCCCTGACCGCACCGCGCGACCAGCCCGTGAAAGTGACGGCTGCCGCCACCGTCCAACTGCACCGACACGCTCATGGGCTTGCCGAGCAGTTGGTTGAGGTCGATGGCCTCGTCGTGGGAGGTCAGTTGAAGCTCGTAGGTGAACAGCCGACCCAATTCGTCCGTGCCGGCCAGGCTTTTGAGCAGCAGAACATCCGGGCCGAGCGGGCTGCTGACTTGCGCCAAGCGGGTGAGTTGCGTGAATAGCATGGGTTATCTCATAAGTTCGGGAGCGGCGTTTTTTCGCGAATGAATTCGCTCCCACAGAGGCACGTGATGACCCGTGGGAGCGAACTCATTCGCGATGGCGTCGGATCAAACCCCGACATCGCTAAATTGATAATCCAGCTGGTTATCCCGCTCGCTGATCCTGACCCCCGCCATCGGCTTGCCGTCGAGCATGCGCGTCAGAAACTCGCGGCTCATGTCCGGCAGCAGGGTGTTGGTCAGAATGGTGTCGATCATTCGGCCGCCGCTTTCGGTTTCGGTGCAGCGCGAGACGATCAGGTCGACCACCGCGTCGTCGTAGTCGAATGCGACCTTGTGCGTGTTTTCCACGCGTTTCTTGATGCGGTTCAGTTGCAGGCGGGTGATCGCCTTGAGCATGGTGTCGCTCAGCGGGTAATACGGGATGGTCACCAGCCGCCCGAGCAGCGCGGGCGGGAAAATTTCCAGCAACGGCTGACGCAGAGCTTTGGCGATCTCTTCCGGATCGGGCACGTCATGCGCGTCTTTGCACAGGTGTGAAATCAGCTCGGTACCGGCGTTGGTGGTGAGCAGGATCAGGGTGTTCTTGAAGTCGATCACCCGGCCTTCGCCATCTTCCATCACGCCCTTGTCGAACACTTGAAAGAAGATTTCGTGCACATCCGGGTGAGCTTTTTCCACTTCGTCCAGCAGCACGACGCTGTACGGTTTGCGACGCACCGCCTCGGTCAGCACGCCGCCTTCGCCGTAGCCGACGTAACCGGGCGGGGCGCCTTTGAGCGTCGAGACCGTGTGAGCTTCCTGGAACTCACTCATGTTGATGGTGATGACGTTCTGCTCGCCGCCGTACATGGCGTCGGCCAGGGCGAGGGCGGTTTCGGTCTTGCCCACGCCCGACGTGCCCGCGAGCATGAACACGCCGATGGGTTTGCTCGGGTTGTCGAGGCCCGCGCGAGACGTCTGGATGCGCTTGGCGATCATCCGCAACGCGTGGTCCTGGCCGATGATGCGCTTTTTCAAGTGCTGGTCGAGGTTGAGCACGGTTTCCAGCTCGTTGCGCGCCATGCGGCCGACGGGGATGCCGGTCCAATCGGCGACCACCGAAGCGACGGCCTGATAATCGACGGTGGGGAGAATCAGCGGGTTTTCGCCTTGCAGGGCGCTGAGGCGTGATTGCAAATCAACCAGCTTTTCCCGCAGCGCGTGACTTTGCCCGGACTCAACGTCCTGATCGACGACGCCCGCGATTTCGCGCAACTCGGCGCGTGTGGCGAGCAAATCGTCCACCAGCGATTTTTCTTCGCTCCAACGGCTTTCCAGTTCTGTCAGTCGTGCGCGCTCGGTGCTGAGCAGCGCCTCGCTGTTGGTGCGGCGTGCGCCCGTGTCGATACCAATCGTATGCTCGCGCGCAATGATCTGCAGCTCGGTTTCCAGCGCTTCGATCCGGCGACGGCTGTCGTCCACCTCCGCAGGCACCGCGTGCAGGCTCACGGCAACGCGGGCGCAGGCGGTGTCCAGCAGGCTGACGGATTTGTCCGGCAACTGGCGCGCCGGAATGTAGCGGTGGGACAGCTTGACCGAGGCCTCCAGCGCTTCGTCCAGAATTTGCACCTGATGGTGTTTTTCCATCGTCGAGGCGACGCCGCGCATCATCAGCAGGGCCTTGTCTTCCGAAGGCTCGCCGACCTGCACCACCTGGAAACGTCGGGTGAGGGCGGGGTCTTTCTCAATGTGTTTTTTGTACTCGGCCCACGTCGTCGCCGCGACCGTGCGCAAGGTGCCCCGCGCCAGAGCGGGCTTCAGCAGGTTGGCGGCATCGCCCGTCCCCGCCGCGCCGCCTGCGCCCACCAGCGTATGCGCTTCGTCAATGAACAGGATGATCGGCTTCGGCGAGGCCTGAACATCTTCGATGACCTGACGCAAACGCTGTTCGAACTCGCCTTTCATGCTCGCCCCGGCTTGCAACAGGCCGACGTCAAGGCTGCGCAGTTCGACGTCCTTGAGTGCAGGCGGCACGTCACCGGCCACGATACGCAGCGCAAAGCCTTCGACCACGGCGGTTTTGCCGACGCCCGCTTCACCCGTGAGGATCGGGTTATTTTGCCGACGACGCATGAGAATGTCGACCATCTGCCGAATCTCTTCGTCGCGCCCGACGATAGGGTCGAGCTTGCCGCTACGGGCCTGTTCGGTCATGTCCACGGTGAAACGTTTGAGGGCTTCCTGTTTGCCCATCGCGCTCGGCGCGATTGCGCCGCTGGCTTCGCCGGGTGTCGAGGCGGCGTTGAAGCCGTCGTTGGCGCTGAGGGCGTTTTCCGGGGAGTCGCCGACGTACTCGTCAAAGCGCTCACTCAGGGCCTCGATTTTGATCTTGTCGAACTCACCCGACAGGCCGAGCAACGCGTGACGCAGGCTTGGCGTCTTGAGGATGCCGATCAGCAGATAGCCCGTGCGCACCTGGCTTTCACCAAACATCAGGCTGCCGTAGACCCAGCCGCGCTCGACGGCTTCTTCGACATGGGACGACAGATCGGTGATGGACGTAGACCCGCGTGGCAGGCGATCCAGCGCTTCGGTCAAGTCGCGGGCGAGGCGCGCCGGTTCGACGTTGAATTGGCGAATGATGCGGTGCAGGTCGGAATCTTGCAGTTGCAGTAACTGATGAAACCAGTGCGCCAGTTCCACGTACGGGTTGCCCCGCAGCTTGCAAAAGACCGTGGCGGCTTCGATAGCCTTGTAACCAACACTGTTGAGTTTGCCGAACAGCGCCGCGCGACTGATTTCACCCATGTTCCGTGCTCCTTGCGAATTGGTGTAGTAAAGGCGCCACGTCAGGTTGCGCGGCACTCGCCTGATCGGCGTAATGTCGGGCGAGAATCAGGTCGTCGGCGTCGTCTTTCGGCTGTCCCAGCCAGGTGTTGAACCCCAGGCGGAAGTGGCCGTTGAGTTGCAGTGTGGGAATGTGTGGTTGTTGCAGAATCAGGTTCAGGTCCCAGTCCAGCTCATGGCCCAGGTATTCAGCGACCCACGCCACCAGGTGCTTGAAGGGCTCGCCGTCGGGCAGCATGCCCATGTACTCGTCGAGCGTGAGAGGGCCGAGGCGGATGCGAAATTTATGCTGGCGATCCCAGACATGGCTGCCCAGACAGAAATCGATCCCCAACTGGTTGGCGCTGACACCCACGCGGCTCCGTTCGGGCAATTCGAGCCACTGACCCACGTACTCTTCGATCTCCACCGGCAAGCCGAAATAATCCTCAAGGATCGCTTTCAGGCCATCGGGGTAGCGGGTTTGCGCGGACAGGTGACCGCTGAAGTGCAGCTTGGCGGTGTCGGGAATCAGCCCCTGATTCAGCAGGCTCGGCATGCCTCTGCCACTGAACGCGGCGAGCCGGGCGGACCAGTAATCATCATCAGGCCGGTCATGACTGACGGTGGGTCGAGCCTCCGCCCACGCCCGATAAAACAGGCTGAGCAGGCGATGATGGAACACGTCCAGAAAGCGCTTGCTGGTGCTGTCGGCGTTATTGCGCTCGCGCTCGCGGACGTACTCGGTGAGGTGGAGCGGCAACGGGCCGTTGGGGCCGCCCAGACCGAAGAAATACTGTTCGAGCCGCGCGGGCCGTTCGTCTTCAGCAGGCGTCAGCGCCGCCAGGGTCGAAGGCGCGAAAGCGCAGTCGGGCTGTTGACCCAGTCTCAACGGGTCGTCGGCCAGTCGCACGGAATGCCCGAAGCGCGGCAGGTCCGGGGACTCGCACTCGATGCGCCGCAGCGCCTGGAAGAAATCGTACTCCCACGGCGCTTCGTGCATGTCGGTGAGCGTACTCACAATGTCGGACGCCGACCGGGCTGAGCTTTCCAGCGCATGATCTCGCCGCGCTCGCGGGTGCGAATTACCGTTTCGGTGAAGCTGTTGATGGACACGTAGCGCGCCAGGAAGCGCTGGAACACCGAGCCCATCAGAAACACGCCCGTGCCGCGAAAGGCGTTCTCGTCGAACTCCAGGGTGATTTCCAGTCCACGCCCAAACACGATGGGCCCCGGCATCGGCAGGCGTCGTGTGCAGGGCTTGCTGCTCACGTCAATCAGCCCCTCGATCTGCAATTGCAATGCCGCGTCTTGAGCGTCGCCGTAAAGACGCAACAACTCACGCAATGCCGCAGCGCCTTGGCCCCGTTCGCTGAGGGACAGGTAATTCAGCGAGAGTTGGCTGATCAGGCGCCAGGCTTTCTGATCGTGGGCGTGGCTGGCGCGAGGACGGCTCGGGCCTGCCAGGCAACGAATCGATGTTACGGGTGCACTGTCGGCAAGGGTGAAATCGGTCTTGCCGCCACCCACATTCATGAACAACGGCAGGTCGCGATTGGTGCACAACGCGCTGACGCCCAGCTGACGCAGATCATGACGATGGGGGGCCTGTTGGCTGTCCACCAGACTGACAAAGGTTTCGCTGCCGACGTAGGTTGAGCGCGTGCCGGTGCGGCGTTGTTCGCTGGATAGCACACGAGGTTCGCGACGCAGCGTGTAATAGGCTTTGTCGCGGCCATAACGCGATGGGTCGCGCACCGCGTAGAACGGCAAAAACGCTTGTTCGGGACCGGTGCCATGGCCTGTCACGCCAGTCAGCGAATGAATTTCAAAATCCATCGGGCGCGTGCGATCAGCGATCACGTGGTGTTCGTTGACCCGGTCAGACAGGTGAATTCGATCGACACGACGCGGAAAGAGGTTGATCGCCGGGGTGCAGAACGGCACGAACTGCTGAGACCCGACGCTGCCTTCAAGGCTCTGATCAAGGCGCTCGAACAGCACGATCAATTCCAGCTCTTGCCCCTCGCAACGTTGCACCGCACGAGCCAGTCCGGTGAAGTCGACAAACAGGTAGCGCTGGGGCAGAGCGAAATACTCCTGTAAAAGCCGATAGCCCTGAAACGCCTGCGCGACCACTGGCATTGCGGCTTCCCGGTCGTCGAATCCACGAGGCTTCAGCGCGTCACTTGGCAGGCGCTCGACCCACTCGCTGCCGGGCTGTCGTGCAAACACCGCGCAGGCATTGCCCAACAACTGCTCGTAAAGACGAAACGGCAATTCATCCGCGCCGTTGAGGTACAGCGGCAGGTTTTCCAGATTCAGCGAGTTGAACGGCAGTTCGGCGCCGGTCTTCAGCGTGATGCGCAACCCGGCTTTCGCCTTGGGTTCGCTGGCGGCGAGGCGGCCCAATACGGTAGCCGGGTTGCCGAAATATTCAGCGTGGCTGACCTTGAGCGGCCACAAGGTGACGGCATGGGCGCTGCGGTATTCACAGGAGGTCTGTGAATCCCGGCCCAAAGTGGCGCGCAACACGCTGTCACGGGGCAGGGTAAAGCCGCTGCTCAGCGAGCCTTCGTTGGGGTCGATCTGCATCTGCACCACCGTCATCGACGGCGTCGGTGCGAGGTAATGCGGGTAGGCGATTTCCAGCAGGTTGTGGGTGAAGGTCGGGTACTCGGCGTCGAGCTTCAGCTGCACTCGCGCCGTGAGATAGGCAAATCCTTCCAGCAGACGCTCGACATACGGGTCGGCGCAGTCCAGCCCGGACAGCGTCAGGCGCCCGGCGATCTTCGGGTATTCCTTGGCAAACTCCGCCGCACTTTCGCGTACGTGTTGCAGTTCCTGGTTGTACAGCTCCAGCAGACGCGGGTTCATGTGCGTCTCCGTTGTTCGGCTGGCACAACCTGCACATGACCGGATTCCAGATCCAGATCGGTGCGCAATAAGAGCGGCAGCGCCACCGGTTGCGCCCACAGGTCGCCTTCGATCTCGAAACTCAGGGCGTTGTGGTTCATCTGGTCGGTCAAGGTCTGGGCGCGGACACGCAAGGTGTGGCGCAGGATGCGTGGCTCAAATGTGGCGATGGCCTGATGAATCAAGCCTTCCAGAACACCGACATCAATGCTCGACGCGCTGTTGCCGGCCAGTGCAGGTAGACCGTAATTGATCACTGACGTACCGGCAGGGGTGTGCAACGTGGCATCGGCATCTAGCAACGACGTGGTATTGAGCAGCCAGGTCAGGTCTCGTAATACCGACGCCTTGAGCTGAGTGAGCGACAGCACGCGTTTGTCCGCGCTTTCCTGCAGATTGCCGGGTTCATCATCGGTGAGACGGTCGAGCAGCGAGGGCTGCAAGCGTTCGCGAGAGGTCAGGGTGTTCACCAGTCGAACTGCCCAACGAAGACTTTCTGGTCCCACCGGCGGATATTGCATTTTCTCACTTGGTGTACTGGGGCAAGTTCCACGTTGCCTTTGAAATAGCGGATGGCCTGCAGATCCGTCGTGCAGTTTGTGTCGGGAGGTGCTGCGCGATCGCTGTGCTGAACCATAAATATGTCTGCCGAAAGGTAGTTTTCGAGAACTGCCTTACCCAGAAAGTTTTGGCTGAATTGGCAAGGCCATTTCACGTCAAGGCGCAGCAACGAGTCGTCTGAGCGTGCCAAGGCGCACTGACCTTCGTCGTTGATCAGGCTGATATTCCGGCCATCGTAAGCGAGTGTGCGTATTTCCTTCTGATCTTGGGGTTTAGTGCCAGCGTACGCTGCGAAGGTCAGCAGGCTCAGAAGGATGACAGCAAGAGATTTCATCACGCGAGCTCCCAGAACCAGACGCTTTTGGATCGATGGAAGTAGTCGCTGCCCCTTGTAGCGGTAATCCCGCGGTCCCACAGATCAATGTGATCCCCGCTTGGATGTCCTTCTGCATCATTGGGCTGATAAAAGAAATCCTTGAAGAAAATGATCCCCACCTTGTTCAGGATTTTGTCGCGATCAGATGCGCCATTCGTGTAAATCGCCGGACGCCCGAGCTGGTTTTTCCACAGCCAATTGGCCAGGGACTCTGCCCCTCTGGCGTGCTCATGGGCGCATTTGGGTTCGCTGTAAGTGAATTTATTTACCTTGATCGTGTGCTCGGCATTGAGCGTAATGCTCATGCGAATCGCACACTGGTTGACCCAAGACCCATCACATGGGTCGCCAGCGGGATGATCGGCCATCAACCTTTCGTAGGCATTCCACAAATTGATAAACGACGGCTTGGCCACGGCTACGGCTTCCTGCAAAAAAAATCCATTTGAGCCACGCGCCTGCTCCGCAACGGGCAGGCGCGTGGAGACAATCACAGCTTGGTGTTGGTGCGGATGTTCCAGCCGTACTTGATCAGGCCGCCATCCTTGGTGCCGTCAGCTTTCTGAGGCTGGTAATCGACACGAACCTGAGCGAAGTTCAGCGTCAACTTCTCGGTCAGGCGATCCTCTGCACCCGAGCCACCGGTGTCGTAGCCGGTCACGATGACTTCCTCCAGCGTGATCACCAGATACTCGACCTGGCTCTCGCCACCGGCCTTGCGCACGGTCAAGGTGACCTTGTCGATGTGCTTGCCGCTGGAGCACACCATCATCAGATTCGGCGTTGCCTTGTCGATGTACTTGGTGAACGACAGGTCCCGAACGCTGACCTTGCCTGCACCACCGCCACCGCCGGTGTGCATGTTGCCGGACTGGGTCATGCCCCAACTCCAGTTCAAGACATCGATTTCGTCCTTGTGGGCCTTGTCCTGCGACTCGCCCTTGATGTCGCCAATCTTGATGAAGATATCAACAGCCATGTTTTCTCCAGTGTGGTCTTCACCACGATGTTGATGACCCGAATGCCCGGATTCGGTGGGCATTCAGGATTCGGGGTTCAATCTGTAGGCACGAATTCATTCGCGAAGCGGTCGGACGGGCGATCCATTTGCGGCGCCTGCCAGTCAGTTCCGGAATAAATTCGCTCCCACAGTGTCGAGATCGCGTTATCAGGCGCCCTTCGCCGAAGGCAGCTTGGACACCAGGCGCAGCGACACTGTCAGCCCTTCAAGCTGGTAGTGCGGGCGCAGGAAGAACTTCGAGTTGTAGTAACCCGGATTGCCCTCGACGTCCTCGACGACCACCTCGGCAGCCGCCAGCGGTTGCTGCGCCTTCGTGGTTTCGGTGGAATGCGCGGGGTCCCCATCGACGTAGTTCAAGATCCAGTTCTGCAACCAGCGCTGCATCTCGTCCTTCTCTTTGAAGGAGCCGATCTTGTCGCGCACGATGCACTTCAAGTAATGGGCGAAGCGGCAGGTGGCGAACAGGTACGGCAGGCGCGCCGCCAGATTGGCGTTGGCCGTGGCGTCCGGGTCGTCGTATTCGGCCGGTTTCTGCAACGACTGCGCGCCAATGAAGGCGGCGAAATCGGTGTTTTTCTTGTGCAGCAGCGGCATGAAACCGTTCTTCGCCAGCTCGGCTTCGCGACGGTCGGAGATCGCGATTTCGGTCGGGCACTTCATGTCCACGCCGCCATCATCGGTCGGGAACGTATGGGCAGGCAGGTTCTGCACTTCGCCGCCGGACTCGACGCCACGGATTCGCGAACACCAGCCGTAATGCTTGAACGACCGGTTGATGTTCACCGCCATCGCATAGGCTGCGTTGGCCCAGGTGTACTTGGCGCTGTCGGCACCGTCGGTGTCCTCTTCGAACGCGAAGGCTTCCACCGGATCAGTCTTGGCGCCATACGGCAGGCGAGCCAGGAAGCGCGGCATGGTCAGACCGATGTAGCGCGAGTCTTCCGATTCACGCAGCGAACGCCAGCCCGCGTATTCCGGGGTGGTGAAAATCTTGGTCAGGTCACGCGGGTTCGACAGTTCCTGCCACGACCCCATGCCCATCACGGTCGGCGAGGCCGCTGCGATGAAGGGTGCATGCATCGCCGCGCAGGTTTTCGACAGCTCGGTCAACAGCTCGACGTCCTGTGGCGATTGATCGAAATAGTAATCGCCGACCAGGCACCCGTAAGGCTCGCCGCCGAACTGGCCGTATTCTTCCTCGTACATCTTCTTGAAAACCGGGCTTTGGTCCCACGCCGTGCCCTTGAATTTTTTCAGGGTCTTGTGCAACTCCGGCTTGGAGATGTTCAGCACGCGAATCTTCAGTTGCTCATCGCTTTCGGTGTTGTTGACGAGGTAATGCAGCCCACGCCACGCGCTTTCCAACTGCTGGAATTCCGGGTGATGGATCACCTGATTCACTTGCGCGGTGAGCTTGGCGTCGATGGCGGCAATGATCGACTCGATCGACGTGATGGCGTCGTTGGAGACCAGATCGGTCTGCGCCAGTGCCTGCTCGGCAAGGGTGCGAACCGCGGTTTCAACGGCTTCCCGGGCGCGCTCGGTCTTGGGTTTGAACTCTTGCAACAACAGCGACGCGAACGCGTTGGCGTCCTCGGTCTGGGCGGCGGGGGCCTGGGTGTCACGCAGCAATTCAGTCATGGTCGTTCGTCCTGATCAGGCCTTCGGCTCGGTGTCTTGGGGCTGAGAGCCCTGGGGTTGACCGCCTTGGGGTTTTGGCGCGCTGGCCAAGGCTTGCAGCAGGGCCGGGTCCTTGATCGCCTTCATGATGATTTCTTCTGCGCCCGTCTTGCCGTCCATGTAGGTCAGCAGGTTGGCCAATTGAGTGCGAGCTTCGAGCAATTGATTCAGCGAATCGACCTTGCGTGCCACGGCGGCAGGGCTGAAGTCGTCCATGCTCTCGAACGTGATATCGAGGCTGAGGTTGCCTTCGCCGGTCAGTTCGTTCGGGACATGAAACGCGACGCGAGGCTGCATGGCCTTGAGACGCGAATCGAAGTTGTCGACATCGACTTCCAGAAACTTGCGATCCGCCACGGCGGCCAGCGGTTCGGCGGGCTTACCGGCGAGGTCCGCCATCACACCCATCACGAAAGGCAGCTGGACCTTCTTCTCGGCGCCGTACAGCTCGACGTCGTATTCGATCTGGACCCGCGGGGCGCGGTTGCGCGCAATGAATTTCTGAGAACTGGTGTTCGCCACGTTGCTCCTCCTGGTCGCTGCTGCGACGTGATTGGCGTCATCGGTCGAGGCCGGTAACGGGGTTGCGTGATCCTGGTCGGTATCGGTTCGCTGCCTGAGCGAACCGGGTTACTCGATGTCGGGCCCGCGCAGGTTTTCGAATTGGGACATGCCGTCAGGAATCAGATTGCGCACGATGGTCGCGAAGTCAGCGTGCACCAGATTTTTCGCGCGATTCAGCAACACTGGCAGCGGGCTGGAAGGCTCGCTGCGGGCGTAGTAACTCAGAATTTTGTCGAGGCTGCGGACCACGTCATCGCGGTTGTTCACATCCCCGGACATGCGCGGTGCGACGAGTTCAGCCCGTTCTGGTGACGGCTCAACGAATGCCTCGATTTCGCGTGTTTCGCGGGCATGTGTCTCGGTCACGATGCCGCCCGGCGCGTACTCGGCGAGGATGTGCAGCGCCTGCTTGAGCGGTTGCTTCAGGGCGGACAAGTCCACGCCCTGCGCCGAACCCACTTGGCTGGACACGTAATGCTCGATGGCGTCGACAGCGCTGTGGGCTTCCTGCAATGCGGAGCGCACGGCGGACAACTGCT
Source organism: Pseudomonas sp. NPDC088368 (assembly GCF_044753445.1). Lineage (NCBI taxonomy): Bacteria > Pseudomonadati > Pseudomonadota > Gammaproteobacteria > Pseudomonadales > Pseudomonadaceae > Pseudomonas > Pseudomonas sp. NPDC088368. The sequence continues at coordinate 44,222 of NZ_JBIVNG010000017.1, forward strand.
CGGCGTCGGTGTCGCGCAGTGCGCCTGCCAATTCGTCGGCGGTGAGGTGTTCGTCTGCGAAACTCTGCAAGCCGCTGGCGTTCAGCGCAGCGCGCAGGCTGACCGAGCCGAGCGCACGTGAGCGGGTCAGCAGGCTCTCACGCAACAGCCGAACGTTGGTGTCGCAGGCGATTCCGGACAGGGCGTTGATGCGTACGGTGGGATCGTTGTCGTCGTCCGCATCGAGCTGCGGATAGAGCGTTGGCCAGTACTGTCCCAACAGGTCGTTGATCAGCGTCAGGGCGTTGGCCAGCCCCGAAAATCCGTCGAGGGCCAAGGCGCTTTGCAGGAGGAAATGGGTGATTCGCAGGTCTTTGCTGCGTTGCAGAAGTGCGATGCTGGACTGTTCCACACGTCGCCAATCAGGCGGCTCTGCCGGGTGAACGGCATCACCCATAGTGCGCTCGGGCTTGCCTTGGGCGTCGCGCTCCAACTGCAAAAAGTCCGCGTCATACTCCAGGTCTTCGCCACAGGGAGAGTTCGCGGAAACTGCAGCGAGCAACAACGGAACATCCACCAAAATCGATCTCCTTATCGGGTGCGGATAACTCTGATAGTTAACGAGGAAATTTCCTACGCTAACTACGGAACATTCTTTGTTTTATATGATCTGTGATATCACATGGACATCATTCTTGTTCAGAAAGTTGTGCATTTTTGGTGTGGAAGTTATCCGTTGTCAAGGTAAGCTATGCGCCCTCTGTGACAGTTGTGATGTATGTAACAGCCAGCAGGACTGGCGAGTCAGTCTCTGTACGACTGTCACGGATGTGTGGTTAGAATCTTGAAAAAGCCACCGTTTGACCCGTTTAAACCAGTTTTTTGAGCGTTTTTGCACGACATTCCCCTGTCAGGCGTAGACCCGCGTGTCTGTGTCTGGAGGCCCTAAGTGCAAGCAAGGAGGCACCGTGTCGCTTTGTCTGACTATCACCAGTTATCACAAGATAACCCCTGGCCAAGTTCCCGAAAAAACACTGGGAACCGGGGTGATGGCAATTGGCCGCAGTCAAGAAAATGACTGGGTACTTCCCGATCCCGAACGTCTTGTTTCTTCACGACATTGCGTCATTCAATATAAAGACGGCCGTTACTACATTACCGACAACAGCACTAATGGCGTCGAGCTCGTAAACGCGGGCGTCCGGCTCCGGCGTGGAAACAGCGAACTGCTCGAAAGCGGCGAAGTTATCCGCATTGGTGATTACGAGATTCAAGCGCGCATTGATTCAGCAATGAAAGAGCCTGAAGTGGGACTTTCAAAAGTTGACTATTCCGACAGTTTCGAAGCGTTGATGGGGCGTCAGAACAGCTCTACGCCGGTCGCGCTGGACATTTCTCCTGCCGCGCATTTTCAAGGCGGCGCGGCTCAGGACACGTTCCCCGATTTGTTCGATTTCCTGACCCCGTCCAGCGTCCCGCCAGCCACCCAGTCGGATCATGTCCCGGCGGAACGTCATGATTTTCGGCCGCCCATGCCCAACATTCCGCCCGCACCGGTCAATCCGCCCAAACAGGTTTCGGAACCTGGCGTCATTCCCGAAGACTGGGATCTTTTCGCTGACACGCCCAAGGTCCAGGCGCCTGCTCCTGTCGTGCAGCCCGATCCTGTTCCCGTTGTTTCAGTGATTCATTCGGAGCCGGTTTCCACGGTGCCAAGCCCTCCCGTGGACAACCCACATGAGTCTGCTTCCACCGTGTCAAATCCGGATCTGCTCAAGGCGTTTCTGCGCGGTGCGGGTCTCGAGCACCTGCGGATCGATTCGGCACAGACCGAGACGCAGATGGAGTCCATCGGGCGGAGTTATCGACTGATGGTTGAGGGGCTGATTGACGTGCTGCGGGCGCGCAGCAGCCTGAAGGGTGAGTTTCGCTTGCAGCAAACCATGATTCAGCCCGTGGAAAACAACCCGCTGAAATTCGCGCCCAATGCCGACGAGGCGCTGATGCTGCTGTTGCGTCACGGCAATCAGGCGTTCATGGCCCCCGATCAGGCGATTGCGGACAGTTTCAACGATCTGCGTGCCCACCAGCTTGCCGTGATGGCGGGCGTTGAGGCGGCAATCAAAGCGCTGCTCAAGCGTTTCGAACCTGCGGAGCTTGAGGCGCGGATGGGCAAACCCGGCGCCCTGTCGAACCTGTTCGGCTCACGTCAGGCCCAGCACTGGCAGCAATTCACCGAGCTTTACACACAGATTTCCCGCGAAGCCGAAGACGATTTTCAAGTGCTCTTCGGCCGTGAATTCAGCCGCGCCTACGAGGAACACAGCACGCGACTGCGCCGCTCTTGAGCGACACACCAGGAAAAACGGATAGACAGTCAGTACGTCACGAGGACGAAGGATGTTTCGAAGAGTGGTATCGGCAATGGCCATGGCGCTGTTGCTGGTTTCTTGTGCCAAAAACGCGGAACCGCCGCAGCCGGTCGACACGACCCCTGATGCTTCCACCGTCACGCTGCATTTCAGCGCTGCCTCAGGGCTGAACCCCGGTAGCAATGGGCAACCCGCGCCTGTGCGGGTGCGAATTTTCGAATTGAAAAACGCTGCCAGTTTCGGTCGTGCGGATTATTTCGCCCTGGCCGAGCGTGCTCCGAGTGCATTGGCCGCCGACCTGATCGATCAGGATGAAGTGCTGCTGCAACCGGGACAGGACTTGACTCTGGAGCGCCACCTCAACGATGCCACTCGCCAGGTCGGACTCGCCGTGGGCTATCGCGAAATCGATCAAGCCCAATGGCGCGCATTGCTGAGCGTCACGCCACGTCAGGCCAGCGAATACCAGATCCACCTTGATACCCACGCCGTCAGCGTGAGCCGCGCATCTGCCGCTCAATCTGTCCGCCCTGCCCAATAGACAATCGGAGAACCCATGGCCTGGAACAATCGTGTGGTCTGGTCGGAAGGCATGTTCATCGGAACACAGCACTTTCAGCAGCATGACCGCTACCTGGAGAATCTCATCGATGCGCGAAGCCGTCCGCTGTCGGCGGGGGCGTGGGGCTTTTCCGAGCTGTCGCTGGATCACGGACTGCTGGCGCAGGGCAAGCTGGCGATCACCTCTGCACGCGGGCTGCTTCCCGATGGCACGCCGTTCAACATTCCCCATGATGACCTGGCGCCCAGCCCGCTGAACGTCGAGGACGGTTTGCGCGATGGCGTGATTTACCTGGCCCTGCCGCTCAAGCGTGCGGGGCAGCGAGACACGGTGGACGAGGGGGAAGCACCGGGCGGGGCGCGCTTCGTCAGTCAGGTACGTGAAGTCCGCGACGACAACGCGCCATTCGAAAATCGCGCACCGGTTGCCGTTGGTGCGCGGGCCTTTCGGTTGCTCACCGAGAAGGACGGCTTGAGCGACTACGCTGCCGTTGGACTGGTGCGGATCAAGGAAAGACGCGCCGACCGCGCGCTGGTGCTGGATGACAGTTACATCCCGCCGGTCCTTGATGTGGCGGCGTCGGCCTCGCTCACGGCCTTTCACAGCGAATTGTCGGGCTTGCTGCACCAACGCGGCGAGGCATTGGCGGGACGGGTGGTCGCGTCGGGCGCGGGCGGCGCTTCGGAAATTGCCGACTTCATGCTTCTGCAACTGGTCAACCGCGCTCAACCGCTGATCAGTCACCTCAGTCAGTTGAGTCCGCTGCACCCTGAGCGTCTTTACAGCGAAATGGTGAGCCTCGCAGGGGAGTTCGCAACGTTCTCGAACGCGGGACGCAGGCCGGACGCGTTCGTGCGTTATCAGCATGACGATCTGGCGGCGAGTTTCGCGCCAGTGATAGACGCGTTGCGCGAAGCCCTCTCGATGCTGATCGACAGCAAGGCCACGCCGATCCCTATCCTCGAAAAGGCGTACGGCATTCACGTGGGCATGCTCAAGGATCGCACCTTGATCGACAACGCCAGCTTCATTCTGGTGGTGCGCGCCGACATGCCCAGCGAAACGTTGCGCGGTCGTTTCGCACAGCAGAGCAAGATCGGTTCGGTCGAACACATCCGCGATCTGGTCAACCTGCAATTGCCGGGCATCAGCCTGTTGCCGTTACCCGTGGCGCCTCGACAGATTCCGTTCCACGCAGGGTCGACCTATTACGAACTGGATCGTGGCAGCGAGCACTGGAAGCTGCTGGCACAGTCGGGCGGTTTTGCGTTTCACGTCGCCGGCGAATTTCCCGGGTTGAACCTGGCTTTCTGGGCCATCCGAGGATAACGCGCAATGCCTTCCCACGACGAACCCCTCAACCCGCCGATGCCCGGAAACGACCGCACGCAGTTCATGCCGCGTCCCGGTGGCCGCTCGCCGCAGCCTGCTGCTCAAGCGTATCCGGCGCCGCCGCCACTGTCCGTGCCCGCTGCGCCGTTGCCGTTGGGGCAGGCGCAAGGTTTGAACCCCCTTGAAGCCGCTGCCGGTCCGTTGCTGGCGCTGCTCACCCGTCTGCGCAGCACCATCGCCCACCCGGCGCCCGCGAGTCTGCGGGCACAGCTGTTGGGTTATCTGCGCCAGTTCGAAGAGCGCGCCGAGTCAGCAGGCGTCGTCCGCAATGAAGTGCTGCTTGCGCGCTACGCCCTCTGCACCGCACTGGATGAAGCCGTTCTCAGCACGCCGTGGGGCAGCACCAGCGAGTGGGGCAAACAGAGTCTGCTGATCACGGTGCACAACGAATCCTGGGGCGGTGAAAAGGTCTTCCAACTGCTGGAGCACTGCCTGCAAAGCCCCCGCGAGCGTCTGTATCTGCTGGAGCTTTTGTACCTGTGCATGTGCTTGGGATTCGAAGGCCGTTATCGGGTGATGAACGACGGTCGTAGCCAGCTGGAAGCGCTGCGTGAACGGACCAGCGCTGCGATTCGTACGGCCCGTGGGGAATTCGAGCGGGAGCTGTCGCCGCACTGGCGCGGGCTGAGTGTTATTCGTGACCGGCTCTCGCAGTTTGTGCCGCCGTGGGTCGGGTTCGCCGTGGGGTTGGCGCTGTTGCTGATGCTGCTGTTTGGCCTTCGCCTCAAGCTGGCGTCCGACGCCGAACCGGTGTTCAAGAACATTCACGCGCTGGGCGAAATTCCGGTCCAGGCCATCACGCCCGCTGTCGTCCAGCCGAAGGTCATCGAACGGCCTCGTCTTGCGGGTTTTCTGGTGGAAGACATCAAGGCTAACCGGGTCGCCGTGGAGGACGCGGTGGATCGCTCGGTTGTGACGATTCGCGGAGACGAGATTTTCTCGTCAGGCAGCGCCTCCATCGTTGACGATTTTCAGCCGCTGATGCTGCGTATCGCCGATGCCATTCGCAAAGTCAAAGGCCAGGTGCGTGTCACCGGTCACAGCGACAACCGCCCCATCGCCACCCTGCGTTTTCCCTCCAACTGGGCGCTGTCCCAGGCACGGGCCGAACAGGTCCTGCACATACTGGCGGCCAAGACCGGCCAGCCTGAACGTTTTTCTGCCGAAGGGCGTAGCGACACCGAGCCTGTGACTTCCAACGCCACGGCCGAAGGGCGCGCGAAGAATCGCCGGGTTGAAATCACTGTGTTGGCGGAGGGGGTCGAGTGAAGGCGTTTTTCGGTTTTGTGATTCGCTGGGTCGTGCCAGTGCTCGGGCTGATCGCGCTGAGCCTGATCATCTGGTTCGTCGGCCCGGTGCTGGACGTGCTGGTGCCCGAAGGTCGGCGCTGGGCGTCGATCGTTCTGCTGTTCGCCATCTGGATCGCATGGCGGGTCTTTCGCATCGTTCAGGCCCGTCGCCACGCGGCGAACGTCATGGCCAGCCTGGCCGCGGAAACCGCGCCGGACCCTGCCAGCGTCGCCACTGCGGAAGAGTTGGCCACCTTGCGTCAACGCATGGACGAAGCCCTCACGCTCCTGAAAAAAGCGCGCTTGGGCGGGGATGAACGTCGCAACCTTTACGAGCTGCCGTGGTACGTGATCATCGGGCCGCCGGGTTCGGGCAAGACCACCGCGCTGGTCAATTCCGGGCTGCATTTTCCGCTGGCCGCGCAGATGGGCGCGGGCGCGATTCGAGGCGTGGGCGGCACGCGCAATTGCGACTGGTGGTTCACCGACGAGGCCGTTCTGCTTGACACCGCAGGCCGCTACACTACGCAAGACAGCCACGCTCAAGTCGACAAAGCAGCCTGGCTGGGCTTTCTCGACCTGCTGAAAAACCAGCGCTCCCGTCGCCCCATCGACGGCGCGTTCATCGCCATCAGCCTGTCCGATCTGCTGCTGGGCAGCGAGGCCGAGCGCGCTGCCCATGCGGCGGCAATCCGGGCGCGCATTCAGGAGCTCTACAGCCAGTTGGGCGTGCGCTTCCCGATTTACGTGATGCTGACCAAGCTCGATCTGGTGCCCGGCTTCATGGAGTTCTTCGATGCGTTGAGCAAGGAAGAGCGCGCGCAGGTCTGGGGCATGACCTTCGCCCTCGACGATGACAAGCAGGCTGACGGCCCGCTGACGAACTTCCTCAGCGAATTTGCCCTGCTGGAACAGCGCCTGAATGCACGGCTGGTCGAGCGGTTGCAGCAGGAGCGCGACCCGGCACGACGGGATCTGATTTACGGTTTTCTTCAGCAATTCGGCGCGCTGAAAGACACCCTGCAAGGCTTTCTCGAAGGCGTTTTCAAGCCTAATGCGTTCGAAGACCGGGCGTTGCTGCGCGGGGTGTATTTCACCAGCGGCACACAGGAAGGCAGCCCGATCGATCGGCTGATCGGCGCCATGGCCCAGAGCATGAACCTGGACCGTCAGCATCTGGCACGCCAGACCGGCACGGGTCGCAGTTACTTCATTGAAAAACTGTTCACCGCCGTTGCCTTCGCCGAGCGCGGGTTGGTGGGTGTGAACCCGAAAGTCGAACGTCGTCGCAAATGGCTGACCCGTGGCGCGCTGGCAGCGACCGTTGCGGTGGTGTTAGTGGTCGGCACCTTGTGGGTGATCAGCTACCGCGCCAATCAGGCGTACATCGCGCAGGTCGATCAGAAAGTCGCACCTCTCGGCCAAAGCGTGCAGAGCCTGAGCCCTGCGCAGCGCGACGTATTGGCCGTGCTGCCGCTGCTCAACGCCGTGCGTCATCTGGCGGGTGACCCTCCGGGCATGGCGCAAGGTTTGGGGCTGTATCAGGGCGACATGCTGGAAGCCGAGTCCGGCAGCGTGTACCGCAAGCTGCTGATCGCGGTGTTCGCGCCGCGCCTCGTGACTCGCGTGGAAGAGCAATTGCGCAGCGGTGGCAGTTCGGACTTTCTCTATGAAGGTTTGAAGGCTTATCTGATGCTGGCTGACAGCGAGCATTACGACCCGGATTTCATCAAGGCATGGGTCGCGCTGGATTGGGATCAAAGCCTGCCTCGCGATCTGCCGCCTGATCAGCGTCAGGCACTGGGCGAGCACTTGCAGGCGTTGTTCGAACGTCATCCGCCTAATGCGCGTCTGGATCAACGGCTGATCGATGATCTACGTCGGCAATTGCAGCAACTGCCAGTGGCTCAGCGGGTCTACGACCGGGTCAAACGCCAGAAACTGCCTGACAGCGTGCCGGATTTTCGCCTGACCGACGCTGCGGGGCGTGATGCTGCACTGGTCTTCGCGCGCAAGAGCGGCAAGCCATTGGGCGAACCGCTGAGCGGCTTCTTCACGGCCAAGGGCTACCGCGAGGTGTTTCTGGCCACCAGCCTGAGCCAGGCCGGAACCCTGGCAGAAGAACAGTGGGTGTTGGGGCTGGATCGTGCCGATCAACAGAACGTCGCCAGCCTCGCCGGCGATGTCCGCCGTTTGTACTTTCAGGATTACCAGCGTCAGTGGGATGCATTGCTGGCGGACATCGATTTCGTGCCGATCACCAGCGTGGCGCAGGCGGCTGACGTGTTGCGGGTGATTTCCGGGCCCACCTCGCCGCTGAAAAAGCTGCTGGTGGCGGTAGCGAAGGAGACTGACCTGCAACAGGAAGACAAGTTACTGGCCGATCAGGGCAAGAAAGTCGAGGGCGGTGTCGATCAGCTCAAGCAACGCCTGGGCTCGATCCTGGGTCAGGAACAGGTCAGTCAGGCAGCCGCGCCTGCCGCTGTTGAAGATCCGGTGAGCGCGCACTTCGCTGAACTCAACGCATTTGTTAAGAAGGGGGAGGGTGAACCAGCAGCTGTCGATGGCCTGCTCGCGGACATGAACGCGCTGTATGTTCAGGTGAGCGCGATGGTCGGAGCCAGCGGCGATGCGTTGCTGGGCGAAGCGAAAAACTCCGCAAGCGCTGCGGCGACGCGAGTGAATCTGAACGCCGACCGGGAACCACCGGTGGTGCAGAGTCTGGTGAAGTCAGTCGTCAGCTCGACCACCAACACCATGATGGGCGGCGTGCGCAATCAGCTGAATGCGGCGTGGGTCAGCGATGTAGTGAACGTTTATCGCCAGTCCCTTAGTGGTCGTTACCCGCTGGCACCGGGCAGCGCACGTGACGCCACGCTGGACGACTTCGGTCAGTTCTTTGGCGTGGGCGGAGTGATGGACAATTACTTCCGCAAATACCTGCAGCCCTATGTCGACACTTCGGCTTCAAGCTGGCGTTGGCAACCGGGCGCCGCGCAGAAGCTGGGCATCAACGCCTCGGTCTTGCAGACCTTCCAGCGCGCAGCCGCGATTCGCGATGCCTTCTTCCGTTCCGGTGGCGTGCAGCCAGCCGTACGTTTCGAGCTGAAGCCCGTCGCGATGGACGCTTCGGTCACCCAATTCCTGCTGGACCTCGACGGGCAGCAGATCAGCTACGACCACGGTCCGAGTCGCCCCGTCGCCATGCAATGGCCGAACCCCGGCAGCATCGGCGTGGTGCGCCTGTCAATCTCGCCGCCTGCAGCCAGCGGTCGTTCCGGCATCACACTCGATGGTCCTTGGGCGTGGTTCCGTTTGCTGGAGCAATCGGACCTTGTCGCGGGTGGATCGCCCGACCGCTTCAACCTGCGGTTGCGGGTCGACAACGCCAGCATTTCCTACGAGTTGCGCGCCAACAGTGCGTTCAACCCTTTCAAAAGCCGTGTGTTGAGCGGTTTCAGCCTGCCGGAGCGGTTATGACGACGCTGGGTTTTTACGGCAAGTTGGCCAGTCGTGGCGATTTTGTCAGTCGCGGATTGCCACAAAGCTTCATCAAGCCCTGGGACGTGTGGCTGGCGTCGGGGTTGCAGGTCAGTCAGCAGCAGCTCGGCGAAGACTGGCTCAACGCTTATCTGGTCAGCCCGTTGTGGCGTTTTGCGCTGGCGGCGGGTGTGTGCGGGCCAGATGCGGTCGTCGGCGTGTTGATGCCGAGCATTGATCGGGTCGGACGGTATTTCCCGCTGACGATGGCGCAGACACTTGAACCCGACCAATCGTTGGCGGCGCTCACGGCTGCGCCAGAGGCGTGGTTTGAGCAAGTCGAAGCGCTGATGCTGGGGACGCTGGAAGAGGGCGCGGACTTCTCCGTTTTCGATGACCGCGCGTCCACGCTCGGCTTCCTGCCCACCACACACCGCGAGCCCATCAGCCGCTTTGCAGGCTTGCACTTCACCAGCGCGAACGACCCGGACAGCCGCCATCGGATGCTGGCCGAGCTGGCCTGTGAGGGCGCGAGCCTGTGGTGGGGCAAAGGGTCCGAGCGTATTGCGCCGGGATTGATGCGCTGTCAGGGCTTGCCCGATCCGGCCGAATTCGGCAGCTACCTGCTGGGACAAGGAGCGTCGATCTAGATGCCTGCATTACCCCCAAACCCTCTTTTGCGCTCTGCCAGCAAGACCCATGTCGGCATGGTGCGGCAGATCAACGAAGACGCTTTTCTCGAATTACCGGAAAACGGTCTGTGGGCCATCGCCGATGGCATGGGCGGTCACGCGGCTGGGGATTACGTCGCCAGCCTGATCGTCGACAGCTTGCGCCGTTCCCTACTCTTCACGCCGCTCTCGCTCTACTCCGACGGTATTCGTACGACCCTGGCTGAAGTGAACGCCGCCGTACGTGAAGAAACTCGCCGTCGTGGCCTGAGCATGATGGGCAGCACCGTCGTGGCGCTTTTGGTACAGGGCGATCAAGGCGTGTGCCTGTGGGCCGGTGACAGTCGGCTTTATCGCCTGCGCGACGGCGAATTGCAGGGCCTTTCCCGCGACCACAGCTACGTGCAGGACTTGCAGGACAGCGGCCTACTCAGCGAAGCGGAAGCGCGGGTCCATCCGCGCGGCAACATCATCACCCGCGCCATTGGCGTCGAGGACACGCTGGACCTGGCCATGATCAACCTCGACATCCTGCCCGGCGACACCTACCTGCTGTGCAGCGATGGCCTGAACAAAATCGTTGAAGACCACGAAATTCGCGACGTACTCGGCCACCCCGACCCTTGGCAAGTGGTTCGCAGCCTCGTGCACCTGGGACTGACCCGGGGCGCCCCCGACAACATCACGGCCATCGTCGTCAAGGCTGCCTGAAGACAAATATGGACATGCAGATTCCCGGATTCGACATAGAGGGTGAGATTGGCGAAGGCGCCATGGCCACCGTCTATCTCGCCACCCAACGCTCGCTGGAGCGCAAGGTCGCTTTGAAAATCATGGCGGCAGCGCTGGCGGCTGACGCCACGTTCTGCGAGCGTTTTTTGCGCGAAGGCAAAACCCTGGCGCGCCTGTCGCACCCGCACACGGTCACCATCCACGACATCGGTAATGTCGGCGCGCTGTATTACATGGCCATGGAATACCTGCCCAACGGCACGCTGAAAGAACGCGTTGCGGCGGGCATGAGTGCCGAACAGGGGCTGACCTACATTCGCCAGATCGCCTCGGCGCTGGGCTATGCCCACGCGCAGGGGTTGGTGCACCGCGATGTGAAGCCTGCCAACATTCTGTTCCGCGCCAATGGCTCGGCGGTGTTGTCGGACTTTGGCATCGCCAAATCGCTGGACGACCGCACACAGTTCACCCAAGCGGGTTTCGCCGTCGGCACCCCGAGTTACATGAGTCCCGAACAGGCGCGGGGGCTAGAGATCGACGGTCGCGCTGACCTCTATGCGCTGGGTGTCGTGCTTTACGAAATGCTGGTCGGAAAGCTGCCTTACAACGGCACCGATGCGCTCTCGACAGCGCTCGCGCACCTGACCGAGCCACTGCCGGAGCTGCCGATTCATCACGGGCGTTATCAGCACATCCTCACCAAGCTGCTGGCCAAGAATCGCGATGACCGGTTCTCCGACGCCGCCGAGCTGATCGCCGCGCTGGATAACCTGCCGCCTGACAACATCGACGCGACGCAGATTCGTGTCTTGCCGCTGCCGCCAGCGGACTTGCACGTCGAGCCTGCGCCGAAAACCGATTTGGCAGGCCTGACGCCTGTCTCCATCGAAATACCCGATCTGCCGCCGCAGCAGCCTGAACCACCGGTGAGACCCACGCCTGTGGGCGAAGCGTCGAGTCAGTCCGGACAGCGCAAAGGCCCCGTGCTGGCTTTGCTTGGCGTGGCGATTGCGGCAGCACTGGGATTGGGTCTTGGCGGGTATTGGTGGTTGAGTGACGGCAAGCCTGTGGTGGCTTCAACCGCAACCGCTTCAACGACGTCTGCCAATAAGCCACCTGGCGCCAGCCCGTCAAAGACGCCAACTGCATCGCCTGAAAAAACGCCCGTCACGCCCCCTGCGCAAGCCTCAGTGGTGGAGGCTGATGGTGGGGATCGCCCATTGTTGATGGCGAACAAAAAAACGCTGTTCCAGCGTGTGCTGAGCAAGCCGGGTGCGAAGTTTTCCGCAGACGCCGGGGCAATGGGCGATCCAGCGCTCCCAGCGTTTTCGGTGCTGTACGTCTATCAGCGCAAAACCGTGAATGGCAGCGAGTGGCTGCGCGTCGGTGCAAGCAGTGACGGTCATAGCGAAGGCTGGCTGCCAGCGGATCAAGTCAGCGATTGGAAGCAAAGTCTGGTGCTGAAATTCAGCGAACGTTCAGGGCGCGCTCCGGCAATGTTCATGCGTGAGCCGAAGCAACTGGAGAAGCTGCTGAATGACCCTGCAGCAGCGAAAAAACTGCTGCTGGATGCGCAGAAAAACGCCGACGCCAGCCATCAAGTGCTGGCCCTGGAACCCGCAGCGAGTGCAGTGCCGCAGAACCAGTTCTACCTGCTGCCGATCTTCGACGCTAAAGAGACCTTTGATCAGAACGGCCAGCCGGTCCAGTTGCTCAACGTCGCCTCCATTGATCCCGGCAACACCCCGCAACGCACGGCCTCGGGTGAACAGATCAAGACGGCTGCCAGCAAAGACGCCTTCCGCACCGGGGTGGTGCTGGTGGTGGACACGTCGGTGTCGATGCAGCCCTACATTGATCAGGTGCGTGACGTGGTCGCCGAGCTGCAAAACCAGATCGGCAAGCGCGGCGAGCTGGATAACGTCAGCTTCGGCCTGGTGGGCTTTCGCAATAACGTGAACAAGACGCCGGGTCTGGAATACCTCAGCAAGACGTTGGTCACGCTGGAGCAAGGCCGCGATCCGCAGCGCTTTCTGGAGCTGGCCCGGCAGGTCAAGGCCACCAACGTTTCAAGCCACTCCTTCAATGAAGATGCCTTCGCCGGGGTGATGCAGGTGGTCAATGGCATGGACTGGTCGGGGTATGGCGGACGCCTGATTCTGCTGGTCAGCGACGCCGGTTCCCTGCGCAAGAACGATCCCTACAGCAGCACGCAGATGAACGAGGCTGAAGTACGGCAGGCCGCGCTGGGCAAGCAGATCAAGATCTACGCGCTGCACCTCAAAACCGATGCGGGCAAGAAAAACCACGCTTTCGCCGAACAGCAATACCGCACGCTGACCGCCGACGCCAACCCGCAGATTGGTGATTTGTACGTGCCGGTGCCGGGCGGCGATGTGCAGAAATTCGGTGACCGCGTGGCCGAGATCGGCTCCGTCTTCGCCGATCTGGTGCATCAGGTGCGCAGCAATCAACCCCAGGTCGCGCCAACGCTTCCGGCGGCCCCGACTGTCGCCGACAAATCGGCCGCCATCGGCTACGCGATGCGCATGGACTTCCTCGGTCAGCAGACCGGCGTGCGCGCGCCGCAACTGGTCAGCGCCTGGACGGCAGACCGCGACCTCACCAACCCAACGCTTCCCGAGTTTCAGGTGTGCGTGATGCTCAGCAAATTGCAGCTCAATGACCTCCAGCAATCGCTGAAACTGATCGTCGATGCCGCGCGTAAAACCCAAAGCTCACCCAAGGACTTCTTTCAGGAAATTGCCAGCGCCAGCGCCTACATGAGCCGCGATCCGTCAGCCTTGCGCAAGGGCGGCAACCTCGCGCAGAGCGGGGTGCTGGGCGAGTATCTGGACGGCCTGCCGTATCGCAGCAAATCCCTGAGCATGACCCAGGATCTGTGGTTGTCGCTGAGCGTGGCCGAACAGGAAGATTTTATCGACGAGCTGGATTCGAAAATTCGCCTCTACGAGACCTTCCACAACGATCTGGCCAACTGGGTCCGTTTCGGTGATGCCGAGCCGGGTGATGCGCTGTACCGCGTTCCGTTGTCGACGCTGCCGTGATGATGAGTCTGCGAGACGTGCGCAAGACGCGGGGCGAAGGCAGCCAGCGTTACAGCCTGGTGATTCCGCGACTGGAATTGGCGGCGGGCAGGCAGTTTGCGTTGGTCGGCCCCAGCGGGTCCGGCAAAAGCACCGTCCTCGACTTGCTGGCGCTGGTTCTCTCGCCCGACGGGGCACAGCGGTTTGACTTCATCAGCGACCAAGGGCATGTCGATGTTTTCGGGCTGTGGCGTGCCGCGCGGCAGAATCAGCTGGCGCAATTACGCAGTCGGCAGATTGGCTATGTGCTGCAAACCGGTGGGCTGCTGAGCTATCTCGATGTGCGCAGCAACATCGATCTGCCGCGCCAATTGCTAGACCTGCCCGATGACGGCTCGGTCGAGCGATTGGCTGCGCAGTTGGAAGTCAGCGAACACTTGCACAAGAAGCCCCAGGCGCTCTCGGTCGGGCAACGGCAACGGGTCAGTTGCGCACGGGCGTTGGCTCATCATCCGCACGTGCTGCTCGCCGATGAACCCACGGCTTCGCTCGACCCGCTGAACGCCTTGCGTGTCATGCAATTGTTGTTGGGCCGCGTAAGAGAGCAGGGCGCCTGCTGCGTGATCGCGACCCACGACGAAGGGCTGGCGCGTAATGCGGGTCTGCATCCACTGCGGATTGCGTGTTCACGTGATGAAGATGGTGGCGTGACCGCAACGCTGGAGGACGCACGCTGATGCGTATTGCTCTGGTGATGTCGCTGGCCTGGCAGGATTTTCGCGCCGACGCGCGACTGTCGGCGTGCGCGGTGTTGGCGCTGGTCGCGGTGATTGCGCCGTTGCTGGTGCTGTTCGGGCTGAAGTTTGGACTGGTGGGCAGCCTCACCGAGCGCCTTGAACGTGACCCCACTGTGCGTGAAGTGATCCCCATGGGCGGCGGTCGTTTCAATGCCGAATTCATCAATGCGTTGGCGAAACGTCCGGACGTGGCATTCGCGTTACCCCGCACTCGGCAGATTGCGGCGACGGCGGACCTGTCGATGCCTGCGCAAGATTCAGTGCTCAATGTCGAAATGATCCCCACTGCTGTGGGCGATCCGCTGCTGGGCGCTGCCTTGGCGCCGACCGAACTGGACCGTGTACTGCTGACCCAGACCGCTGCGGAAAAGCTCGGCGCCAAAGTCGGGGATTGGTTGGACGCCACTTTCACCCGTCAGGTCGCGGGACAACCGCAGGCCCAGCGCACCCGATTGCAGGTCACGGGAATTTTGCCGCTTGAGGCGTTTGGCCGTGATGGAATCTTTACCTCCCTCGCCTTGTTGGAGGCTGTGGAAGATTACCGCGACGGACGCGCCGTGGAGGCCATGGGCTGGGCGGGCGAGGGGTCCAAAACCGTTCAAACACGCGTATTTCCAGCGTTTCGGCTTTACGCCCGCAACCTTGATGACGTCGAACCGTTGCGTGTGTATTTCGCTGAGCAGCACCTGTTGGTGTCGACTCAGGCACAGACCATCGCTCAGGTGCAGTCCCTCAGCCGCAACCTCACGCTGGTCTTCTGGATCATTGCTGCGCTGGCGGTCGCCGGTGCTATCGCCGCTGTGTTCGCCGGGTCCTTGGCGTCGGTCGAGCGCAAGCGTCGCGAGCTGTCGGTGCTGCGCTTGATTGGCTTCAGCACCGGCGCGCTGCTGTTGTTCGTCGTCCTGCAAGCGATCTACAGCGGGGTGCTGGCCGCGATCATCAGTTTTGCGCTCTACGGCTTGGCGGAGCGCGGCCTCAACCATCTGTTCGTGCAGGTGCCTGGCGAGTACGCCAGCCATCTGCTGATACGTCATTACGGCGTGGCCCTGCTGGCGGTGCTCGGTGCCAGTGCGACGGCGGCGGCATTGGGTGGCTGGCGTGTGGCGCGCATCGAAGCTTCGGAAGGAATACGCGATGTTTAAGTGGCGCAAGGCGTTCAACATAAGGGCCGCCGCAATGATATGTGCGTGTCTCGGCCTGTCTTCGGGACTGCTGGCTGCCGACGAAAACACGCTGGATAACCCCAAACCCTTGGCCGACGATGTGGTGCTGCCGTTGCCGTGCGATGGCGAGATGGTGTTCCGCTACGTCTACGTCCTGGCTCAAGGCACGCTGGACGATCGCGAAGTCAGCCTCGGCTACCCGTTCAGCGAGGGCGAGGCGGGGTACAAACAGTCGTTCATCTCCGGTTACCGGCGTGACTTCATCAACGGCCAGTTCACCCTCAACGACCTGCCCGGCGACTGGCGCAAGACCATCAGCCCGCAGTTGCCGAAGACCGACGCTGCCACGCCGCTTAAGCCGATGCTGTATTTCATCGGTAAGTACGAAGTCACGGCTCGGCAATATGCTCAAGTGATGTCACAGGCTCAGTCTTTGGCCAGTGGAGAACCGGCCCCCGCCTGCGAGGCGCCGGAAGGCATGGCGGGTCGCTTGCCCAAGGTCAAGCTGTCGCGCTTCGAAGCCGAGCGTTTTTCGGCGGTCTACAGCGCCTGGCTGATGAAATATCACCGCGATCTGCTGCCCGTCAGCGGACGCGGAAAAACCGAAGACGACGGCGGCGTAGGTTTCGTGCGCCTGCCGACGGAGGTCGAGTGGGAGTACGCCGCCCGTGGCGGTCAGGCCGTCAGCCGTCAGGAGCTTGAAGGCCGGTTATTTCCGCGCCGTGTCGAAGGCAGCGAAACGGACGGCCCGCTGGGCGACTGGGCAGTCTTCAACCAGGTCGCGGGCGGCACCGGACAGGCCGCACGCCTCATGCCCATCGGGACCAGGTTGCCCAACCCCATCGGCTTGTTCGACGTGATCGGCAACGCTGCGGAAATGGTTCAAGAGTCATTCCAGCTCGTACACGCAGGACGGCGCCAAGGGGCGTACGGCGGCTTCGTGGCCAAAGGCGGCAATTACCTGGAAGGCGAGGGCACGCTGTTCACGGGCATGCGTCGCGAGTACCCGCTGTTCGCCGCCGACGGCACCGAGCAAAGCAACGAAACCACCGGGTTCCGAGTCGCCATTGGGGCGCTGTCTGCCCCGCGCTCCCGCTATAAAGAGCTGTTCGAGCAATGGCAGAAAGAAGGACGACTGGCCTCGTTGACCGACGCCATCGACGACGCCCAAGACCCGACCAAGCGCCTCGACACCATCATCGCCGCCAGCACCGACCCTCGCCTGCAAGCCGAACTGGGGCTGGTCAACGAAGAGCTCAAGCGCAACGTCTCACTCATCGCCCAACAACGCGAAGAAGCCGCGGGCAACCTGATCCAGTCCTCGGCCCTCGTCGCTGAAACCATCAACAACTACAACATTCGCCTCACCAACCTGCGCAAAAGCCAAAAACAGGCCGCCGACGCCAAGGATGAAGCCAGCGCCAAGCTGTTCGCCGTGGCCATCGAAAACGGCAGCAGTGCGCTGGACGGGGCCGTCGCCATCTACATCGACAACCTTGCCACCGGCACGCGCTACACCGACGCGGTGATTCAGGCGCAGTTCCAGCGGGTCAAGGAAGAACTCAATCGCAAACCGGTGCTGGGCAAGAGCCTGGTCGCCCGCGCCACGTTATTCGTTCGCCATGTGAGCAACTACCGCCAGCAAAACCGCGCGGACCCACAGGCGATTCTGAAGGAATTGCTCGCTTCGACCGCTCAACCATGACGGTCGTTGTCCAGCGAGCTTAAAGGGAGTCCGGACGGTCATTCGCCTCCGGCGTTGTAAAACCAAAAAAGAGAGCATCACCATGCAGTTATCCCGTAACCCTGCTGTTAACACTGTGGTTTCGAACTCCAAATGCCGTGGGCTGTTGTTGGTCGCCGCAGGATTTGGCTTCGTACTGATGGCGGGATGCGCCAACTCGCCTGTGTCCAAGGTCGGCGCCAGCACCAAGGTCGAGTACTACCCGACGTGCTACGAGCCGGTGCAGCACTTGCGTCAAACTGACTCTGATGTGAGCAAATCCGTGATCGGCGGGGCTGCTGTGGGTGCGCTGGGCGGGGCATTGGCCGGGGCCTTGGTCGGCAACTCCCAAGACCGCGCGCGCAATGTCGCCATTGGCGTAGCCGGTGGTGCTTTGGTAGGTGGCGCGGCTGGCTATTACACCGAGAAACAAAAACAGATCACCGACGACAACCAGCGCATTGGCTCCTACGCCACCGATATCGACAAGAGCGCCGCCGACATCGACCGCAGCGTCGGTTACGCCAAAGCGTCGCAATCGTGCTATCAGGGCGAGTTCACCAAACTCCTCTCGGCGCGCAAAGCCAAGACCCTGAACGACACCGAGGGCCGCAAGCGTCTGGCCGAAATCGTCGCAGGTCTGAAGGAATCCAACGACCTGATCACCGCCGTAAACGGCCGCACCGGTGAAAACCTCGACAACTACACCCAAGCGTACGAAAAAGACCTGCAAACCGTAGGCGTTCAACGCGCCGACGTGGCCACCGTCGCCGCCGCAGACACCACCCCTGCCACCCCTACAACCAGTAAAAAGAAAGCACCGGCGAAGAAAAAACTGCCAACCGTACCTCAAGAAGCAGTCGCCACCGAGAAGACCATTCAGGACGCGAAAACCAAACAGGCCGCAGGCCAGCAGGTCGCCGCGACCGGCCAGTCCCAAGTCAACGCCATGTGCAAAAACCCGGACCTCGGCGACTGGGCACCGGTGCCTTGCCCGAATGTTTGATTAGTTTGGGTTGAGTTGAGTGACAAAAAACCGGCCCTGCTCAGAGAGTGGGGCCGGTTTTTTATAAAGGGGCCAAGTGCCGCAGGCTTAATGAGTCACCGCTTTCTTTGAGCGCGGCTCAGACGCTTTTCCAGTCGAGTGAGTGCCGCCAATTCAACGTCATCGGCGGCTTGCGCCTCTGCGCTTCGACGCTGTTGATCAAACGTCGCATAGCGCTCTTGGGCCACCTTCTTCATATGATCGTGACTGATGCTGCCAGCCGACTTAAGCAGTGGCTGCTCGTTGAAGGCCATGAAACTGTCGATGTATCGCTGCCAATCAGCCAGCTGCAAATGTTGGCGCTGTTCGGCCCGCAGCTCGGCGAAATCCAGAAACATACCGACCAGGCGGTTGAGCTGATCGAGCTCGTCGCTATTCAGGTAGTTCTTGGCGACGACCACATCGGCTTTACGTACCCGATCTCCTTTGAAACTGAGCAGGTTCATGTTCGGCGCGTTCGCATCGGCACGCTGCACAATCAGTTCCGCTGCAGTGGACCCGGTGACTGCAAAAAACAGTTTGTTCTGTACTTCGGCAAAAAGTAAGGCGGTGTCCTTCTCGTTCGCCCGGTAGTCCTCCGCCAGCGTGAACAGATCGCGAACCTTCTGGTAGAAACGCTTCTCCGAGGCACGAATGTCGCGGATACGCTTGAGCAACTCGTCGAAATAGTCCCAACGGGGTTCTTTCAAACGGGCGTCGTCCATGACGAAACCTTTTTGCAGGTATTCGGCCAAGGTGCGTGTGGCCCATTGCCGGAATTGCGTGCCCCGCGTTGAGCGTACGCGGTAGCCCACGGCGATGATCATGGGAAGGGCATAAAGGCGGGTCAGGTAGTTTTTTCCATCTGAAGCAGTTGTAAACTTCTGGTTTACAACTGCCCCTTCAGCCAGCTCTCCATCAGTAATCACCGCTTGAATGTGCTTACCGATATTCTGCTTGCTGGTCTGATAAAGCTCAGCCATTTCCAGTTGCGTCAACCAGACTTGACCGTCCATTTGGCGCAGCGAGAATTGCGCCAGGCCATCTTCCGTGCTGTAGAGGATCAGGTCGCTACCTGTCATTGGGCATTGCCTCCGCGTCTTGCCTCAAGTGCCGACTCTGGCTAATCAAGCCATCGTGAAGAGAAGGCGCAAGCTTAAACTTTCGCCCTGAACAGGACGCCCACAAAAAAGCCCGCGCATCGGCGGGCTTCTTTATAAAGCGGGTCCCGGTCTGCTGTGCATGACTCAGGATCGAAGATGGCGCACCTGGCGGGATTCGAACCCACGACCCCTGCCTTCGGAGGGCAGTACTCTATCCAGCTGAGCTACAGGTGCAACGCGGGCGCCATGATACCCATCTCGGTCCAAAGCGTCCATTGCATTGACTTGCCGTTTGTTTCGCCCTGACAAATGACCTTCGGGGCGTCGTCGTTCTGGTCATGCGCGGCCAGTTTACCCCATCACCCTTTCGCTTCAGCGATACCTATGTACCGCACCCCTCATGCGTCAGCTGCTTCCCTGACGGTCTTTCAATCAGCAAGGACTTTCAGGATGGCGATCGACCTCGAACACTTTGAGCGCAGTCTGCATTCGATGGCGGATGCGCGGGCTGTGATGGCGAAGGCACGTGCTTATTTGGAGGCGTGGCCGGACCTTTATAAGCTGGCGCGCAAGACGGCGGGTGAGTACCTGCTCAAACACACCGGCAAGCCGCTGGACCCGGATCGGGTGTGGTGGAACGTGTTCGACGACGCAGTCAGCGCGCCGACGTTTACCGGTTGGCGTCACAGCGAGGCGCCGACCCAGTCGATGACGTTCACGCAGCTGCTCATTCACCGTTTCAACGACGGATTCCAGGTCGCGCCCGACGTGTTGCCGGTGTATGGCGGCTTTTATACCCGTGGCAGCGGCGCCCGTGAATACGGTCAGCGCAATGAGGTGCAGCTCGACGCGGGCAAAGTGATGGGCGATTTGTGGGCGATGGATTTTGCGTCACTCCTTGCGCAACGTACTGAGCGATTCTGGCGTGAACATGGCGATGATTTCGCGCTGTTGGCGAAGGTGCGGCTCATTGCGAACATTGATGAGGCCTTGAAGTCGGGCGCGTTGACGTCTTCCGACCGCCAGCGTCTGCGTTCGTGGTTGGGGTTAGGACAAGGCGGCGTGACCCTGAGCAAGCTTGAAGCCAAGACGACTGACCATGCTTACCACATCCGGCATTACCTCGTGACGGGTGGGGGGCATCTGATCACGTTGCGCGCCGACGACGGGCGGACGGTGCTGTATTGCCCCGGCACTGAATGGCTTCCGCGCGCGTTTTCCAATCACGGGGATCTGGTGCATTGGCTCAATCGTCAGCTTCGTTCGCCAGAGGCATTCAGCGCACTGTTCCGGGCGAATCAGCAGTCAGGTGCTGAGGCGCATCAGAAGGCCATGGATGATCTGTTGAAACGCTTCGGCCCTGTGGAAGCTCCTGCCTGGCCATTCGGGGTAGGTCGGTGGGTGACCCGCGATCTGTTCGCCGAAATGCGGGATTGGGCCAAGGCCGATCTTGCAGTCAGCCACACGCAAGCTGTCAGCAATGCGGATCTGCGCAAGACACTCTGGCGCGGCTACCTCGGTGCTTTTCTTGGGGTCTTTGGTGGCTTTGGAGCGCTGGCGTGGCCGTTGGGGCTGGTGGTGCTCGGTGTAGGCGTCGCGCGTCTATCGCTGGATATCGACGCGGCTGTGCGCGCGCGTTCTGTGGTCGAGCGCACGCAGGCGGTCATTTCGGCCGTAGCGGACACGGTCGCTGCGGTGTTCTCGATCATCGATGTCGGGCTGGGCGTCAAGGCGCTGCATTTCCAGGCCCCACCCCATGAGCGACTGATGGCCACTCGGACTCTGGAGCCCACTGACCGGCTGAACGACGAGCTGGAGAGCCTGGACGGTAATCGCATCGTGCCGGAGCCTTTGGCCGCGTCTGGCGTGCTCAATGGCGTGAGCGTCGATGACGACGGCTCGACCTGGATCGAGATGAACGACCTCTCGCTCAGGGTTCGGCACAGCCCCGAGGCCGATGGCTGGTTGGCGGTGGATGACAACGATCCGTACGCCTTCCTACCGACGTGTCGGGTGAAAGTGGTGACGGATTTCATGTGGACGCCACTTGAGGTCGTCCAGCCTGAACAGGTGCCGTCCGGTCAATTGGAGACCGTAGCGTCCGGATTCTGGGACACCTACATGCACCCCAACTACGAATCGCACTGGGAGATGTCGCAGGCGTTGCTCGAACGTCAGCGTGAAACGTTATCCACCGTTGCGCTGCCCAGCCCTTCTCTCAGCAACCCGTTGTTGGAAAACCCACGGCAATTCCGTTATCTGCTCAAAGACGGCAAGCCGTTTTACACCTGGGTCGATGAGGAATATTTCAACAATGACCTGGTCGCTACGTACACCGATGAGCTGACGCAGGCCAACGGCGTGTTCCGCCACGGTGTAGAAATTGACAGTGATATGGTGGCTTATCTGAATGACCTGTTCGATTCGCTTGAGCAATTACCTCGTAGCGAAGCCGTGCGCTTATGGCGTGGGGGCAGTGGTGCGCGAGCGACCGGCGGCGGGCAATTTCGGAATGGGGAGCTGAACGTCGGCGACGTGCTGGTGACCACGGACATTACGTCGTTCACGGAAAACCCCTACGCGTTACGCGATTTTGTAGCACCGAAACAGGTAAAAGGGTTGGACCGGATAAACGTATTCGACGACACCTCGGTGGTGTACGAGTTGATTGGCAAGGGCCTGAACAGTGGCGTTCCCATCGGGCCGATGTCGCTGACCACCGCCGAGGCAGAGGTCGTGTTCACCCCCGGTCGCTATCTGCGCATCGAATCTGTGCGGGAAGTACGGGGCGACCATTACCACTTCGTCAGGGTAAGGCTGCGTGAAGTGGACAAACCGGATGTAGGCAGTGTCTATGACTTGCGTACGGGGGAACCCTTCGACCGTGTGGCGTATGTCAACCGCGTGCGGCATGCATCGTTGGTCGAGCGGTTCTTTCCCGCTGCCCAGTGGCCTTGATGAGGACCCGCTGATCCGGAACGTTTCGTAAATCGGGCGCGTTTGTTCTTTTTTTCGAACACCCTATTGTCCTTTGTTGTTCTTGAACCTAGGATTCGTTTGAGATTTCAAACGCTCCCGTTCGGTCACCCGCGCTTTTCGCGATCCGTGCGTGCGGGGCCCGGCGAATGTTTTCCTGACGGCAGCCTCGGCAGAGGCGCCTTTGAACAATCAATAATTCGCTCCGCCTTGCGCGGTGCTGTTTAGGAGGCCGACATGCAGCTCAAAGATTCGAAGTTGTTCCGCCAGCAGGCTTACATCAATGGCGCCTGGGCCGATGCCGACAGCGGCCAGACCATCAAGGTCAACAATCCGTCGAACAACGAGATTCTCGGCACCGTGCCGAAAATGGGCGCTGCCGAAACCCGCCGTGCCATCGAAGCCGCCGACAAGGCCCTGCCCGCCTGGCGTGCACTGACCGCCAAAGAGCGTGGCGCCAAGCTGCGTCGCTGGTTCGAACTGATGATCGAAAACCAGGACGACCTCGGTCGCCTGATGACCCTGGAGCAAGGCAAGCCGCTGGCCGAAGCCAAGGGCGAAATCGCCTACGCCGCGTCCTTCATCGAGTGGTTCTCTGAAGAAGCCAAGCGTATCTACGGCGACGTGATTCCAGGCCACCAGCCGGACAAACGCCTGATCGTGCTGAAACAACCTATCGGCGTGACTGCTGCGATCACTCCGTGGAACTTCCCGGCCGCGATGATCACCCGTAAAGCCGGCCCTGCGCTGGCCGCCGGTTGCACCATGGTCTTGAAGCCTGCTTCGCAAACGCCTTACTCCGCACTGGCGCTGGCTGAACTGGCCGAGCGAGCGGGCATTCCTGCTGGCGTGTTCAGCGTCGTGACCGGCAGCGCGGGCGACATCGGTTCCGAGCTGACCAGCAACCCGATCGTGCGCAAACTGTCGTTCACCGGCTCGACCGAAATCGGTCGTCAGCTGATGGCCGAATGCGCCCACGACATCAAGAAAGTCTCGCTGGAACTGGGCGGCAACGCGCCGTTCATCGTGTTCGACGACGCGGACCTGGATAAGGCCGTCGAAGGCGCGATCATCTCCAAATACCGCAACAACGGTCAGACCTGCGTCTGCGCCAACCGCATCTATGTGCAGGACTCGGTCTACGACGCGTTCGCCGAGAAACTGCAGGCGGCAGTCGCCAAGCTGAAAGTCGGCGACGGCCTGGCTGAGGGCACCACCACTGGCCCGTTGATCGACGAAAAAGCGGTTGCCAAGGTCAAGGAGCACATCGCTGATGCGCTGGGCAAAGGCGCGAAAGTGCTAAGCGGTGGCAACAGCCTGGAAGGCAACTTCTTCGAACCGACTATTCTGGTCAACGTGTCCAAAGACGCAGCTGTGGCCAAGGAAGAAACCTTCGGCCCATTGGCGCCACTGTTCCGCTTCAAAGACGAAGCGGAAGTGATCGCCATGGCCAACGACACCGAGTTCGGCCTGGCGTCGTACTTCTACGCCCAGAACATGAGCCGCGTGTTCCGCGTGGCCGAGGCGCTTGAATACGGCATGGTCGGCATCAACACCGGCCTGATTTCCAATGAAGTCGCGCCATTTGGCGGTGTGAAGGCCTCGGGTCTGGGTCGTGAAGGCTCCAAGTACGGCATCGAAGACTATTTGGAAATCAAATACCTCTGCCTCTCTGTTTAAAGCTGCTGCGCTCGGTGAGGCTGCTTGCCTGACCGTCGCACGCGACGCTTCAAATAGCGGTAGAAGATTCAACCCGCGCAGCGCGAGAGCGACGTTGTGCGGGTATTAGCAGCACCAAAACCATTCGCTGGCCGGGAGGCCGCGGCAGTCGATCATCGTATGCTGCCGCTGTTGACCCCCGCCGCCTGATCCTTGAACCACGCCGCCCGATGAGCGGTGAATGAGGAAACCATGAGCAAAACAAACGCATCCTTGATGAAACGCCGTGAAGCCGCTGTCCCGCGTGGCGTTGGTCAAATTCACCCGATCTTCGCCGAATCCGCGAAGAACGCTACCGTTACCGACGTTGAAGGTCGTGAGTTCATCGACTTCGCCGGCGGTATCGCTGTACTGAACACCGGTCACCTGCACCCGAAAATCGTCGCTGCCGTTCAAGAGCAACTGACCAAGCTGACCCACACTTGCTTCCAGGTATTGGCGTACGAGCCCTACGTTGAGCTGTGCGAAAAAATCAACGCCAAGGTCCCAGGCAATTTTGACAAGAAAACCCTGCTGGTCACCACCGGCTCCGAAGCCGTAGAGAACGCCGTCAAGATTGCCCGCGCTGCCACTGGCCGGGCTGGCGTGATCGCGTTCACTGGCGCTTACCACGGCCGCACCATGATGACCTTGGGTCTGACCGGTAAAGTCGTGCCGTACTCGGCCGGCATGGGCCTGATGCCAGGCGGCATCTTCCGTGCGCTGTACCCGAACGAGCTGCATGGCGTGAGCGTTGACGACTCCATCGCCAGCATCGAGCGCATCTTCAAGAACGACGCCGAGCCAAAAGACATCGCCGCAATCATCATCGAGCCAGTGCAGGGCGAAGGCGGTTTCTACGTCGCGCCTAAAGCGTTCATGGCTCGCCTGCGCGAACTGTGCGACAAGCACGGCATCCTGCTGATCGCTGACGAAGTGCAGACCGGCGCTGGCCGTACCGGCACCTTCTTTGCCATGGAACAGATGGGCGTCACTGCCGATCTGACCACCTTCGCTAAATCCATCGCTGGCGGCTTCCCGCTCGCGGGCGTTTGCGGCAAGGCCGAATACATGGACGCCATCGCACCAGGTGGCCTGGGCGGCACCTACGCCGGTAGCCCGATTGCCTGCGCCGCCGCGCTGGCGGTGATGGAAGTGTTCGAAGAAGAGCACCTGCTGGATCGCTGCAAAGCAGTGGGCGAGCATCTGGTCACCGGTCTGAAAGCCATCCAGGCCAAGCACCCGGTTATTGGCGAAGTGCGTGCTCTGGGCGCGATGATTGCGGTCGAGTGCTTTGAAAACGGTGACACCCACAAGCCGAACGCGGCGGCCGTGGCGTCCGTCGTGGCCAAGGCTCGCGAGAAAGGTCTGATCCTGCTGTCGTGCGGCACCTATGGCAACGTTCTGCGCGTGTTGGTCCCGCTGACCTCGCCTGACGAGCAGTTGGACAAAGGCCTGAAGATCATCGAAGAGTGCTTCGCTGAGATCGCCTGATGCGTCATTGAAGAGGGTCACATTGATCAAAATGTGACCACTTCGTCAGAAAAAACCTGCTTCGGCAGGTTTTTTCGTTTATTGACGTCAGAAAAGTCGCTTAAAGCCTGTCTCGCACGCCGCTCTTTGACTAAGGTACGAAGACTGATGCCGGAGAGTCATGATGACCGTTGTAGAGGCACCTGCTGTTCCTCGTATTTTGATTGCAGAAGGCGATCCTTGGGCACGTGAGATGCTCAATGAGCTGGTTCTGGACGTGCGCTGCGACGCGCAACTGGATGTGTGCTCGGACGGCAAGCAGGCGGTGGAGCTGATGCGTGGCTACATCCCGGATCTGGTGATCGCTTCCCGAGAGCTTCCGGGCGTTGATGGCCTGACCCTTCTGCGCGGCGTGCGCCTCCTTAAGCGCCAGCCGCCAGTGCGTTTTATCCTGCTCAGCAACCGTAACGACAGCGCCAGCGTGCGCGAAGCCGTGCAATTGGCGCCGACGGCCTATCTGACCAAGCCGCTAAACATCGAAAGCCTGCGTCAGCGGCTGGAAAATCTGTTGCTGAAGGACGGCGCACAGGTCGCGTGCGAAGTGCCTGCGCTGGCGCCTGGCGTCGGGCTGGATGCGTTCCTGGAAAAGCGTCGAGAACTGGCGGACGGCGGCCCGTTGTACGTCGATGTCCGCGAAGCGCTGACTCGCTGTCGCACGCCTGCCGGCATCGACCTCAAACGTCTTGAACAAGAATTGACCGACGACCCTCACGTTACCGCGGTGTTGATTGCCGCGGCGAACAGCGCCTCGCAGCATCAAGGCAAACCCCAGCAGACCCTCGGACAGGCACTGACAGTGCTGGGCGCGACTCAGAGCGCCAATTTGATTCAAGGGCTGGCGCTCAAGCGGGGCGCGATTCTGACGGACCCGTCGCTGATCATTCAAGCCAGTCAGGTGTGGGACGTTTCACGTCGAACAGCAGGATATGCGCGGATTCTCGCGCGCACGTTGGATCTGGATCACGAGCGCTGCTATTGCGCGGGCTTGCTCAGAGGGTTGGGTGATCTGTCGGTGATTCGTTGCCTTCAGGAATGGCTACAGGCCGGAGGCGTGCTAGACGATGCAACCATTGCCCACGCGCTGGACCAATATGCGGCGGCGTTCGGCTCGGCCCTGCGCACGCGCTGGCGTATTCCGTTGGAGCTGCGCGAACTGATCGCAGCGGTGTATCAATACACCACCGGGGTCTACACCCGCGAAGTGCTGGCCATGAACCTGGCGGGGCAGATGGGCCGTCTCGGTCAGGAAGACCCGCTGGAGGCGCTGGCCAAGAGCAAATCGGCGCGGTTGTTGAAGGTCAACGCGTCCGATCTGGAGCGGGTGCGAAACAAGCTCGTCGCCTGATTCACCGTCAGAGGGCGCTTCCACACATCCGCATCCGCGCCGCGAAGCACGGCCAGACAAGGACTTAACTGTGGGAGCGAATTCATTAGCGAATGATCGGTCGGCCGCCGGAGATGCATCGCCTGTCCCGGCCTCTCGCGAATGAATTCGCTCCCACAGGTATTTTTACGACAGCGAGCTCTACACCAACACAATCTGATTCTTGCCCTGACGCTTGGCCTGATACATCGCCGCGTCCGCGCGGGCGAAGAGGGCTTCGAGGCTCTGGTCGTTGCTGCCCAGGTTGGTCAAGCCCTGGCTGGCCGTGATGCCGAACGTCTTGTCATCCCGCTGAAAGCTCAGCCGCTGGATTTCTCGCTGTAATCGCTCGGCGATCTGCTTGGCCATGTCCGGTGCACAACCGATGAACACCGCCGCGAACTCTTCCCCGCCAATACGCCCGAAAAGGTCGCCCCGACGCAGCGTCGTGCGGCCGCATTCGGCAATGCGCTGGAGCACGATGTCACCTTCTTGGTGGCCGTAGGTGTCGTTGACCAGCTTGAAGTCATCCACGTCCAGCAGCAGAAACGCCATGGGCGTGCCTTGCAAACGGGCCTGTTCGAACTCGCGCTGGGCACATTCGAAGAAATGGCGACGGTTGCTGCTTTGAGTGAGGACGTCGGTGGTGGCCAAGCGTTGCAGCTCGTCTTCAAGCTGCTTCTTCTCGGTGATGTCTTCCGCGATGCCCACCACGACCAGACGCTGCCCGTGCTCGGCCTGATGGCTGACGAAGCATTTGTCGCTCAGCCAACGAACCTGGCCGTCGGCTCGGATGATCCGGTATTCGCGGTCTTCAATAGAGCCCTTCTCCAGCACTTCACTCAGGCTGCGCTCGGCGTAGTCGAGGTCATCCGGATAAATGCTGTCGCGCCATTCGTTGTAATCGGCCAGCAGCAGGCCAGCCGAACGACCGAAGATGCGCTCGTAGGCGGGGCTGACGTAGATCATGCGCTGGGTTTGCCAGTCGAATGCCCAGAGTACGGCGTTGACACTCACCAGCAGCGAGCTGAACAGCTGTTCACGTTCGCTCAGCCGGGCAACTTCCGCTTGGGCGTGCATCAGCGCCAGAAGAGTTTCTGCTGTGGCGGGGGTGTCTATAGAAGGCGTCTGGTTGTCCATGAGCACTGCATCTCAATATAAGGTGCGGCGCACAGCCACAACATGTCACACAGCATAGTGCGAAGGTGATAATGAGATTGGCGTAGTGGCACTAAGTTCCGACAAACACCCACCCGGACGGGTGGGCGCCGATCAATGGCTTAGCCGTGGGAAGGGCGTAGCGAGTAGGTTTTCAGCTGGTCGGCGAAGTCGCGCAGGGACTGAATGCCGCTGGCTTCCGCTTCGTGGACCCAGTCTTTGATGGCGGCGAGCATGTCGTGGCCGTTGCTGCTGGTGCGCGCCCAGATCTGCTGCAACGCGAGGCGTTTTTCGTAGATCACTTTCAGCGCCTGGCTGTGTTCCAGCATGGTCTGGATGCGCGCCTGATGTTTGTCTTCCAGCAGGCTGGTTTCGCGAGACAGCAGCCGTTTGGCCCGACGGAACTGATGACGAACCGACTCGTCGGCTTTGGCGAGTTCCTGTTTGACCAGCGGCGCGATCACCAGCTTGCGGTACTGGGCCATGATCTGGAACCGGTTGTTGAGGATGGCCATGGCGGTGTCCATGTCCACGTGGCCCTTGCCTGCGACCCGGTGGGCAATCGGCGCCACGCGCTGAACCTTGGCCAGACGCAGCCAGCAGAACACTTTGATCCACGCCCAGCCCATGTCGAACTCCCAGCGCTTGACCGACAGCTTGGCCGAGTTCGGGTAGGTGTGGTGATTGTTGTGCAGCTCTTCGCCGCCGATCAGGATGCCCCACGGCACCAGATTGGTCGCGGCGTCCCGGCATTCGAAATTGCGATAGCCGACCGCATGACCCAGGCCGTTGACCACACCAGCGGCCCACACCGGAATCCACATCATCTGGATCGCCCAGACGGTGATGCCGATGACGCCAAACAGCGCAAGGTCGATGGCGCCCATGATCATCACGCCCAAAAGCGGATAGCGCGAGTACAGGTTGCGCTCGATCCAGTCTTCCGGGCAGTTCTTGCCGTAGATGCGCAGCGTCTCGGGATTTTCTGCCTCGGCGCGGTACAACTCGGCGCCTTTGCGCAGAACCGTGGACAGGCCTTTGATGACCGGGCTGTGCGGGTCATCTGCTGTTTCGCATTTGGCGTGGTGTTTGCGGTGGATGGCCGTCCACTCGCGGGTGTTCTGTGCCGTGGTCAGCCACAGCCAGAAACGGAAAAAGTGCTTGAGCCCGGCGTTGAGTTCCAACGAGCGGTGCGCGGAGTAGCGATGGAGATAAACCGTGACGCTGACGATGGTGACGTGAGTCATCGCCAGAATGACTGCGACCAATTGCCAGACGGACAGGTCGAGCAGACCGTTGTTCCACATAGGCTGAGTTGCCCTCGGTTGTAACGCATGCGGGGTGCAGGGAGGTGAATACCGACCCTGAGACGACAGCGCGCATTATCACTTAGCCACCAGATAAAACCAGTCGGTGTTTTAGATAAGCGTCGCAGGATGTTTCTTATTCTATAATCCCGTCCTTTCGTAAGGTTTTTGGTTTTCATGTCAGCGATTACCCGAGATGCGCTCAAAACCGCACTGTTGTATGGGCTGCTGTCGATTTTCTGGCTGGCGTTCACCGACTATGTGCTCCCGCTTTTGATCGAGGATTCGATTCAGTTGGCCCGTGCTCAACTGATGAGCGGTTATGCCTGGCTGGCGCTCAGCGCGCTGTGCGTCTACTTCGCACGATTCCGGCTGCTGAGCTTCATGGGGGTCAAGGCCCGCCAACGCCGAAAAGAGGACATTCAACGCCTGCGTCTCGCCGCTGCGGTCTTCGACAGCACGCTGGAAGGGGTGCTGGTGACCGATGCAAGCGGCGTGATCGTTCATGTGAACCGGGCGTTCATGGAAATCACCGGCTATCAGCAGGACGAGGTGCTGGGCTTGACGCCGCAGAAGTTCAAGTCCGGACGGCACGGTCCCGAGTTCTACGAGCGCATGTACAAGTCCATTTCCAGCGCGGGCCAGTGGAGCGGCGAGATCTGGAATCGGCGTAAAAGCGGCGAGATTTATCCGCAATGGCAAAGCATTCGCTCAATCAAAGATGATCAGGGGGCGATCACGCATTACGTCGCGGTGTTTTCTGACATCACGTCTATCAAGCATTCCGAACGTGAATTGGTCCATCTGGCCCATTACGACGCCCTGACGGGCCTGCCCAACCGGCTGTTGTTCAGCGACCGAGCCGAGCAGGCGCTCACCCATGCCCGGCGAAAGAAAGAGACGCTGGCGCTGTTGCTGATCGATCTTGACCAATTCCAGCACATCAACGACAGCCTCGGGCACAACCTGGGCGACGAAGTGCTAAAGGCGGTCGGGGAGCGGTTGGCGAGCTTTTTGGAGAAAGGCCTGACACTCGCGCGATTGGGCGGTGATGAATTCGCCGTGTTGATCGAAAACCCACACCAGGCCGTGCAGGCGGCCGAACTGGCGCAAGGCATCCTCGACGGAATGCGCGAACCCTTCGTTATTGAAGGCCAGCCGCTGTTCCTTTCAGCGAGCATCGGCGTTAGCATTTTTCCCCACGACGCGATGAGCGCCGAGCAATTGTTGCGCAACGCCGATGCCGCGCTGTTTCTCGCCAAAAGCCAAGGGCGTGAACGCTACGCCCTGTACACCGAAGAACTCACGGCGCGCGCCCAGCGTCGAGTCGAACTGGCCGTTGAATTGCGGCAGGCGATCGTGCAGAACGAATTGCGCGTGTTTTATCAGCCGATCCACAACCTGCGCACCCGCCGCATTGAGGGCGTCGAGGCGCTGGTGCGTTGGCAGCATCCGCAGCGCGGGATGGTCTCGCCCGGCGACTTCATTCCCGTTGCCGAACAAAGCGGACTGATCGCGGAGATCGACAACTGGGTGCTGACCGAAGCCTGTCGGCAAATGCGCCAGTGGCTCAAGGACGGAGTGGTCCTGTCGTTTGTGGCGGTCAACGTGTCCAGCCGCCTGTTCGGCCGCGGCGATCTGGATCGGAGGGTCGCTCAGGTGCTGCATGAAACCGGGCTGGCGCCGGGTTATCTGGAGCTTGAAGTGACTGAGAGCGCGATCATGGACGATCCCGAGCAAGCGATTGAGCAGATGCATCGCTTGCGGGAGTTGGGCCTCAAGCTTTCCATCGATGATTTTGGTACGGGTTATTCGTCGCTGCTGCGGCTCAAGCGGATGCCGGTGCAGAAGCTGAAAATCGATCAGGGGTTTGTCGCGGGCCTTCCGGAAGATGAAGACGACATCGCCATCGTTCACGCGGTCATCGCGCTGGCCCAAGCCATGGGCATGCGGGTGTTGGCTGAAGGTATCGAGCAGGCCGATCAGGCAAATTTTCTGCTGAACAGCGAATGCGAGTTGGGCCAGGGCTACTGGTTTGCGCGGCCTATGCCTGCCGCGCAGATCGATTGGCAGCATGCGCCGGTGTTTGCGTTGAGCTGACGTCCGACGGCCAGGCATGGGCCTGTGGGAGCGGATTTATTCGCGAAATGGCAGAGGCGATGCAGTTGCATTGTCTGTACAGACCATTCGCGGATGAATTCGCTCCCTCAGTGGATGCCGTGCAGGCAGACGCGCATCCGGCGTCTGAAAAACAGCCAAATTCACTTTGGTTATATCTGCATTCTTAAATAGTATTTTTAAGAATAACCCTCCCTCTCTAATATCGCGCTTACGCCACGAGCAGCCGCCTTCCCACCGCCGCTGCGGGCAACTCTTTCAAGGAGCACGATAATGAGCGCATCTCTACGTAGCGTCGACGGCCAGGACGAAGCAAGCATTCTGCGAGAAATTCAGAGCGCTCTGCGTGACCTGCGTTTCGGCGCGGTTGAAATCACCGTGCACAACGCGCAGGTGGTCCAGATCGAACGCAAGGAAAAATTCCGTCTGCAGAACCCTGGCAAGCAGCAGGGTTGAGCACCACGAACACCGATTACGTGTAGCAGTCCGGCTTGCCGGCGGCGATGTTGAGGGCGCGACCGCCGGAAAGCCGTGCTGTTACAGACAACGCTTGACCCAAAAAACTAGAAAAAGCCAACAACACACAATTTCCAGGAGCTTGATTCATGTCCATTCGTCGTTACGCGCTGGCCGCACTCGCCAGTGCCGTGTTTGCCGGTTCCGCCGTTGCAAAGGACTACACGCTGTTGAACGTGTCGTATGACCCGACGCGTGAGCTGTATCAGGACTACAACGCTGAATTCATCAACTACTGGACCAAGGCCCACCCAGGCGACACGGTCAAGATCAACCAATCCCACGGTGGTTCGGGCAAGCAAGGCCGCTCGGTCATCGACGGTTCGCCTGCAGATGTTGTGACCCTGGCGTTGGCCGGTGACATCGACGAAATCTCGAAACTGGGCAAATCCATCCCGGAAAACTGGCAGACCAAACTGCCTGACGCCAGCACCCCGTACACCTCGACCATCGTGTTCCTGGTGCGCAAGGGCAACCCGAAAGGCATTCACGATTGGGCTGACCTGATCAAGAAAGACGTCGCGGTCATCACCCCGAACCCGAAAACCTCTGGCGGCGCTCGCTGGAACTTCCTGGCTGCGTACGCCTATGGCCTGAAAGCCAACGGTGGCGACGAGACCAAGGCCAAGGCCTACATCAAGACCCTGTTCGAACACGTGCCTGTGCTGGACACCGGTGCTCGCGGCGCAACCATCAGCTTCACCAACAACGGCCTGGGCGACGTCCTGCTGGCGTGGGAAAACGAAGCCTTCCTGTCGCTGAAAGAAGACGGCGGCGCCGACAAGTTCGACATCGTCGTGCCTTCCCTGTCGATCCTGGCCGAGCCACCGGTTGCGGTCGTCGAGAAGAACGCCGAGAAACATGGCACCACCGAAATCTCGACTGAATACCTCAAGCACCTGTACAGCAAGGAAGGTCAGGAAATCGCTGCGAAGAACTTCTATCGTCCTCGCGACAAGGAAATCGCGGCCAAGTACGAGAAGCAGTTCCCGAAACTGGAGCTGGTGACCATCGACAAGGACTTCGGCGGCTGGAAAGAGGCTCAGCCTAAGTTCTTCAACGACGGCGGCATCTTCGACCAGATCTATATTCCGAAGTAATTCTGGCGGATAGGACGCAGTACTGTGGGAGCCGGCTTGCTGGCGAAGGGGGTTTGTCTGATGCTGCTTTGGTGACTGACACACCGCTTTCGCCAGCAAGGTGGAACGCCACCCCGGCGGCTCCTACAAAATTCGTCGTGATCTGCTAGATTTTGCGACGTTTTTCAATATCAGGATTAAAGACCCGGACTCGCTCCGGGTTCTGTGTATCAACCAAGGACCTTTATGTCTCGACGCATATCCCCCGTCATACCCGGCTTCGGGCTGACGCTGGGCTACACCTTGGTGTACCTCAGCTTGATTGTGCTGATACCGCTCGCGTTCATGTTCATCCATGCGTCGCAACTGACCGCCGAGCAGTTCTGGAACATCGTCACCGCGCCTCGGGTGCTGGCCGCGCTGAAATTGAGCTTCGGCACGGCGTTCTACGCAGCGATCATCAACGGCATCATCGGTACGCTGTTGGCGTGGGTGCTGGTGCGTTACACCTTTCCGGGCCGCAAAATCATCGACGCGATGATCGACCTGCCATTCGCACTGCCCACGGCCGTTGCGGGCATCGCACTGACTGCCCTATACACGCCGGCCGGTCTGGTAGGCCAGTTCGCTACCGACTTGGGCATCAAGATCGCGTACACCCCGTTCGGCATTACCCTGGCGCTGACCTTCGTCACGATGCCGTTCGTGGTGCGGACCGTGCAGCCGGTGTTGGCCGACATACCCCGTGAAGTCGAAGAAGCCGCTGCCTGCCTCGGCGCTCGCCCGCTGCAAGTGTTCCGCTACATCCTCGTCCCTGCGTTGCTCCCCGCCTGGCTGACAGGCTTCGCGCTGGCGTTCGCCCGCGGCGTGGGCGAGTACGGTTCGGTGATTTTCATCGCGGGCAACATGCCGATGAAAACCGAAATCCTGCCGCTGCTGATCATGGTCAAACTCGACCAGTACGACTACGCGGGCGCGACCTCCATCGGCGTGCTGATGCTGGTGGTGTCATTCATCCTGTTGCTGCTGATCAACCTGCTGCAACGTCGAATCGAAACCCCGAACTGAGGAGGCGCACTATGTCTGGTCCATCGCTCATTGCCGCTTCCTCCGCCAACGCTGCCCGTCGTGGCAGTGCGGTGTCGCGGCGTATTCTGATCGGCCTTGCCTGGCTGGTTTTTGCAATCTTTCTGCTTTTGCCGTTGTTCGTTGTTGTCAGTCAGGGGCTGAAAAACGGTCTGGGCGGCTTCTTCACGGCGATTCTTGAGCCTGACGCGTTGTCGGCGTTGAAACTCACGGTGTATGCCGTGCTGATTTCCGTGCCGTTGAACGTCGTGTTCGGCGTCTCGGCTGCCTGGTGCGTGAGCAAATATTCGTTCCGGGGCAAGGCGATTCTGGTGACCCTGATCGACCTGCCGTTCTCGGTGTCGCCGGTGATTGCCGGTCTGGTCTACATCCTCATGTTCGGCGCCCGTGGCGTGTTCGGGCCGTGGCTTCAGGATCACGACATCCAGATCGTCTTCGCCCTGCCGGGTATCGTGCTGGCGACCATCTTCGTGACGGTGCCGTTCGTGGCCCGCGAGCTGATCCCGCTGATGCAGGAGCAGGGCACGCAGGAAGAAGAAGCGGCGCGCCTGCTGGGCGCCAACGGCTGGCAGATGTTCTGGCATGTGACTGTGCCGAACATCAAATGGGGTCTCATCTACGGCGTGGTGCTGTGTACCGCCCGTGCGATGGGTGAGTTCGGCGCGGTGTCGGTGGTGTCCGGCCACATTCGCGGCGTGACCAACACCCTGCCGCTGCATGTCGAGATTCTCTACAACGAGTACAACCACGTGGCTGCATTTGCCGTGGCGAGCCTGTTATTGATCCTTGCGCTGTTCATCCTGCTGCTCAAGCAGTGGAGCGAAGCGCGCATTAGCCGTCTGCGCCAAAGCGCGGCGGAGGAATAATTCATGTCGATCGAAGTCCGTAACGTCAGCAAGAATTTCAACGCTTTCAAGGCCCTCAACAGCATCAACCTGGACATCCAGAGTGGCGAGCTGGTGGCTTTGCTGGGTCCGTCCGGCTGTGGCAAAACCACGCTGCTGCGCATCATCGCGGGGCTGGAAACGCCGGATCAGGGCAGCATCGTGTTCCACGGCGAAGACGTCTCCGGTCACGATGTGCGTGATCGCAACGTCGGGTTCGTGTTCCAGCACTACGCGCTGTTCCGTCACATGACCGTGTTTGACAACGTTGCCTTTGGCCTGCGCATGAAGCCGAAAAACCAGCGCCCGAACGAAAGCCAGATCGCCGCCAAGGTTCATGAGCTGTTGAACATGGTGCAACTGGACTGGCTGTCGGATCGCTACCCTGAGCAATTGTCCGGTGGTCAGCGTCAGCGTATCGCCCTGGCGCGGGCATTGGCGGTCGAGCCAAAAGTGCTACTGCTGGACGAACCGTTCGGTGCTCTCGATGCCAAAGTGCGCAAGGAATTGCGCCGCTGGCTGGCGCGCCTGCACGAAGACATCAACCTGACATCGGTGTTCGTGACCCACGACCAGGAAGAGGCCATGGAAGTCGCCGACCGCATCGTGGTGATGAACAAGGGCGTGATCGAGCAGATCGGTTCACCGGGCGAGGTGTACGAGAACCCGGCGAGCGATTTCGTGTATCACTTCCTCGGCGACTCCAACCGTCTGCATCTGGGCGAAGACAATCATGTGCTGTTCCGTCCGCACGAAGTGTCGCTGTCGCGCCATGAAGTGGAAGGGCATCACGCAGCGGAAGTTCGCGACATTCGCCCATTGGGCGCGACGACGCGTGTGACGCTGAAAGTCGAAGGCCAGCCGGACCTGATCGAAGCGGAAGTGGTGAAGGATCACGACAGCCTGATCGGCCTGGCGCGCGGGGAGACGTTGTTCTTCAAGCCGAAGGTTTGGCAGAAGGTTGCCGACATTTAATCGGCGGTCCGCTCACTCGCGAAACCCTGTGGGAGCCAGCAAGCCGGCTCCCACCGGTGCTCATGCAGCAGCCTTCTTCAAATTCCGCTTGTGCGTCCGCCCCACTTTCCCCTCGATGCTGTTCTGCAATTTCTTGCGCATCCCCATCAGAAACGCCGCTTCGGCGGTGACGAACAGCGGGCCGATGATCAGGCCTGTGACGTCGTCGACGAACGCCGGTTTACGACCTTCGTAATAATGACCAACGAACTGGATCGCCCAGCCGATCACGAACAGCCCGACGCCCGAGCCTAGCCAGACCAGCGTGCTTTGCTGCGCGAGGTGCGCGCCGATCCACAGGAACAGCGTCAGTACGATGCCGAGGGCGATGCCCAACGGTTTGTCGAGGCGCAGGTAAAACAGCGTGGCCGCGACCGTCGCCAGCAAGGCGGGCGACAACCACAATTCGCCCAGCGCCCAACTGCTCCAGCCAGGCCGCGACAGCAGCACAGACACGGCAAGGACGATCAGCGGAACACCGACGAAATGGGTAGCAATGTTGCGGGTATCGCGGTGGTAAGCCGCGTACTGGCTGAGATGATCGATGAGGTTTTTCATTGTTATTCCTCCTGCGTGCGTTGATCATGCCGCTGCTTTTTGGGCCGGGGCCTGCCCGTTGGCTCAGCCTGCAATAAAACGCCTACGAGAAAAAGGAGATTCACGTGACGAATGGAACGCAATGGCGCTCATGGTTGGACAACGACCACTGGTTCAATGATTTGCCCGCTGCCTTGCAGGATAGCCTGCTGACCGGCATGCGGCAGCGGCGGGTCACCCCCGGCAAACTCATCCTCAAGCGCGGCGAGCCTGCGTGTGGGCTGTATGCGCTGCTTGCAGGCTCCGTCCGCTTCAACGACGTCAAACAGCAACGTCACTGGCTATCGCCCCAAACGGCATCCAAGCGGCCGTACTGGTTTGGTGAAATCTCCCTCTTTGATGAGCGGCCCCGCCTGCACGATGTCTACGCGGAAGACCAGGTCATCCTCCTGCACATGCCGCAGGCCCCTCTTGATCACATACTCGACCACAACCCTCGCTACTGGCGCTTGTTCCGGCAATTGCTGGGAAACAAGCTCGGCCTGGGCGTTCCTGCGCGGGATGAAATGACCCTGCTGCCCACCGACGAGCGCGTCGCGTTCCGGCTGCTCATGCTCAGCGAAGGCTACGGCGAACTTGACCGCTCCGTGCGCATCGTCTCCGTTCACGACATCCCCTCCAGCCGCTGCCTGGGCCTGACCCCGGACGTCATCGAGCGCGTGCTGACCGATTTCGCATCACGGGGAATCATCCGTCGGGATCATGATTTCATCAGCGTGCTGGATGCCGAAAAACTGCGCAGGGCAGCACGGCATCGGTTGACGCAGTTGCTCGCCTGAATTTTTCCCCAGATAAAAAATTCTGTAACAACCCGCCCGTATTCTTTCCCTATCCCCGGCGAGCTGGGGGCAGACAGCGTGATTATCAGGGCTACTCCTTAAGGCAGGGGGTGGCCCTCTTTTTTGGTCGCGTGATTGACTGTGTTTGCGGCATATGAAATTTGGGTATTAACAAATATCTTCTTATTCTTTTTCGAATATATGTCCCTTCCCTATACTCGCCGCCATGAACGCAAAAAGTGCAGGAGGCGAAGGCCGTGCATAACGAATCGATCCGTTACTTGATCGTGCCAGGCTGGCAAGGATCTGCCGAAGACCATTGGCAAACTCATTGGCAGAACAGCCTGCCCAACAGCGTGCGCGTGGAGCAGGCCGACTGGCTGAAACCTCGCCGCGAAGATTGGGTCGGTGAGTTGCAGCGAGCAATTGCCGTCGACAGTTCACCCGTGATTCTGATCGCCCACAGCCTTGGCTGTGTGACGGTGGCTCACTGGGCGCAACTGGCGCCATTGGAAACCTTGCGACAAGTGCGCGGCGCTTTGCTGGTGGCGCCTGCGGACGTCGAGCGACCGAACTGCCCGCCTGCGATTCGTAACTTTGCGCCTATCCCTGAGCACATGCTGCCGTTCCCGGCACAGGTGGTCAGTTCCGACAACGACTCCGCCGTCAGCGCCTTGCGTGCGATGGAAATGGCCCGCAACTGGGGTGCCGAGATCGGCATTCTGAGCGGCGCGGGTCATATCAACGTGAAATCCGGCCATCAACGCTGGGAACAGGGTTTCGCTTACCTGTATCGCCTGCAAGGCCGTATCGAACAACTCACACGACGCCGCGCATGAAGCCATGTTGCGTGGCGAGGATCGCGTTAGAACGCACGCTGATCACGACCTTTTTCGCCGCAGTGAACCGACGGGCGCTGCGGCCTTTTTTTTAACGCTCAGGCTTTGATGGCTTGGGCGGGAGCCTGCCATGAGCCCATCAGACGTACCTCAACAACCCCTCCTGACTTTTCCCGACGCTGAAAAAAGCCCCCTGAGCATCCGTGCCAAGGCGCTGGTGTTTTTCGACCCACGCTCTCGTCGCTTGCGTGAAGAAATGGAGCAGCTTGCCCCCGTGGATTTGCCGGTCTTGATCCGCGGCGAACCTGGCACCGGTAAAGAACTGTTGGCGCGGCATATCCACCGTGGCAGTGATCGTTCGGGGTTGTTCGTCTCGGTGAATTGCGGGGCGATCAGCCCGACCTACGCCGACGCCGAGCGTTTCGGCTACGCGGCCGGTGCGCACAGCGGGTCAGCGAGTAGCAGGGCGGGATGGTTCGGTTCGGCGACAGGCGGGACGCTGTACCTCGACGAGATCGCGGACCTGCCGTTACCGATTCAGATCAAATTGTTGTCGGCGCTGGAAAATCACGAAGTCACCCGGGTCGGCGCCTCGCAGCCGAGCCCTGTGGACGTACGTTTGGTGGCGGCGACGAGCATCGACCTGAAACTGGCCGTTGCCGCCGGGAAGTTTCACGAGCGGCTCTATAGCTACCTGAGCGAGGGGCGGTTGGACCTGCCATCCCTGCGTGAGCAGCCGGGCAACATTTTGCCGTTGGCCGAGTATTTTCTGGGGATCTATAGCCAGCGCCTCGACTTCGACATGCCCCTTATCAGCGACGCCGCGCAGAAAGTGCTGGAAGCGCACTACTGGCCGGGGAATACACGGGAGCTGGAGAACGTCATTCATTTTGCATTG
Source organism: Pseudomonas sp. NPDC088368 (assembly GCF_044753445.1). Taxonomy (NCBI): domain Bacteria; kingdom Pseudomonadati; phylum Pseudomonadota; class Gammaproteobacteria; order Pseudomonadales; family Pseudomonadaceae; genus Pseudomonas; species Pseudomonas sp. NPDC088368. The sequence goes on from NZ_JBIVNG010000017.1 coordinate 83,401, forward strand.
CTGGTCAGCAGCGGGGCGGAGATTTTGCCGGAACATCTCAACCTTCCTTCCCGCTGACGGTTGAGCCGACCACCTGTGGGAGCAGCGCGACGGCCGCGAGAGCGCTGACGTAGAGCCATTTGGAGATCCTGAGAGATGGCCAAAAGCCTTATGAGAACCAAAAAGCATAACGATTCGCTTAAAAAGTATTGTCTCGGAATAAAAAATCTCGGTAATGTCCGCATCAGCCGCCACCCCATGGGGTCGTACCCGCGGCACTATCTCGACAGAGTTGCCCACAAGGCGACCGGATTTTAAGGACATCGCATGAAAAAGACGTTGTTGTTCACCGCACTGGCGGCTGCCCTCTCCTTTGGCGTCAACGCAGCCCAGGCTGCCGAGAAACTGGTCGTCGGCGCGACGGCCGTTCCCCACGCCGAGATCCTGAACCTGATCAAGCCTGAACTGGCCAAAGAAGGCGTGGACCTGGAGATCAAGGTGTTCACTGACTACGTGCAGCCAAACGTGCAGCTGAACGAAAAACGTCTGGACGCCAACTACTTCCAGACGAAGCCTTACCTGGATGGCTTCAACAAAGGTAAAGGCGCCACTCTGGTGACCGGCGTGGGCGTGCACGTTGAACCGTTCGGCGGCTACTCCAAGAAGTGGAAGTCCATCGACCAGCTGCCTGAAGGCGCCACCGTTGCCATTCCGAACGAAGGCAGCAACGCCGGTCGTGCGCTGCTCCTGCTGCAGAAGAACGGTCTGATCACCCTGAAGGACCCGACCAACGCGCTGGCGACCCCGAAAGACATCGCCACCAACCCGAAAAAACTGAAATTCCGCGAGCTGGAATCCGCTCTGCTGCCACGCGCTCTGGACCAGGTTGACCTGGACCTGATCAACACCAACTACGCGCTGGAAGCCAAACTGAATCCGAAGAAAGACGCGCTGATCATCGAAGGTGCCGATTCGCCTTACGTGAACTTCCTCGTCACCCGTACTGACAACGCCCACACCGACGCGATCAACAAGCTGTCGAAGGCGCTGACCAGCCAGGAAGTCAAAGACTTCATCAACAAGAAGTACGACGGTGCGGTATTGCCAGCGTTCTGATTGAAGTAAGTGCTGTCCGGGCTTAGCGGCGATGCATGATCTGTGGGAGTGAATTCATTCGCGAAAATTTGTCCGGTCGATACACATGTGTCGGCCGGACTGACCCTCGCGAATAAATTCGCTCCCACAGGTTAATGGCCTTGCCCATGGATCGCCCTGATCACTGCCCCACGTTTTTCACGCCGACGGCTCGTACATGCGTCGGCGTTTTTGCATCTGCGCTCAAGGCACGCCGTAAGGCAATGAGCAATTTCACGTTGTCGTCCAGCCCTTTGTCGGACGATTGATCGTTGAAGCCTGCGCGTTCCGGCATGATCGTTCCTCTTTTTCTTATCTCTGGAGAGCGCCTCGGGTCGCAGCGAGCAAGGCTGCGAGGCAGGAGATAGACACGCATTTTGCCTTTCGGGTTCGTGGCTAAAGATAAGAATTTGGTATCCGGACCGTTACCGATACTGGCATTGCGCCGTCGCTAGTTCTTTCAGCGCTATCCATATGCTCTAACGATATTTAAATTTCTCTTCTTATATCTATAAAGTCCCGACTTCTCAGTCACACCTATTCTGGAGTCGGAGTTCTCATGCCAGCAGCCTCCCAAGCTTCCACGTCCGCTCAAGCACCGAGTCAGCAGTTCGATGTGCGTCCATTCGCCGAAAAGGTGGGCGCAGAAATCGTCGGACTGGACCTGTCCCGCCCGCTGAATGACGCAGATTTCGCCCGCGTACACCGCGCGCACCTGGATCACCACGTTGTCGTGTTCCGCGATCAGCAGATCACGCCGCAGCAACAGATTGATTTCAGCCGCCGTTTCGGCGTGCTGCAGATTCACGTGCTCAAGCAGTTCCTGCTCGCCAACCACCCCGAAATCCTGATCGTCTCCAACATCGTTGAAAACGGTCAGCCGGTGGGTCTGGGCGATGCCGGTAAATACTGGCACTCGGACCTGTCCTACAAAGAGCTGCCGAGCCTCGGTTCGATGCTGTACGCCCAGGAGCTGCCGAGCGAAGGCGGCGACACGTTGTTCGCCGACATGCATCAGGCATGGGAAACTTTGCCTGAGCACCTGCGCAAAGCCGTTGAAGGCCGCAAAGCCGTTCACAGCTACACCTCGCGCTACAGCCACGGCAAAAACGCCGAGAACTGGCGCCCGACGCTGAGCGCCGAGCAATTGGCCCAGGTCGCAGTCGTCAGCCACCCGATCGTGCGCACGCACCCGGAAAACGGCCGCAAGGCACTGTTCGTCAGTGAGGGGTTCACCACGCACATCGTGGACATCCCGGAAGACGAAAGCCGCGCGATTCTCGAAGAGATCTACGCCCACAGCGTGCGTACGGAAAACGTCCTGCGCCACAAATGGCAGGAGAACGACATGGTGTTCTGGGACAACCGTTCCCTGATCCACCTGGCGGGCGGCACGCCTGACCATCTGCGTCGTCGTCTGCACCGCACCACCATTCAGGGCGATGCTCCGTTCTGATTCACACCGATTGAGGGAGCCCGCTCCATGAACGCTGTTCTGCAAAGCCACACGGCTAGCAATCGCTCGAACGCGCAAGAGGCCAATCAGCCTACCGCTGAAGCGCTATTGCAAGTCCAGGGCGTCAGCCTTGAATACCGCACGCCGGAGCGCGTTGTGCGGGCCACTCATCAAGTCAGTTTTGAAATCGATCCGGCTGACCGTTTCGTCCTCCTCGGCCCGTCGGGTTGCGGCAAATCGACGTTGCTCAAGGCCGTTGCCGGTTTCATCACGCCCAGCGAAGGGCAGATTCGTCTGGCCGGTCAGCAGGTCACAGAACCGGGGCCTGACCGAATCGTCGTGTTTCAGGAGTTCGATCAGCTTCCGCCCTGGAAGACCGTGATCGAGAACGTGATGTTTCCGCTGCTCGCCTCGCGCACTCTCAAGCGTCGCGAAGCGGAAGAGCGGGCGCGGCATTACCTGGAAAAGGTCGGCCTGAGCGCATTTGCCGACGCCTACCCGCACACCCTGTCGGGCGGCATGAAGGCGCGGGTGGCGATCGCCCGTGCGCTGGCAATGCAGCCGAAAATTCTGCTCATGGACGAGCCGTTCGCCGCGCTCGATGCCTTGACTCGTCGCAAGATGCAGGAAGAGCTGCTGGAGCTGTGGGAAGAGGTGCGCTTCACGCTGTTGTTCGTGACCCACTCCATTGAAGAAGCACTGGTCGTGGGTAACCGGATTTTGCTGCTGTCGCCGCATCCAGGCCGCGTGCGTGCCGAGATCAACAGCCATCAGTACGACCTGAAAAGCCTGGGTGGCGTGGATTTCCAGGCTTCGGCGCAGCGCATTCACCGGCTGCTGTTCGACGAAGGCGAAGCGCCTGCGGTCGAGCAGGATTTGCGGTTTCAGGATATTCGGATCGCTTACTGATCGCGCACTGATGCATGACTTGAACATCACCGAACGCCCGGATTGAACGCGCCTTGTAGGAGCCGGCTTGCTGGCGAAGGCGCCGTATCTGACGCCGCAGTGGTGAATGACCCACCGCTTTCGCCAGCAAGCCGGCTCCTACAGGGGGCCTGCGCTGGCCCAAATGAGACACCACCATGAGCCTTTCCCCCCCCATTCGCGAGGAATACGAAGTCGCACTGGAGCCTTTCACTCAGGAAGACCTGGCCCGCGACATTCCTCTCGTGCAGCGCATCTGGCAGCAAAGCTGGGTGCGCAAGACCGTGATCCTGATCGCCCTGGCGGCGATCTGGGAAATCGCCGCGCGCATTCAGGGCAATGACCTGTTGCTGCCGAGTTTCATCGACACCGCCAAGGCCTTCATCGACGGCATCGTCACTGGCGAGCTGCTGGCGAAGGTGTGGATTTCCCTGACCGTGCTGGTCAAGGGCTACCTGATCGGCATCGTGCTGGCGTTCTTCATGACCACACTGGCGGTGTCCACGCAATTGGGCCGCGACCTGCTCGGGACGCTGACCTCGATGCTCAACCCACTGCCCGCCATCGCGCTGCTGCCGCTGTCGCTGCTCTGGTTTGGGTTGGGCGAAAACAGCCTGATCTTCGTGCTGGTTCACTCGGTGCTGTGGGCCTTGGCGCTGAATACGTACGCGGGCTTTCTTGGCGTGTCCGAAACTCAGCGCATGGCCGGTCGCAATTACGGCCTGAAGGGTATTCGCTTCGTCTGGCACATCCTGATTCCTGCGGCGCTGCCGTCGATTCTGGCGGGCCTGAAAATCGGCTGGGCGTTCGCCTGGCGCACCCTTATCGCCGCCGAGCTGGTGTTCGGCGCGTCTTCGGGGAAAGGCGGTCTGGGTTGGTACATCTTCCAGAACCGCAACGAGCTGTACACCGACAAGGTGTTTGCGGGCCTCGCGGCCGTGATCATCATCGGGCTGCTGGTGGAAAACCTGCTGTTCAGCAATGTGGAGCGCCTGACCGTCAAGCGATGGGGCATGCAGCGCTGAGGCCGGGACATAAGACTCATCCAACACTTTTCGCTTCTTTTGTGAGGAATTTATGGGGACTTCTTTCAAACGCCCGACGCTGACCGCGCTGGCCGTCACACTCGGTCTGACCGGCGCATTGCTGAGCAGCGGCGCACACGCCGAAGGCAAGATCAGCATCGCCCAGCAGTTCGGCATCGGTTACCTGATTCTCGACGTCGTGCAGCAGCAGAAGCTGATCGAGAAGCACGGCAAGGAAGAGGGCATTGACATCAAGGTCGACTGGAACAGCATTTCCGGCGCCACCGCGATGAACGAAGCGCTGCTGGCGGGTGCGCTGGACGTGGTGTCGGCAGGCGTACCGCCGATGTTGACCATCTGGGACCGCACCAAGGGCAAGCAGAACGTCAAGGCCATCGCCTCGCTGGGTTCGATGCCGAACTACCTGCTGAGCAACAAGCCGGACGTGAAGACCGTGAAGGATTTCACCGACAAAGACCGCATTGCCGTCCCGGCAGCGGGCGTGGGCTTCCAGTCGCGCACCTTGCAGATCGAGACCGCCAAGCTGTTCGGTAACGCCAACTACAAGAAATTCGACGACATCTCCGTCAGCCTGCCGCACCCGGACGCCACCTCGGCGCTGATCGCAGGCGGCTCGGAAATCAGTGCGCACTTCTCCAGCCCGCCGTTCCAGTATCAGGAGTTGGAAAACCCGAACGTGCATAAAGTGCTGAGTTCGTACGATGTGCTGGGCGGTCAGGCCACGTTCAACGTGCTCTACACCACCCAGAAATTCCACGACGAAAACCCGAAGACCTACAAGGCCTTCTACGACGCGCTGGCGGAAGCCGAGAAGATCATCAAGGCCGACAAGAACGCCGCAGCGAAGACCTACATCGAGGTCGAGAAGTCCAAGCTGCCGTTGCCGTTGGTAGAGAAGATCGTCAACGACCCGGAAATCGACTTCACCATCGTGCCGCAACGCACTTATATCTATGCCGAGAAACTGAATGAGATCGGCGTGCTGAAGAACAAGGCCGACAGCTGGAAGGATTTCTTCTTTGAAGAAGCCCATGGTGGGGCGGGTAGCTAGCGCGTAATACCTGTAGGAGTGAGCTTGCTCGCGATTGCGTCGTGTCAGACGTTATCAATGGTTCTGATACTCCGCCATCGCGAGCAAGCTCACTCCTACAAAACGGTGATCGTCTCCACCCCGCGTGGGATTGATCAAACGTTCTTCAATCCGGCCAATGCCACGCCGGTTGATCCAGCATCCCCTGACCGACAATCCCGGTCTGTCCCAATTCTTTCTCCAGCACGATGCTGTTGCATTCCGGGTCCTGCTCCAGCGCGGCGATCAGACGGCTGGCGTGTGAGACAACCCACACCTGACAACGCTGTGACGCGCGGATGATCAACCTTGCCAAGGCAGGCAGCAGGTCAGGATGAAGGCTGGTTTCCGGCTCGTTGAGTACCATCATCGTCGGCGGGCGCGGTGTCAGCAGGGCCGCGATCAGCAGCAGATACCGCAAGGTGCCGTCCGACAGTTCGGACGCGGACAGCGGCCTCAATAACCCCTCTTGATAAAACTCCAATGAGAACAGCCCGCCGCCCTGCGCATCGATGGCGACACGCGCGCCCGGAAAGGCATCGCTGATCGCGGCGTCCAGCGCCTCCGGTTCGCCAATCTCCCGAATGGTCTGCAAGGCCGCCGCCAGGTCCCGTCCATCGTGATGCAACACCGGCGTGCGCGTGCCCAGTTGCGGTTTGCGCGCAGGCGCGTCGGAATCGCTGCGGAAGTGATCATAAAATCGCCAACCGCGAATGCTCTCCCGCAGTTGCAGCACTTCCGGCGAGGAGCGCAAGTTGCCCACCTGATCGAACAGGCTGTCGAAGGCCGGTGTGTGTTGCGCGAGAACCTCCCAACTGCGGCCTTCGCGGGTCCGAACCATCGGCCCGGCGCGGTCCACCAGCAGACTGGCAGGGCGATACAGCGGCCCGGCCCAGATGCATTCGCGCTTGATCTCCGGGTCCAGGGCGAATGCCGTGGGCGCGTTCGACGGCGGAGGCAGCCCCAGTGAAATCGCGTAGCTGAAATCCTCGGCCGCAAACCCCAGGCGCAATCGAACGACCTCTTTGCGCGGCCCGCCCTGCACTTCGACTTCGCCGTTGCGCATGCGTCGGCTGATGCTCTCCGGTCCCGCCCAGAACGTGGACTTCAACCCGCCCTCACGGGCCAGCGCATTGATCACCCCGCCTTGGGCCGTTTCGGCCAGCAAACGCAGGGCGCGGTAGAGGTTGGACTTGCCGCTGCCGTTGGGTCCGGTGATCAGGTTCAGGCGTGCCAGCGGCATCACCAGCGTGTTGATCGAGCGGTAATTGGCGACGGCGAGGGTGGTCAGCATCGGGCCTTCCTTGCGATGAGCATGTGCGACCGACGGGTCAGGTTTCGCCGAGTTTAGCGGCCAAAGGAACCCTGATCTACGCTCACAGTCGCATGATCACACCACGACGACGCTCGGCGGCGCGGTGTACGCAACGGCAGTAGCACAAGGAGCTTGCATGCCCGCTCAACCCTCGGTTCTTCACACTGGCCTAACGGCCCTCGCGCTCGGCATGTGCCTGGCGCTGCTGTCTGGCTGCGGCAAGGAAAAGCCCAAAGACCCCGTGCTGCCGCGCGTGCAGGTTCAACAGGTCAAAACCGCCGAGTTCGCGGCGGCCGTCGCGCTGACGGGCGATATCCAGGCGCGGGTGCAAACCCAACTGTCATTCCGCGTCGGCGGCAAGATCATTCAGCGCATGGTCGATGTGGGCGACCGTATTACGGCCAAGCAGGTACTCGCCAAGCTCGACCCCAAGGATTTGCAGACCAATGTCGATTCGGCCAACGCTGCTGTAGCTGCCGAGCAGGCGCGCGTGAAACAGACCGCCGCCGCGTTCGTGCGTCAGGAAAAGCTGCTGCCGAAAGGCTACACCAGCAAAAGCGAATACGACTCCGCGCAAGCCCAACTGCGTGGCAGCCAGAGCGCCTTGAAGGCCGCTCAGGCGCAGTTGGCCAACGCGCGCGAACAACTGGGCTACACGTCGTTGATCGCCGATGCGCCGGGCATCATCACGGCACGTCAGGCCGAGGTGGGTCAGGTGGTGCAGGCGACCATGCCGATCTTCAGCCAGGCTCGGGATGGCGAACGCGACGCTGTGTTCAACGTCTACGAGTCGTTGTTCGTCAACCCGCCAACGGATCAGCCGGTCGAAGTCACGCTGCTGGATAACCCGCAAATCAAGGCCACCGGGAAGGTGCGCGAAGTCACCCCAGCGGTCTCGGCGCAGACCGGCACGCTGCAAGTGAAGATCGCACTGGAGACTTTGCCTCAAGGCATGCAGCTCGGCTCTGTGGTCAGCGCCGCGTTATCGGTGCCTGCGAAACAGAGCGTCGAACTGCCATGGTCGGCGCTCACGAAAGGGCTGGGGGATCAACTCGGCCAACCTGCCGTTTGGGTGGTCGATGACCAGAACAAAGTCAGCCTGCGCGGCGTGACGGTCGGGCGTTACCTGACGGGCAAAGTCATCATCATCGACGGTTTGAAGAACGACGAAAAAGTCGTGGTCGCCGGCAATCAACTGCTGCACCCGGACATGAAGGTCGAACTGGCTGACGTCTACAAGAGCCCGACAGGAGCACCGCAATGAAGCGCCTGACGGGAGTGACGTTGATGGCATTGCTCATCAGCGCGTGCAGCAAGGAAGAGCCACCACCGGAGCCGGTGCGCCCAGTGTTGTTCGTCGAGGTGAAACCTCAGGCGGAGGAAAGCCTGGGACGTTTCGCCGGGAACATCGCCGCGCGTTATGAAAGCACCCTCGGTTTCCGCGTCTCGGGCCGCATCGCCCAGCGCAGTGTCGATGTGGGCGCCGAGGTGAAGAAGGGTGACATGCTCGCCGTACTCGACCCGACCGACCAGCAGAATCAGGTGCGTTCCACCCAGGGCGATCTGGCCCGCGTCGAAGCGCAGTTGATCAATGCCCAGGCCAATGCGCGGCGTCAGCAGGAGCTGTTCGACCGAGGCGTCGGCGCGCAGGCGGCGCTGGATGTCGCAGTGACCGACCTCAAAACCTCACAGTCTTCCTTCGATCAGTCCAAGGCTGCGTTGCAACAGGCCAAGGACCAATTGAGCTACAGCGAGTTGCGCACCGATCACGACGCCGTCGTGACCCAATGGAAAGTCGAAGCGGGTCAAGTGGTCAGCGCGGGCGAGCAAGTGGTGACGCTGGCGCGTCCGGACATCAAGGAAGCGGTGATCGACCTGCCGGGACCGCTGGCTGAACAGTTGCCCAAAGACGTGGTGTTCAAAGTCGCCAGCCAACTGGAACCAGACATCAATACCACGGCCACCCTGCGTGAACTCGAACCGCAAGCTGAAAGCACGACGCGTACCCGTCGCGCCCGCCTGACGCTGGCCGACACGCCGCCGTCATTCCGGTTGGGCACGGCGATCAGCGTGACCCTCAGTTCGGCCATCGAGCCGCGCATCGAATTGCCGCTCACGGCGTTGCAGGAGGTCGACGGCAAGCAGCAGATCTGGATCGTCGACACGCAGAACCAGACCGTGTCGCCGCGCCCGGTGCAGGTCGTCAGCCGCGACACCGACAGCGTGGTGCTGGCCGGTGGTGTGAAGGGTGGCGAGCGCGTAGTGACTGCCGGAGTGAACAGCCTCAAACCGGGGCAGAAAGTCAAAGTCGATAAGGACAGCCCACGATGAAAGGGAAGTTCAACCTCTCCGATTGGGCGCTCAAGCATCAGTCTTTTGTCTGGTACCTGATGTTCGTCGGCTTGCTGATGGGCGTGTTTTCGTACATGAACCTGGGCCGCGAGGAAGACCCCTCGTTCACCATCAAAACCATGGTCATCCAGACCCGCTGGCCGGGCGCGACGGTGGACGAAACCCTGGAGCAAGTCACCGACCGCATCGAGAAAAAACTCGAAGAGCTCGACTCCCTCGACTACGTGAAAAGCTACACCCGACCGGGCGAGTCCACGGTGTTCGTTTACCTGCGGGACACTACCAGCGCGGCCGCAATTCCTGAGATCTGGTACCAGGTCCGCAAGAAGATCGACGACATTCGCGGGACCTTCCCTCAAGGCCTGCAAGGGCCCGCGTTCAACGACGAGTTCGGTGACGTCTACGGCTCGATCTACGCGTTTACCGCCGACGGCCTGACAATGCGCCAGCTGCGCGACTACGTCGAACAGGTCCGCGTGCAAATCCGCGATGTGCCGGGGCTGGGCAAGGTCGAGATGATCGGCCAGCAGGACGAAGTGCTGTACTTGAATTTCTCCACCCGCAAACTGGCGGCGCTGGGGCTGGATCAGCGCCAGGTCGTGCAAAGCCTGCAATCGCAGAACACCGTGACGCCTGCGGGGGTGATCGAGGCTGGGCCTGAGCGCATTTCGGTGCGCACGTCTGGCCAGTTCGCCTCCGAGAAGGATCTGGAAACGGTCAACTTGCGCCTCAACGACCGCTTCTATCGCCTGACCGATATCGCCGACATCAGCCGTGGCTACGTCGATCCGCCCAAGCCGCTGTTTCGCTACAACGGCAAGCCGGCCATCGGCCTCGCAATTGCGATGAAAAAAGGCGGCAACGTTCAAGAGTTCGGCAAAGACCTGCACGCGCGGATGGAGGCGGCGACTGCCGACCTGCCCATCGGCGTGGGCGTGAACAACGTGTCAGATCAGGCGCAGGTGGTTGAAAAAGCCGTCGGTGGTTTCACCAGCGCGCTGTTCGAGGCGGTGGTGATCGTGCTAATCGTCAGCTTCATCAGCCTTGGTATGCGCGCCGGATTGGTGGTGGCGTGCTCGATCCCGCTGGTGCTGGCGATGGTCTTCGTGTTCATGGAATACAGCGGCATCACCATGCAACGGATTTCGCTGGGCGCGCTGATCATCGCCCTCGGCTTGCTGGTGGACGACGCCATGATCACGGTCGAGATGATGGTCTCGCGGCTGGAAATGGGTGACTCCAAAGAGCAGGCGGCCACATTCGCCTACACCTCCACCGCGTTCCCGATGCTCACCGGCACGCTGGTGACGGTGGCCGGTTTCGTGCCCATCGGCCTCAACGCCAGTTCGGCGGGGGAATACACCTTCACGCTGTTCGCGGTGATTGCCGTGGCGATGCTGGTGTCGTGGGTCGTGGCGGTGCTGTTCGCGCCGGTCATTGGTGTACACATTCTCAGCGAGAAGGTGAAAAAGAAAGACGAACACCACAAGCCGGGCCGCATCGCCCGAGCCTTCAACAGCTCGATGTTCTGGGCCATGCGGCATCGCTGGCTGACGATCATCGTCACGGTGCTGCTGTTCGCGACCTCGGTGTTTTGCATGCGCTTTGTGCAGAACCAGTTCTTCCCGTCCTCTGACCGACCGGAAATCCTCGTCGACCTCAATTTGCCGCAGAACGCCTCGATCAACGAGACGCGCAAGGCTGTGGACAAACTGGAAGCGAGCCTCAAAGACGATCCGGACATCGTGCGCTGGAGCACCTACATCGGGCAGGGTGCGGTGCGTTTCTACCTGCCGTTGGACCAGCAACTGGAAAACCCGTATTACGCGCAATTGGTGATCGTCAGCAAAGGCCTGGAAGAGCGCGCCGGGCTGATGGACCGCCTGAAAAAACGCCTGCGTGATGAGTTCGTCGGCATTGGCACCTACGTGCAGCCGCTGGAAATGGGCCCGCCAGTGGGGCGTCCGATTCAGTACCGGGTCAGCGGCGATAACATCGACAAAGTGCGCCAGCACGCGATTGACCTCGCGACGCTGCTCGACAAGAACCAGCACATCGGGGAAATGATTTACGACTGGAACGAGCCGGGCAAGGTCCTGCGCATCGACATCAATCAGGACAAGGCACGGCAACTCGGGCTGTCGTCGGAAGACGTCGCCCAGCTGATGAACAGCATCGTGACCGGTTCGGCCGTGACCCAGGTGCGCGACGACATTTACCTGATCAACGTGGTCGGGCGCGCTGTGGACGCCGAGCGGGGTTCGCCGGAGACCCTGCAAAACCTGCAGATCGTCACGCCGCAAGGCACGTCGATTCCGTTGCTGGCGTTCGCCAATGTTCGGTATGAGCTGGAGCAGCCGCTGGTCTGGCGCCGAGACCGCAAGCCGACCATCACTCTCAAGGCCGCTGTGCGTGACGAGATGCAGCCGACCGATCTGGTAAAAGAGTTGAAGCCCGAAATCGACAAGTTCGCCTCGGCGCTGCCGCCGGGCTATAAGATCGCCACGGGCGGTACGGTGGAAGAGAGCGGCAAGGCTCAAGGGCCGATTGCCAAGGTCGTGCCGCTGATGATCTTCCTCATGGCGACCTTCTTGATGATCCAGCTGCACAGTGTGCAGAAGATGTTCCTGGTGGCGAGTGTCGCGCCGCTTGGGTTGATCGGCGTGGTGCTGGCGCTGGTGCCGACCGGCACGCCCATGGGCTTCGTGGCGATCCTCGGGATTCTGGCGCTGATCGGCATCATCATCCGCAACTCGGTGATTCTGGTGACGCAAATCCACGAATACGAAGTCGCCGGTTACCTGCCGTGGGACGCTGTGGCCGAAGCCACCGAGCATCGACGGCGCCCGATTCTGTTGACGGCCGCGGCGGCGAGTCTGGGCATGATTCCGATTGCCCGCGAGGTGTTCTGGGGGCCCATGGCCTACGCGATGATCGGCGGGATCATCATCGCGACGCTGCTCACGCTGTTGTTCCTGCCTGCGCTGTACGTGGCCTGGTACAAGATCAAAGAGCCGACGCAGGAACAGCGGGATAAATCCGAACAGGAGAAAAAACGCAGAGCCGAGGGCCACGGCGCGGACGATGAAAACGAAGACGAAGAGGGTGAGCCCGCACCTACACGCTAAGTCTCATCGGCCTACGTTGCCGTGGGAAACGTCTGAACGACGTTTGTAGGCTCCCTGAGTACGGTCGACAGCCTTGATCACTCAGTGGGTTGTCGTCATGTCCGGTTTCATTTTGCGTGCCGTGGGAGTGCTGTGTGCGTTCGTTTGCGGGTCTGTTGTCGCTAGTGAAACGTTGGAAAATGAATTCTGGCGGGTCGAGCTTGAGCCGAAGACGCTGGCGATCAGGGTGCATCCCATTGGCCAATCGGCGGTTCATGTGTCGTCGGGCGTTGCGTTGCATGCCGTCGGTCACATCGAACGGACTTCGGATCGCCTGAATTGGCAATGGGATGACGGTGCCTGGGCGCTTGAGGCTCGTCTCGAACGGCGCGAATTGCTGCTGACTGTCAAAGCCCGCGAAGCTGGAACACTGACGTTCCTCAACCAACCCGCCAACGCGATGGGCCGCGCCTTGATCTGGCCACTTGCCGAGGGGCATTACGTGCCTCGCGGTCACGGGGTGTGGCAGCGGTTTCTGGCCGAGCAAGGGCCGCTCAATACCACGCAGGACCTGAGCCTGCCGCTGTGGGGCATGGACCACGGCGCGTTCAGCCTCACGTGGTTGATGACGCAACCGTTCAATAATCGGCTGACACTCAAGGCTCAGGGCGACGGGCTGGCGTTGACTGCGGCTCACGAATTCACGTCCCTCGATCCCCATGCGCCCCTGACTTTTCGCCTTTACCTTGGGGATTCAGATCCGCTGGCGGGTGCGCGTCGCTACCGGCAATGGCTGATCGACAGTGGCGCCTATCAGACACTCGACGAGAAACTCGCCAAAACCCCCGAAGCCCGCAAATTGATCGGGGCGGCCCATGCGTACCTATGGGGCAATGATTTGCTGGGGTTGAAAGATGTTCGATCCTGGTCGCGGCTGATCGACGCGCTGAACTCTTCTGCACCGCTCGCCGTACGTTTCAAAAGGCTCATGAATGCGGAGGCGCGCGCGATGCTTGACCCTTCGCGTCCGCCGCTGCAGCGCTGGGAGCAAGTCGTGGTGTTACGCGATTTGAACGGGGCGTTCAACACGGCGGCTCGCGCACGTTGGCGCACAGGTGCTCAACCAGACATGGACGTTCTGGCGTCGAGTTACGGTGAGTTGCGAACTGAAATCGCGCGGTTTTTTGGGGATGCACTGACGGGTGATCCCTCGCGTTGGGGCGGCACACTGACGGCGAAGACCATTGAATCGTTGCAGGCGGCCGGTCTCACCCGATTGTGGCTTGGGCTGGGCGACGGCTGGGAAGGCGGGCTGTGGCATCCCGAAGCGGTGCGTGCAGCCGTGAAGGCCGGCTACCTGATTTCCCCCTACGACTCGTACGAAACGGCGCTGTCCGACAGCGAAAACCCGGACTGGACCACCGCACACCTGGGCAGCGACGCGCACCGCGACTGCGGCATCGTATTGAAGAACGGCACAGCGAAGAGCGGCTTTCAGCAGGCCGGGCATTACACCGATCCTCGTTGCGTCAGGCCATTGCTCGAAGCCCGTGTTCGGGCCGTGCGCGGGGTCGCCGGTTTCAACAGCTGGTTTCTCGACGCCTACGCCACGGGCATGGTCTTCGACAGCTACCGCTCTGGTGCGACCTTGACCCAATCACAGAATGCCGCTGCAAACGAAGACGCAGCGCGTTGGGTGGGCGAGTCTCAGGGGCTGGTCGTGGGCTCAGAAGACGGCCATGCCAGCACCTCGCAGGGCATCTTCTTCGCCCACGGCATGCAGACCCCGGTGATCGGTTGGGGCGATGCGGACATGAGCACGCTCGCTCAATCGCCCTGGTTCGTGGGCAATTGGTATCCCCCGGAAAAACCTGCCGTGTTCTTCAAATCCGTGCCCATCAAAGAGCGCTATCGCGCCGTGCATTTCGACCCGACGACACGCCTTCCGCTGTACCAGGCAGTGTTCCACGGCTCGGTCATCACGACCCATCATTGGCTGTTCGACAGCTTGAAACTGAACAACGTCAGGGCGGAGAACGAGCTGACTCAACTGCTCTACAACGTGCCGCCGTTGTACCACCTGAGCCAGGACACGCTTCAGGCCCGGTTGAAGATCATTCAAAAGCAGGACGCTTTCTTTCGCCCACTGCATGAGCGATTGGCGACACAGGCCATGATCGGATTCGAGTGGCTGACGGCTGACCGGTTGGTGCAACAGACCACGTTCAACGACGGCACGCGGCTGGTGGCGAATTTTGATGAAAGGGTGCGAGAGGTGGGCGGGCGTTCGTTTGCCCGGCAGAGTCTTACTGCGTTTGGACAGGGAGGTGACGTGACGATTTACCAATCGGCTCCGAAGTGAGCACAAGATGTTCTGTCACCGCGCTAACCCTGTAGGAGCGAATTCATTCGCGAGGGGCCAGTACAACCGACCTCTATGTGTCGGCATTACCACCGATTCGCGAATGAATTCGCTCCCACAGGTCTGTCATTTGCCGTGAGGTCGGTGGTGCTTCAAACCCTACGCCACACACTCGCCAACCACGGCTGCTGCTCCCTCGGCAGCCCTTCCGGCCGGTAATAATGCTCGACCTCTACGAACCCCGCTTCGGCCAGCAGCGCGCTCCAGGATTCAAGATCATGGAACGAGCCATACCGCTCGCCCTTCCAGCCTTCCTGATTGTTGCCCCGAGGGTTGGAGCTGAACAGCACGCCGCCCGGTT
The DNA here is from genome assembly GCF_044753445.1 of Pseudomonas sp. NPDC088368. Lineage (NCBI taxonomy): Bacteria > Pseudomonadati > Pseudomonadota > Gammaproteobacteria > Pseudomonadales > Pseudomonadaceae > Pseudomonas > Pseudomonas sp. NPDC088368. The sequence goes on from NZ_JBIVNG010000017.1 coordinate 98,509, forward strand.
TCAAGGCATCGCGCAGCTCGCTCAGGACACGCGGCAATTCCTGACGGGGCACGTGGAAGAGAGAGGCGTTGGCGAAAATGCCGTCGAAGCGCTCGGCGGGCAGATCCAATTCGAGAAAGTTCTGGTGGAAGACTTCACAGCCACTGTCGACACGGGCCATGTCGGCGAAACGTTCCGAGCCGTCCAGCCCGGTGGCTACGTGACCCAAGGCGGTAAACGTGCGCAGATCCCGCCCCGGCCCGCAGCCAAAGTCGAGAATCTGAAACGGCGCAACGCCCTGGATATTCCGCAACAACGCGTCGATGTTCTGGCTGACATCATGATCCCGCGTGCCCTCACGAAACCCCTCGGCCACATCGTTGTAATTGCCCAGCGTGGTGGCGGTGATCTGAGCGAGGTCCTGCGGGTCGAGTTTCATGGGATCGGATTCTGAGCGGAGGAAGCGGCCAATATACCCTTGCTCACGCTCTCCGCAATCCTGCACATCGCCGCCGTTGGGCACGCCCCGATCCCGCTTCTGCCGAAGGCGTGGGAGTTGGCTTGCCTACGATCGGCACGGGGTCGCGTCCGACCGCAGCAGTCGTCAATCCGGTGAATGCGGTGTACCTGACACAACCGAGGTGTCTGGTTTTACTGCCGCTGCGCGCCAGATCGTCTGATCGCAGCCCGGAGCAAGCAACGCTCCTACGGCCTTCGGCCAGAATCAGAAGCGTTGACCGCGCCGCAGTCCCGATTCTGCCGAAGGCGTGGGAGTTGGCTTGCCTACGATCTGCTGCGTAGCAGTAGTAAAACCTGGCGACTCGGTATGCCTGATACACCACACGCGCCGACTTTACTGCCGCTCCGCGTCAGATCGCAGGCAAGCCAGCTCCCACGGCCTGCGGCCAGATTCAAAGGCGGGGTGCCAGGTTCCAGTCAGACCCAGGGTCAGAATCAAAAGCGTATCGAGACCGACCGCCAACGAGCTGCACGCGCCTCATCACCGCTTATTCAACCGCAACGCCAACCGATCCCCGCCCAGTTGAATCACCGCCACCAATACCACCAGCAGCACGATCACGGTCAGCATTACTTGCGTATCGAACCGCTGATACCCGTAGCGGTAGGCGATGTCGCCGAGGCCGCCTGCGCCAATCGCGCCGGCCATGGCTGAGGAGTTGATCATGGTGACGAGGGTGATGGTGAAGCCGCCGACGATCCCCGGCAGGGATTCAGGCAGCAGAACATGCCAGACGATGTGCCAGCGGCGGCAGCCCATGGCTTGCGCCGCTTCGATCAGGCCGTGGTCGACTTCGCGCAGACTGACTTCCGCGATACGGGCGAAGAACGGTGTGGCGGCGATGGTCAGCGGCACCACGGCGGCCCAGACGCCATAGGTCGTGCCAACGATCAGGCGCGTGAAAGGGATCAGCGCGACCATCAGAATCAGGAACGGCACCGAGCGAAAGATGTTCACGAACGCGCCCAGCACGCGATTCACGTTGGGCGCTTCGAAGATCCCGCCTTTGCCGCTGGTGACCAGAATCACCGCCAGCGGAACACCCAGCAGCAGCGCAATCAGTGAAGAGACGCCGACCATGAGAAACGTGTCGAGCGTGCCTTGCCACAAGCGTTCAAACCACATAACCCAGTACCTTTGCGTGTTGCGCCTGTTTGCGGGCGCGGATGAGCAGTTCTTCGACAGACAACGGCGAGTGGCTGATGGCGAGCAGCAAATGCCCCAGCGCACGTCCCTGAATGCGCTCGACGCCGCCGTGCAACAGGCTGACGCGACCGCCAAAGGCACTGAACAGCGCCGACAAGTCCGGTTCGCTGCCGTGGCTGCCGGTGAACTGCAAGTCCAGCACGACGCTCGCGTTTTTGTCTGTCGGCTGAGGCTGCAAGCGGGCCTGGAGATCATCGGGCAGCGCGTGTTGCAGCGGGGCCAACAGGGTTTTGCTCACCTCGTGTTGTGGATCGCCGAACACCTGCCAGACCGGGCCTTGCTCGACGAGCTGGCCTTTTTCCAGGACCACGACGCGGTCGCAGATTTCCCGGATCACGGCCATTTCGTGGGTAATGAGGATGATCGTGAGGCCCAGACGCTGATTGATCTCGCGCAACAGGCCGAGGATCGATTGCGTGGTTTCCGGATCGAGCGCCGAGGTGGCTTCGTCGCACAGCAGAATTTCCGGGTCATGAACCAGCGCGCGGGCGATCCCGACGCGCTGTTTCTGGCCGCCGGACAACTGCGCCGGGTAGGCGTTGTGCTTGTCTTGCAGGCCTACCAGTTCCAGCAATTCGGCGACCTTGCGCTGACGCTGCTCCTTGGGAACGCCCGCCACTTTCAGCGGCAGCTCGACGTTCTTCCAGACGGTCTTGGCTGACATCAGGTTGAAGTGCTGGAAGATCATGCCGATCCGTCGGCGCAGTTCCACCAGCTTGTCTTCATTGAAGGCGGCAATGTCGATCTGATCGATCAACACCCGGCCACTGCTGGGCTGTTCCAACCGGTTGATGGTGCGGATCAGCGACGACTTGCCCGCGCCGCTGCGTCCGATGATGCCGAACACCTCGCCGCGCTGGATATCCAGGTCGATGCCTTGCAGGGCCGCAATCGGGCCCTGCTGCCCTTCATACACCTTGCCCAGCTGGCTGAAGCGCACGTGGGCGTTGGCTTTTTCCGGGTGCAGACGCGCCTGTGCGGCGGAATGCGGCGTGAGCTCTTCCAGTGGCAGGGAGCGTTGCACGGTGGCGCTCATGGTCAGTTCTTCCAGCCAGGTTGATAGAGCGTGCCGTTGGCTTTATCCAGCGCGGCGCGGACGACAGGGGAGTGTTGGTAGATGTCGATGAACTTGGCCAGACGCGGGTCGTCCTTGTGGTCCGGCTTGATCACAAACTGAATCACGTATTCCGGGTGATCGAGGCCGTCGAACAGAATCGCCGAGGTGGCATCGAAGCTCTTCGCCGAGCGAATGTAGGCCGGGTAGCCCTGCACCAGATCGGCGTCGTCATAGGCGCGCACCAGTTGCACGGCTTCGACCTGGATCAGCTTGATCTTCTTCGGGTTGGTGAGGATGTCGTCTTCAGTGGCCTTGTAGCCCACGCCCGGTTTGAGGGTCAGCAGACCGGCCTTGGCCAGCAGTTGCAGACCGCGTCCGCCGTTGATCGGGTCGTTGGCGATGGCCACGGTGGCGCCAGTCGGCAGTTCATCGAAGCTTTTGTATTTCTTCGAGTACAGGCCGACGTTGTTGATGATCCCCGGCGCATAGGGCACCAGATCGAAGCCCGACGCGGCTTTGGCGTTTTCCAGAAACGGAATGTGCTGGAAGTAGTTCACGTCGATGTCGCCCGCATTGAGGCTGACGTTCGGCGCGATCCAGTCGGTGAACTCCACCAGTTCGACTTTCAGCCCTTGTTTTTCGGCTTCGGCGACAGCGGTTTCAAGGGGAATGGCGAAGGCAGCGGTGGTGCCGACTTTAAGCGGCTTGTCGGCTGCTTGGGTGAGGCTGGCAAACAGCCCGAGGGAAAGGGCCAGGGTGAGCAGGGTTTTTGTCATGTTGTGTTATCCGGTTCAATGTCGGTGTGGGATATATCGGGCTGTCGCAGATCCCCTGTGGGAGCGAATTCATTCGCGATGCGGGTGTTCAGGCGACGAATCTCCATCGGCTGTACCGCCCTTTCGCCGGAGTGCTGTCCAGAATGAATTCGCTCCCGCAGTTGGGGCATCGTTCGTCGTTAAGTCGGTGTCGCGTTATCGAGCGTGTTTGCTGCTCTGTATCCCGCGCCGGCGTGCCTCTCTGGCAACCGAGCATCCCCGTCGGCAAACAGCTTTTCGCGCAGGGTCCCGTGCTCGTAAGCGGTCTTGTACGAACCCCGCCGTTGCAGCTCGGGAATCACCAGATCGATGAAGTCCTCATAGCTCTCCGGAGTGACGATGCGGGTCAGGTTGAAGCCGTCGAGGCCGGTCTCGGCGATCCAGGATTCCAGCTCGTCCGCCACCTGCTCCGGCGAACCGATGACGTTGATGTAACGCCCGCCCAGCGCGTGCTGATCCAGCAGTTTTTTCCGGGTCCAGTCGTTGTTCTTGAGAATTTTGGTCGCCGATTGAATAGCGTTGCTTTTCACGTGCTGGATGGGTTCATCCAGTTCGTAATCGGCGAAATCAATGCCAGTCGATGCCGAAAAATGCGCAAGCCCTGCTTCGGCACTGGCGTACTTCAGGTACTCGGCATGCTTGGCGCGAGCGGCCTCTTCCGTCGCGCCGACGATGACGTTCAGGCCCATGAAAATCTTGATGTCGTCCGGATTGCGGCCGGCCGCCACGGCGCTCGCGCGCACTTTATCCACCTGCTCGCGGGTCGCCGGTTTGTTCTGGCCGCTGATGAATACGCACTCGGCGTTGCTGCCCGCAAACTGCAGGCCGCGATCCGAGCTGCCCGCCTGAAACAGCACCGGCGTGCGTTGTGGCGACGGCTCGCAAAGGTGATACCCCTCGACCTGATAAAACTCGCCGTGATGCCGCACGTAGTGGACTTTTTCCGGCTGCGCGTAGACCCGCGCTTCACGGTCTTCGATGACCGCGTCGTCCTCCCAACTGCCTTCCCAGAGCTTGTACAGCACGTCCAGGTATTCGTCGGCCTGGTCGTAGCGGCGGTCGTGTTCGATCTGCTCGCTCAGGCCCATGGCCTTGGCCGCGCTGTCCAGATAACCGGTGACGATGTTCCAGCCGACGCGGCCTCGGGTCAGGTGGTCGAGCGTGGACATGCGACGAGCGAAGAGATACGGCGCTTCGTACGTCAGGTTGGCGGTCAGGCCGAAGCCGAGGTTTTTCGTGACCGCTGCCATGGCCGACACCAGCAACAGCGGGTCGTTGACTGGCAGTTGAATCGACTCTTTCAGCGAGACATCAATGGACTTTTGGTACACGTCGTACACGCCGACGATGTCGGCGATAAATAGCCCGTCGAATAGCCCACGTTCCAGCAACTGCGCAAGATTCGTCCAGTATTCGATCGTCTTGTACTGGGTGGACGTGTCCCGAGGGTGCGTCCAGAAACCGTGGTTGATATGCCCGATGCAGTTCATGTTGAACGCGTTGAGCAGGATCTTTTTCTTGCTCATCAGATCGTCCCCCGGCGCGGCGGATTGACGTCGTTCAGGTAAAAGTTGCCGATGGCGTGGTACTTCCAGCGCACCGGGTCATGCAGCGTGTGAACCCGCGCGTTGCGCCAGTGACGATCAAGGCCATGCTCGGCCAGCGTCGATTGAGAACCGGCCAGTTCGAACAGCGTGCTGCCAGCGGCGAGCGAAATCTCGGTGCTGATGGCGCGGGCCTCGGCCACTGCAATCGACGCTTCGGCGACGTTCTGCGCACTGCTGTCGGCCCGGGCGCGATCCAGAAATTCGCCCGAGCGTTCGAGCAAGGCTTCAGCGGCGTGCAGGCGAATGCCGAGCTTGCCGAAGCTGTGCAGCGTCAATGGGTCATCCACGGCTTTTTCAATGCCGGAATCAATCCAGGGACGGGTGCGGGTCCGCACGAAATGCAAGGCGTCTTCATAGGCTGCGCGAGCGATCCCGGTGTCGATGGCGGCGTGAAGAATCTGCGCCAGCGGGCCGACAGTGGTCGGGCGTTCGAAGGCGGTCTGGAACGGCACTACGTCTTCATCGCTGACGTAAACGTTGTCGAACACCACCGAGCCGCTGCCCGTGGTGCGCTGACCGAAGCCGCTCCAGTCGTCGATGACGGTCAGCCCCTCAGTGTCGGCGGGAACAAATGCGAGCTGCTGAATGCCATCGTCATCGATCACCGACGTCGGAATGCGCTGGGCGTAGATCGCGCCGGTGGAGTAGAACTTCCGGCCATTGATACGCCAGCCTTTTCCGTCACGGCTCAGACGCGTGGTGCGGTCATGGGCGATACGGGTGCCGAGTTCCGCCAGCGCATTGCCAAAGCGCTGACCAGCGAGCACTTCGGCATACAGCCGCTTTTGCTGCTCAGGGCTGCCGTTCACGCGCAGCACTTCGAGGGCGTAAAAATGGTTCTGCGGGATCTGGCCCAGCGAGCCGTCGGCCGCCGAAATGATGCGAATGACTTCCGCCAGCGTGACGTACGAAACACCTGCGCCACCGAAGGCTTTGGGTACGCTGATGCCCCACAGGCCCGAGCGGGAGAACTGTTCGAGTTCCGCGTGGGGCAAGCGGCGTTCGCGATCACGCACGGCGCTCTCTTGTTTGAAACTCTCGGCCAGCGCGCGGGCGACAGCCAGTGCCTGGGCGTCATCTTCGATGATCGCGGTAACCGCCTGCGTATCACGCGGCAAGGATTGAAGACTCATATGTGTGCTTCCAGTTGTCTGGTTCAGATCCAGGAGTGGCGGGCAGGCAGGGTGCCGTTGAGGTTCCAGGCGCCGACGGCGTGGACTTTCCAGCGCACGGGATCGTGCAAGGTGTGAACGCGGGCGTTACGCCAGTGCCGGTCGAGGTTGAATTCGGCCAGGGTGGCGCGGCTGCCGGAAAGTTCGAATAGCTTCTCGCTGGCCTGAAGGGCGATCTCGGTGGTCAACACCTTGGCTTCGGCGACCACGATGGAGGCGCGGGCTGCGGATTGCGCGTCAATGGGCGCCGCGGCAATTTCATCGAGCACACGACCGGCCTTGTTCAGCAGCGCTTCGGCGGCGTGAAGTTCCAGCTTCAACTTGCCGATGTCGGCGATGACATACGGATCATCGCTGGCGCGTTCGACGTTCGCTTCAATCCACGGACGCGAACGTTCGCGCACGAAGCGGATGCTCTCGTCGATGGCTTCTCGGGCAATGCCAGCGTCGATGGCGGCTTGAATCAGTTGAGACACCGCGCCCTGAATGCTCGGCGCGAGGGCCAGCTTCCAGTTTTCGATCACCAGGTTGCCGCTGATTCGCACGTTGTCCAGCAGCACGCTGCCGCTGGCGGTCGTGCGCTGTCCGAAGCCGGACCAGTCGTCGATGATGTGCAGGCCTGGCGTGCCACGGGGCACGAACACCAGCACTTGCTTGCCGTCGTCGTTGATCGCTTTGACCGCGACCCAATGGGCGAACAGCGCGCCGGTCGAATAGAACTTGCGACCATTGAGCAAAAATTGATCACCGTCGGCGGTCAGGCGTGTTTTCACGTCGAGGGTGTTTTTAGTGCCGCGCTCCGGCCCGCCGTTGCCAATGCGTGCGCCGTTCAGGATGCTGTCGAACAGCACTTTCTTCTGTGCGTCGGTGGCGCTGCCGACCAGAGAATTGAGAATGCCGAAATGGTTTTGCGGGATCTGTCCCACAGCGGGATCGGCGGCGGACAGGATGGCGAACACCTGCGCCACCGTCGCGAATGACACTTGCGGCCCGCCATACGCACGGGGCACGGCAATGCTGCCGAGGCCACTGCGGGTGAAATGCTCGATTTCAGCCCACGGCAACTGGCGCTCTCGATCACGCGTAGCGGCAGTGGGACGTACGAACGCTGCGAGTTCATGGGCGGCGGCGATCGCTTCGGCGTCGTTGCGCAGCACCTTGGCAGGCAGCAGAGGGGGAGCGATGTCCAGGGGATGCTGGACAGAAAGTGCGTTCAGATCAGTCATGGTGTTGACCATTCTCAACGCGCAATGCCTTAGCGTTATGCACTGGGGCAATTGTGTACGTGACCATTGGAACCTCGATTCAAGACCGCAAGGGCGGCAGGGAAACTAGCGATGGTCCGGTGGTCCGGTGCATATACCCTAAGCGTGTATAAAAATTAAATAAACTTGCATTTAGGAATAAGCATAGAAGGCGAAGAGGGCCTGCGGACTGCTCGTCAGCGGGTCGGTCCAGACGAGGCAGGAATTGAAGACCAACAGGAGCGTGAAGTACTTGACGATATGTTTGCAGTGCATGGCGAACGTCTCGTAAAGGGTTTCCACGAGGCTAGCAGCGGGCAGCGGGGCGTCCCGGGCGGGGTTTGTAGGAAGGGTTATTCTGAGCTGTCGGACTTTTCGTAAGAGGCCTGGAGTTGCAGACCGGCTCACATTTCAGTCAGACCGCCATCCTGGAGGGCCGCCGCGGCAGGGGCCGAAACCGCGACGGAACGTTGAGCGACAAACGTGTCTTACCCGTTCGACATTGGAGCCTCGCCGGTGCTGACCCGGATGGATCGTACAGGCGCCCACCGTGAGTTGTTGCCGACACGGTCAATGACGCAGTAAGTGACTTCCTGATGTGAGTCATCCCCGGCTTCCTGAATCAGTGTGGCAGGCACATGAACGTCGATGTCCTGCCCGACTTGTTCTTCGGTCAGCGCCGGAAGGTCCATCCGGATATCTCCCCAGCGCAGGGTGATTTCGTCGTAGACCTCCATGTGTGGGTAGCACTCGATTGAAATGTGCACGCCGTTCACCCATTGTTCGGCGCTCACCCCGTGACGCATGACCGTTTCGTCAAACATGACGGGTGCCAGGCCTTGGTTTTCTTCACCTTCGGTACTGACCAGGTGACCGCCGGGAATTTCTAGTTTGACCCACACCTTGCAACTTGGTGATCGCACCGATTCGCTGCCTATCTTCGTGACGCGATAGTAGGTTTTAACCTTCCCGCTTTGTAGGAAGCTCTCAGGAATATGTAGGACTGTTGTGTATCCGATGTCGGACTCAGATAAAAGTGTTGACGCAACATAACAGTCTCCCCAGAACAGTTCGATCAAGTCACCGCTCTCCATTTCTGGATAAGGATCGATATTCACCCGCAAATCGCTTGCGGCCAAGGCGCCTATTCCTTGTTTGTTCAACTGCGGTAAATAAGGGGCGAAGAGCTTGAGAGGCATACAGCTGATGGGGGTGTGAATCATTTTGAGTTCTCACTGAATGATGGACTTGAACAAAGCATGCACCGGTTTTTCTCGATGCAAGCCCTCTCTGGAAACGATGTCGTTAGTACACGCTCGATGCGCAGTGTTGGCAAACCATACAAATAGTGCCAAATACCAGCTTGCTAATTTTTCAAGGCGATAGTTAGTTTTCGATTCGAGCTAATTGTGTTACTGGATATCTGTCAATGGCTCTGAAGGCTTAACGGCGTTTGTGTCAAATAAACAGACCCTTCCTACACAGTATCAAAGGGCAGGGGCGGAGAACCCGGCATGCTGCCTTACTTGAATTAGGTGGCGTGTTTGTCGCGATAAAGACACGCGAGACCCGAGAACGCGCTGGGCTTTATTTGTAGGATGTGAGGAAGTCAATCGACGTTATAAGAAGTGAAGCGAATTGTTGAACGAAACATTGAATAAGCCGATGGAAAACGCGCGAAGGTACGAACAAGTGTTAGGGATGTTCGCTTGATCCAAATTTTTCCAAATGTTGGACCCAAAGAAAACGGCGCCCAAGGGCGCCGTTCGATACTGCAAGTGCTGTAGGACTAATTCCTGCTGCGCTCCAGAAATTGCCGAGTGCGTTCTTCTTTAGGGTTGGCGAACAGTTCCTTTGCGTCGCCCTGTTCGACAATCACGCCCTTGTCGATGAACACCACGCGGTTGGCCACGTCACGGGCGAATTTCATTTCGTGGGTGACGATGACCATCGTGCGTTTTTCTTCGGCCAGGGCACGGATGGCGCTCAACACCTCGCCCACCAGCTCCGGGTCCAGCGCAGAGGTCGGTTCGTCGAAGAGAATGACTTCCGGCTCCATCGCCAAGGCCCGGGCAATGGCCACGCGCTGTTGCTGGCCGCCGGACAGACGACGCGGGTAGGCGTCTTCTTTGCCCGCCAAGCCAACCTTGGCCAACAGCGAGCGCCCCAATTCGATGGCTTGGGCACGTGGCATCTTCTTGACCACGGTCGGGCCTTCGATGACGTTTTCCAGCGCCGTGCGATGAGGGAACAGGTTGAAGTTCTGAAACACGAAACCGACATGCTGGCGCAGTTGCCGGATCAAAGCCGCCTGTTGGGTCAGCGGTCGGCTGCCATCGATTTTGATATCGCCCACGACGATCGTGCCGCTGGTGGGCTCTTCAAGGAAATTCAGGCAACGCAGAAACGTCGTCTTGCCGGAGCCGCTGGGGCCGATGATGGCCACCACTTCGCCCGGCTCGACTTTGAGGTCGATGCCCTTGAGGACCTGATTGCCCTTGAATTCCTTGGTCAGTTTTTCAACGGTGATCATGGCTCAGGACTCCACGTCGTGGCGGTTGGCCCGGGCTTCCAGACGGTTCTGGAAGTGCGCGAGCACGGTGCACAGGACCCAGTAAATCACCGCGACGGTGAAATACATGGTGAAGACTTCCAGTGTCCTCGACGAAATCAGCTGCGCCTGACGGAACACTTCCGGCACCTGAATGGTGGCGGCCATGGCCGTGTCCTTTACCAGCGAGATAAAACTGTTGCCCAGTGGTGGCAATGCGGTCCGCGCAGCTTGCGGCAGAATCGCCCGACGCATGGCCTGAGCGCGGGTCATGCCAATGCTGGCGGCGGCTTCCCACTGACCCCGATCCACCGCGCCGATGGCGGCACGCAGGATTTCACAGGCGTAGGCCGCCATGTTCAGTGACAAACCGATGAGCGCTGCCGTGATCGCATCGAGTTCGATGCCCAGATCAGGCAGGCCGTAATAAATCATGAAGAGCTGAACCAGCAGGGGCGTGCCGCGAAAGAACGACACGTACACCCTGGCGATGGCGCTGATGAGCCAGACTTTCGATAAACGCATCAGTGCCAGGCCGAAGCCCAGCACCAATCCGAAAAACATCGATCCGAGACTCAGACCCACCGTGTAATACGCGCCCTTGAGCAGAAAGGGCGCGGAGTCCAGCGCGAGCTGTAGGCTCTCTGGAATCATTTGGTCACGTCAGCCTTGAAGTATTTCTGCGACAGCTTGGCGAGGGTGCCGTCAGCGCGCAGTTTGTCGATGGCCTTGTTGATCGCGGCCAGCAGCTCAGGCTCGCCTTTACGCAGTGCGATACCGGCTTCCTGACGAGAGAACGCTTCGCCGGAAACGGCCAGTTTGTCCTTGGTTTTGGCGACCAGCTCCAATGCGGCCAGACGGTCCACCAGAATGGCGTCGATACGGCCTACGCGCAGGTCCTGATATTTGGTTGGATCATCGTCGTAGGTTTTGACGATGGCATCAGGCACGTTGGCTTTCAGCCATTCCTCGTAGTTGGTCCCCAGGCCGACGCCGACTTTTTTGCCTTTCAGGTCGGCGGCGGTCTTGATCACGCCAGCGTCCTTGGTTTGCACCAGGGCCTGGATCCCGGAGACGGTGTACGGCTCAGAGAAGTCGTATTTTTTCTTGCGCTCGTCGGAGATGGTCACCTGGTTGATCACCACGTCCAGACGCTTGGACTCCAGTGCTGCCAGGATGCCCGCCCATGGGGTGGCGGTCAGCTTGACCTTGACGCCCAGCTCCTTGGCCAGCGCTTCAGAGAACTCGACCTCGAAACCGGTCAGCTTGCCGTCTTCGCCCACGAAGCTGAACGGTGGGTAAGTGCCTTCAAGGCCGACGTTGAGGGTGCCGTTCTTTTTGATGGCGTCCAGCTGTTCACCTGCGACGGCGTGGGTCACCAGGCCAGTGCCCAGCACCAGACTGAAAGCCGACAGCAGGAAGGTGCGGCGAATTGCAGACATGTTCATGTGAGTCCCCTGTTTTAATTGGAATGTCAGGTGCGATTCAGACCTGACGAAACTACTGTGACATCGCCGCTTTATCCAGCTTTTTCAGAGGTCTGCCGGATTTTTTGGGAGCGGCTCGCGGCGATGATATAAGCAGCCTTTTAGTTTTAAAAATAATTAAAAATCGATTGCTTAGTTGATGTTGTTCTATGTGCCCCGGGTTGCCTGCACTGCTCTACCTGTAGGAGCCGGCTTGCTGGCGAATGCGTAGGGGCAGCGCATGGAGGGTGACAGACCTGACGCTTTCGCCAGCAAGCCGGCTCCTACGCCTTCGGCAGAAGCCAGCGCGAGGCGTCGCGTTCACTGCCCCGAAAAAACACCCGGATAAGCAAAAAGCGCAGGACCGCCACCGGTGTGCAGGAAGATGACCGGGCCGTCGTCCAGACGCTGCCGACCGATGCCGTCCAGCAAGCCGGCCATTGCCTTGCCGGTGTACACCGGGTCCAGCAGCAGCCCTTCCTGACTGGCAACCAATCGGATCGCTGCGAGGGTGCCAGCGTTCGGTTCGCCATAACGCGGACCGTAGTATTCATCCCACAGGTTGACCTTGAACGCAGAGGGCAGTGCCTCGCCCAGCAGCTCGACGGTGCGTTCGGCCAGTCCTTGTACCTTCGGCGCTTGGGTTTCCTCAGGGCGGGAAACCGTCACGCCGATCACCGGCAAATCCGGCAAGGCCTCTGCCAACGCCAGACCAAGGCCGCTGTGGGTGCCTGCGCTTCCAGAAGCCAGCACGACAGCGGCGAATTCCAGTCCCGTCTGATGAATCTGTTCGGCCAGTTCAAAGCCTGCCCGCACATAACCGAGCGCGCCCACCGGACTGGAACCGCCAATCGGCACGAGGTACGGCTTTTTGCCGCTGTTGCTGAGGCGAGCGGCCAAGGCCTGAAGAAGCTCGTCCGCGTTGTCCAGGTTTACTACCAACTCGACCTTGGCGTCGAACAGGTCTAGCAGCAGACGGTTGCCGTTGCCGAGGTAATTGGTGTCTTCGGTGGCGATCGGGTTTTCCAGCAGGGCGACGCAACCCAGACCCAGCTTGGCGGCCAGCGCGGCGGTCTGGCGCACGTGATTCGACTGGATGGCACCCGCAGTGATCAGGGTGTCAGCGCCTTGGGCCAAGGCGTCGGCGGCGAGGTATTCGAGCTTGCGCAGCTTGTTACCGCCCATAGCGAGCGGTGTGATGTCGTCGCGCTTCACGTAAATGTCGCGACCGGCCCAGGCCGACAGGCGTTCCAGCTTCTCCAGCGGCGTTGGAGCACCCAGCAGGTCCAGGCGATTAAAACGGTCGAGCTGTTGTTTGATCATGGTCGTGTCGAGGTATCCGCGAGTGAGTCGCTGGACTATAGGCAGACGTTTCCCACAGGGCAACCTGACGCTTTCCTGCGCTCGGCGGAAGAAAACCTCACGAAAATTGTTATTTTTTTGCGGCAACGCTCGCCGTAGAGTGGTTTCACTTTCGGCCATGTCCAGCCTGACGAGCCGTCGAACTGAGGAGAAATTTGCGTGAGCACTATTCCCGAACTGTCCCCGAAAGACTGCGAGGCGGGGGTGACCGGCCACTGGCAGTTGCAGCGGATCGTGGGCGAGTTGCGCGCCGCGCGTGACGATTGGCGCACCCGCAACGGTCGTGTCAGCGGTGAGAAGGGTGGCCGAGAGCTGCCTTCCCGAGAAGCCATGCGCGACATTCTTGAGGCCCTGAGCGGTGCGCTGTTCCCCATGCGTCTTGGGCCGGTGGACCTGCGCGAAGAGAGCGAAGATTTTTACGTCGGCCACACGCTGGACGTGGCGCTGAATTCGCTGCTGGGCCAGGCGCGACTCGAGTTGCGCTATGTCGCCCGCCAACGGGGCGAAGATGCCAGCTGTGCCGATGTGCATGCCGAGCGATTGATTCAGGACTTCGCCAGCGCATTGCCCAACATTCGGCGCGTGCTCGACACCGATGTGTTGGCAGCCTATCAGGGCGACCCGGCGGCGCGCAGCGTCGATGAAGTGCTGCTGTGCTATCCGGGCATTCTGGCGGTGATCCATCATCGTCTGGCGCACCACCTCTATAACAATGGTTTGCCGTTACTGGCGCGGATCAGTTCCGAGTTGGCGCATTCGGCTACGGGCATCGATATTCACCCCGGCGCGCAGATCGGCCTGAGTTTTTTCATCGATCACGGCACGGGCGTGGTCATTGGCGAGACGGCAATCATCGGCGAGCGCGTGCGCATCTATCAGGCCGTCACATTGGGGGCCAAGCGCTTCCCGGCGGACGAAGATGGCCATCTGCAGAAAGGTCATGCGCGGCACCCGATTGTTGAAGACGACGTGGTGATTTACGCGGGCGCGACCATTCTGGGCCGTATCACTATCGGCAAAGGCTCGACCATCGGCGGCAACGTCTGGCTTACCCGCAGCGTGGCGCCTGACAGCAACGTGAATCAGGCGAGCCTGCAACACGACGACGGGACGCAGAAGTAGCGTCTGACCCCCGCTCGTCTTTAGCAATCCGGCTTGTCGGCGGTAGCAATCTCAGGGCCACCACCGTCGTCAAGCAGTGCTGCTACAGTGGCAATCACCTTCCCCTCTAAGGCCTGCAATTGGTCCTTTGACGTCTATCCATGCTTTAATTGAACGTTCAATCAAGTTAAACCGGTGGTTCGCTGCCCGCTTGCAACAGGAGGCCTACCCTTGCCGTATCCGCTTCAGACGAACGTTTTCACCCCGCTCACGGCGGTATTCGCATGAGTGTTCCGAGCGCGCAAAGCGGCGCGCCGGTGCGCATGAACGCTCCCGTTTTCTACTTCGCTGCCAGCTTCATCCTGATCTTCGGACTGGTGGTCATCAGCTTCCCCGAGGCGTCAGGCCAGTGGCTCCTTGCCGCTCAGAACTGGGCCGCCAATACCGTCGGCTGGTATTACATGCTGGCCATGACCCTGTACTTGCTGTTCGTGGTGATCACGGCGCTGTCCGGCTACGGCAAGATCAAACTCGGCGCCGATCACGACGAACCTGAGTTCAGCTACCTGTCTTGGGCAGGCATGCTCTTCGCAGCGGGGATCAGCATCACGCTGTTTTTCTTCTGCGTGTCCGAACCCTTGACCCACATGCTGCAACCGCCACAAGGCGAGGGCGGGACTACAGAATCGGCACGTCAGGCCATGCAACTGCTGTTTCTGCATTGGGGCCTGCACGGCTGGGGCGTTTTCGCCTTTGTCGGCATGGCGCTGGCCTACTTCGCTTATCGCCACAACCTGCCGCTGGCGTTGCGCTCGGCGCTGTACCCGTTGATCGGCAAACGCATCAACGGCCCCATCGGCTACGCGGTGGACGGTTTCGGCATCATCGCCACGGTCTTCGGCCTCGGCGCCGACATGGGCTTCGGCGTGCTGCACTTGAATTCGGGGCTGGACTACCTGTTCGGCGTGGCCCACACCCACTGGATTCAGGTCGGGTTGATCACGCTGATGATGGGCGCGGCGATTCTCGTGGCCGTGGCGGGCGTCGACAAGGGCGTGCGGGTCATGTCCGACATCAATATGTTGCTCGCCTGCGCGTTGCTGCTGTTCGTGCTGTTCGCAGGGCCGACTCAGCATCTGCTCAATACGCTGGTGCAGAACATCGGCGACTACCTCGGCGCGCTGCCCACCAAAAGCTTCGACGTGTACGCCTACGACGCTCCGAACAACTGGCTGGGTGGCTGGACCGTGTTTTATTGGGCGTGGTGGATTGCGTGGTCGCCCTTTGTCGGGCTGTTCATTGCCCGTATTTCACGAGGCCGCACGATTCGCGAATTCGTCTTTGGCGTGTTGTTGATTCCGCTAGGATTTACCCTCGCGTGGATGTCGATCTTCGGCAACAGCGCCATCGACCAGGTGCTCAACCATGGCATGACCGCGCTGGGACAGTCGGCCATCGACGACCCGTCCATGACCCTCTACCTGATGCTGCACAACTACCCGTGGAGCAAAACCGTCATCGCCGTCACGGTGTTCATCAGCTTTGTGTTCTTCGTCACTTCGGCGGATTCGGGCACGGTCGTGTTGTCAACGCTGTCGGCCAAAGGCGGCAGTCCAGACGAAGACGGTCCGAAATGGCTGCGGGTGTTCTGGGGCGTGATGACAGCCCTGATCACCAGCGGGCTGTTGTTTTCCGGGAGCATCGACGCGCTCAAATCGGCGGTGGTGCTGACTTCGCTGCCGTTTTCGTTGATTTTGCTAACGATGATGTGGGGGCTGCACAAGGCGTTCCATCTGGAATCGCAGCGGCAGATCGCCCAGTTGTATTCGCTGGCGCCTGTGTCGGGCGCAAGGCGTGGAGGCTGGCGCCAGCGTTTGAGTCAGGCCGTGCATTTTCCGTCTCGCGACGAGGTGTACCGTTTCCTCGACCAGACCGTGCGCCCGGCGATTCAGGACGTCACCGAGGTGTTCGCTGAAAAGGGTTTGAGCGTGGACACACAGCCCGACCCGGCGAATCACACCGTCGGCCTGGAAATCGGCCATGGCGAGGAACGGCCATTTATCTATCAGGTGACGATGCGTGGCTATTTCACGCCGTCCTTCGCGCGGGCAGGGATGGGATCGAAGCAACTGAACAACCGTCGTTACTACCGTGCTGAGGTGCATTTGAGCGAGGGCAGTCAGGATTACGACCTGGTGGGCTACACCAAGGAGCAGGTGATCAACGACATCCTCGACCAGTACGAACGGCACATGCAGTTTTTGCATTTGGTGCGGTAGAAAGGCATACACAGGGAGCTGGCTGCATGCTGATTTATGTGGGAGCGAATTCATTCGCGATGCAATCGTATAGCCGATACACCTGTGTCGCCTGACGCATCTTTCGCGAATGAATTCGCTCCCACAGGTTTCAGTTAACGCCTACAGGGTGTGTACCGATTCGAGATCAGGCGCACCCTGCAAATGCCCATGCAACAGCCGCAACGCTGGCACGTCCAGCGCCTGCGCCGCGTAACACAGGCCCACCCGACGAATCAGGCTGGGCATGCGCGCTGGACGGGTAATGACTCCCGCGTGGTGACTCACCATCGACTCCGGCAACATCGCCAATCCCGCCCCAGCCGCCACCAAACGCAATGCCAGCGTCATCGAACCTGCGGTCGCTACCACTGAACCCGAGCTGCGGTTATACAGCTCCATCAAGCGCTGATGAGAGGGATGGGAAGGGCAGGTGATCCATTGCACATTGGCGAGATCGCCCTCGTCCAGGTGAGGTCGATCTGCCAGCGGATGGCTTGCAGAAAGGGCCAGTACGAAAGGCTCTTCCCACAGCGGCAAGAACAGTTCGTCCTCGCAGCAATCCTCTTCCACTGACAACCGCGCATCGCCGCTGCACCCATCATGCAAGGTGAGCAGCAGGTTGGGCACGACGCGATAAGCCATCGCCAGAAACGCCTCCAAATGACTGGCAGCGATCTCGCTTTCGA
The DNA here is from genome assembly GCF_044753445.1 of Pseudomonas sp. NPDC088368. NCBI lineage: Bacteria > Pseudomonadati > Pseudomonadota > Gammaproteobacteria > Pseudomonadales > Pseudomonadaceae > Pseudomonas > Pseudomonas sp. NPDC088368. The sequence goes on from NZ_JBIVNG010000017.1 coordinate 115,575, forward strand.
CGCCCATTTCCAGCGTCAGCCGATCATTGCGCTGGCGAAACTGATTGCTCAGCGCTTGGGCTTCCGCCAGCAACCGACGGGCCTGCGGATAAAGCGTGCGCGCATCGTCGGTGACCTCGACGCCCCGTGGCAGACGTTGAAACAGCGTCGTCCCCAACGCGTCTTCGAGCTGGCGAATGGTGACCGACAGCGTAGGCTGACTGGTGAACAGGCGCTGCGCCGCCGAGGTAATGTTGCGCTCTTCGAACACGGCGATGAACGCATTGAGTTGACGCATATCCATATCAGAAACCGATGTCAGCGAGAGGAATAAAGCATTATTCGAGCGTTACGAGGGCTGAATATACTCGCTTTATCGCTTCTTCTACGACGTATCCATCGACACTTCTTATCGCTCCCTGCCATTCAAAAAGAAGAGAGGACTGCATGACTTATATTGCTGCCGAAAATCGCTACGAGCGCGTTCCGTATCGCCGCGTGGGCCGCAGCGGCCTGGTGCTCCCAGCGCTGTCCATGGGCCTCTGGCACAACTTTGGCGACAGCACGCCGATGGAAACCCAGCGCGCCATGCTGCGCACCGCGTTCGATCTGGGCATCAACCACTTTGACCTGGCGAACAACTACGGCCCGCCCTACGGCAGCGCCGAGGTCAACTTCGGTCGTTTGCTGCGCGAAGACTTCAAGTCATACCGCGACGAGCTCATTATCTCCACCAAAGCCGGTTGGGACATGTGGCCAGGCCCTTATGGCCAGGGCGGCGGTTCGCGCAAATACGTGCTGGCCAGCCTCGACCAGAGCCTGCAGCGCATGGGCCTCGATTATGTGGATATCTTTTATTCGCACCGCTTCGACCCTGACACCCCGCTGGAAGAGACTGCCGGTGCGTTGGCCACTGCGGTTCAGCAAGGCAAGGCGCTGTACATCGGGATTTCGTCTTATTCGGGCGCTAAAACCCGTGAGATCGCAGGTCTGCTGAAAGAGTGGAAAGTGCCGCTGCTGATTCACCAACCGGCCTACAACCTGCTCAACCGTTGGGTGGAAAAAGACCTGCTGGACACGACAGACGAGCTGGGCTCGGGCGTCATCGCCTTTACAGCGCTGGCCCAAGGGCTGCTGTCGGACAAATACCTGAACGGTATTCCGAAAGATGCGCGGGTCAATCGCCCAGGCGGTGGTTCGTTGCAGGCGTCGCACCTGTCCGAGAAGAACATTGAGCACGTCCGTGCGCTGAACGAGATCGCCAAACGTCGCGGCCAAAGCCTTGCGCAAATGGCGCTGGCGTGGACCTTGCGCGACCCTCGCGTGACCTCCGCGTTGATTGGCGCGAGCCGTCCGGAGCAGATCATCGAGAACGTCGGGGCGCTGGACAACCTGGTGTTCAGCCAGGAAGAACTGGCCGAAATAGACCGGTTCGCGGTGGAAGGCGGGATCAACCTGTGGGAAAAGCCGTCGTCGGCTGAATAACGCGCAGATCCGCTTGATTTGAAATGCGGACCCTGTAGGAGTGAGCTTGCTCGCGATGCGTTGGCTCAGTCACCTCGAAGGCGACTGACAGATCGCGAGCAAGCTCACTCCTACAATGGCAAGGTGTTCCCGATGATTGAGGGCAGGGCTTAACCCTCATCCCCCTCATCATCATCCCCACCATCGATCTTCATCCCCAATTCCTTGATCTTGCGGGTCAAGGTGTTGCGGCCCCAGCCCAGCAATACAGCAGCGTCGCGACGACGGCCTGCGGTGTGCTTGAGCGCGGTTTCGATCATGATGCGTTCGAACGTCGGCACGGCGCTGTCCAGCAGGCTGGACTGTCCGCGTGCCAGCGCCTGATCCGCCCATTGACGCAGCGCTTGTTCCCAGTTGGTCACAGGGGCGGCGTCTTGCGGCAGGCTCAACAGCTCCGGCGGCAGGTCGCTGATGTGCACTTCGCGGCCCGAGGCCATGACCGTGATCCAGCGGCAGGTGTTTTCCAGCTGACGCACGTTACCCGGCCACGGCAGGTGCTTGAGGTATTCCTCGGTCTCGGCTTTCAACAGCTTCGGCTCGACCGCCAGCTCCTGCGCGGCACGGCTCAGGAAATGCCTGGCCAGGGTCGGAATGTCCTCGCGACGGTCGGACATGCGCGGAATGTGGATGCGAATCACGTTCAGACGGTGGAACAAGTCCTCACGGAATTTCCCGGCCTGAACCAGCGTTTCCAGATTCTGGTGAGTCGCCGCGATGATGCGCACGTCCACCTTGACCGGCACGTGGCCGCCCACGCGGTAGAATTCGCCATCGGCCAGTACGCGCAACAGGCGGGTCTGGGTGTCGGCAGGCATGTCGCCGATTTCGTCGAGGAACAGCGTGCCGCCGTCAGCCTGTTCGAAACGTCCGCGACGCAGGTTCGCAGCGCCGGTGAACGCGCCTTTCTCGTGACCGAACAGCTCGGATTCCATCAGGTCTTTCGGGATCGCCGCCATGTTCAACGCGATGAACGGCGAGGCCGAACGCGGGCTGTGGCGATGCAAGGCGTGAGCTACCAGTTCTTTACCGGTCCCCGATTCGCCGTTGATCAACACCGTGATGTTGGAGTGGCTCAAACGCCCGATGGCGCGAAACACTTCCTGCATCGCCGGGGCTTCGCCGATGATTTCCGGGGTGCGGGTCAGGGTTGGCGCAACGTCCATGCCCTGTTGTTCCTGAGCGTGCTGATTGGCGCGCTTGACCAGCGAAACCGCTTCATCGACGTCGAAAGGCTTGGGCAGGTATTCGAAGGCGCCGCCTTGATACGAGGCCACGGCACTGTCCAGGTCCGAATGCGCGGTCATGATGATAACCGGCAGGCGCGGGTGCTGTTCGCGAATCCGCGCCAACAGGTCCAGGCCGCTGGCGCCGGGCATGCGGATGTCGGAAATGATCACGTCCGGCTGTTGACGCGCAAGACGACTCATCACGCCATCGGCGCTGTCGAAGCTTTGCGTGGTCATGCCTTCTTGCTGCAAGGCCTTTTCCAGTACCCAGCGGATGGAACGGTCGTCGTCGACGATCCAGACAGTTTCACTACGGCTCATGTCGAAGCTGCTCCTTGTTCCAGCGGCAGGAAGATCGAGAAAGTGGTGTGGCCAGGATGGCTGTCACACTCGATCAGCCCCTGGTGCTGACTGATGATGTTCTGGGTGATGGCAAGGCCAAGCCCGGTACCGTCCGGGCGGCCACTGACCATGGGGTAGAAAATCGTTTCCTGAAGTTCCGGGGGAATGCCGGGACCGTTGTCGATGATTTCAATCTTGCTCACCAGCCGATGGCGCACATGGCCGATGGTGAACTGACGCATCGCACGGGTGCGCAGGCTGATCCGGCCGAGGCGCAATTCGTTTTGCCCGCTGATGGCCTGCATTGCATTGCGCACGATATTGAGCACGGCCTGGACCATTTGATCGCGGTCGATCAATACGTCAGGGATACTTGGGTCATAGTCGCGCACCAAAGTGATGCAACCCTGACTTTCGGCCTCGACCAGGCTGCACACACGCTCCAGCACTTCGTGGACGTTGGTCATCGCCAGCGACGGCAGCTTGTTCGAGCCCAGCATCCGGTCGACCAGATTACGCAGGCGGTCGGCTTCTTCGATGATGACGTTGGTGTAGTCCTTCAGGCTCTCTTCGGGCAGCTCACGCGCCAGCAACTGCGCGGCCCCGCGAATTCCACCGAGGGGGTTCTTTATTTCATGCGCCAAGCCACGCACCAGCATTTTGGTGGTTTCCTGCTTCGACAGCTGGGCCTCTTCCTTGGTGATGCGCAACAGGCGATCTCGGGGGTGAACCTCAAGCAGCAGCATGGTCTCGCCTTGCGACAAAATCGGCGTCACGGCGTAATCGACGGTCAGCGTCTGGCCGGTCAGCGCAGTCAGCATGGCTTCACGCTTGGTGAACGGGTGCGCCTGTTCCACCGCTTGGCGTAGTGAACTCAGAGCCTCGGCGGACTCGGTGAACAACTCACTGATGAACTGCCCGTGACTGCGCTGGCCACTGATCGCCAGCAGCATTTCGGCTGCCGGGTTCATGTACTCCAGACGCAAGTCCGAGTTGAGCAAAATCGTGGCAGTGGTCAGGTTGTCGAGTAACAGTCGGTGCAACGTGTCGCTGATTGTCATGAATCTCGTTGACCTCTTTTGGCTCATTGCACAAGGGAATAGGCCCAGACGTGCAGGCGCTGATTGGTCTTCTCCAGCGGCGGAAGACGGCGGATGGCGCGCAAATTCCTGCTGGATTGTGTGGAAAATGCAAAAACCAAACCAAGCTCCGAAAAGAAGCGTCGAATAGAGTGTTTCGGGCGTTTTTTGGACGGCAGGCGCGCAGATTGAGCAGCTTCCCGCGAATCGTGAACCAAAATGGGGTTTTAATCGGAGCGCCCGTTCAGGTTGTGCACCATCATGGAGCTTAGCCGCTTTGGGGTGGGCGCTAGAAAAAAGGCAGGATGCTGCTCTCTTCAGGTGGCTTGTCCTTGATCGGACATTCCGGGCGCACGCCGTACTCCTCGTTCTTGCAAGGATTGGCGAGGCGTTTCTGTGCGAGTGAAATCCGCATCATGTGAAACGGCTGGTTGGGCGTGCGTTCGGCCACGCGACCGTACTGGTCAACGATCTCGATCGAGAGCAGGTGCGTCCCGCGATCAACGTTGGTCATCGGAAACACCGGGCTGCGCCCCGCATCGCCATAAACCTTTCCGTCGAGCAGCAGCCGGTAGACGTGGCCGGGTTGCAGTTCAGGATCGTTGGTGACCGTCACGATCAGGTTGCCCTGGATGTCGCGAATCGTGCTGTCCGGCTCCGGCGCGAGAATGCGCAGCAACTGGTAGTGAAACAACGGTCCCGGTTTGGGCTTGGCGCTGGAGGCCTGGCTAGGCTTTTTAGGGGCTGACCTGATCTGGTTGCTCGGGGCAATATCGACCTTTTTCGCATTCTTGTGCGGCTGATCGGTGAAGACCCGATTCCCCTCTGCATCAATGTAGGTATAAACCTCGGCGACGGCAGAGTGGCCGATGAGCATCAGCACACAGATCAGCGCCCCATGCAGCCAGACGTGTTTAGGGTTTGCCGACATGAACTCGCTGCACGGTCAAGTTAATGGTCTGGCTCTGCTGAATGACCTGGGCGCCTTGCAGCACCTGAACGGACAGGCTGTGTTCGCCCCGGTCCAGGTCGGTGACCTGAATCCGCGGCACGTTGGTCGGTGAGCCGTAAGGTCTGCCGTCCACCAGCAATTGCAATTGGTGACCGGGTTGCAGGCGCGGCTGAATCATCACACCGACCAGAAAAGAGCCGTTATTGGCGCGTAAGGCTTCGTCGTTTGGGAGATCAGTCAGTTGCAGCGTCTGGTAAGACGCGCTGACCGGCTGCGTCTGATTCTGGACGGGTGATGAGCTCGCGGGTGGTGCGGTGGTCCCGACTCTGTTCAACGGAGGCAGGTCCACCGTCTGGACCTTCGCCCCGTCGGGCGGCTGGTTGGTGAAAGCCGTATTGCCGTTGGCGTCGGTGTATTTGTAGATCTGGGCAGCTGCAGGCAGTGCCAACAACAGCAGCACAAAGGCAAGGCTTTGACGCATGAAAACTCCGTTACCACGATCAGGAGAACGACAACTGGCGCAGCGCAGAGGAGGCTGCCGGGCACAGGCGCCAGCATAGAGCAAAACCCGAAGGGCAGTGTCACCCGCTGAGTGTGTCCAAACGTTAATCCGTCAGGTTTTCGGCTGTGCCTTGCACAACCCGTCAGTCGCTTGTTCCAGTGCCTTGAGCATGACGGGATCGGTGTTCTGGCGCTGAATCTCGGCGAGCAGCCAGTTTGAGCAGGCGCTGTCGTTTCGATGCGGCATGAATGCGGCCAGGTTTTTCATCATCTGCGGTTGCAGCGTATCCAGTTGCGTCCGGATTCCCGCCATCTGACTGGCCGCCGGTTGCGCCGGTGCTCGCCCGGTTTCACGCCACTGCGCAATCCGCCCGTACTGCACAACCTTGTTCGCTTCGATTTGCGCCGTCATGAATGCGCGGACATCGTCTTTGTCGAGGCGATAGGTGGCAGCCTGGGACTCGGCATTGGCAATCACCTGACGCTCACGATCAGAATCCTGCACCGGTTTGCCGCTGTAGAACTTGCTCAGGGCTACTTCGTTGGCGATGTTGAGGCGTTGGGTGATCGTGTTCAGCAGTGCCTGTACTTCGACCGGGGTGGTGACAGTCGGAGACCCGCTGGTGCAGCCGATCAGCAAAAAAGAGAGCAGAAGCGTGAGCCAGAGCGATTTCAGCATGTGAGAGTCCTTGTACGTGATGGCAGCATCCAGCCTGCCGGCAGACCAAACAGTATCCAGAAAAAAAACTGGAAAGCGCGATAAACAAATACCACCAGGTCACTTTTTGCGGGCACAAAAAAGGCCTCCCGAAGGAGGCCTCTTTTTTCAAGCCGCTGTCGCGACCCTACGGGATCAGACGCTGTAGTACAGGTCGTATTCCAGTGGGTGTACGAAAGTGCGTACTTTGATTTCTTCTTCTGATTTCAGGTGGATGTACGCGTCGATGAAGTCATCGCTGAATACGCCGCCTTTGGTCAGGAACGCACGACCTTTGTCCAGCTCTTCCAGGGCTTCTTTCAGGCTACCGCACACTTGTGGGATCTCTGCAGCCTCTTCAGGTGGCAGGTCATACAGGTTTTTGTCAGCTGCGTCGCCAGGGTGGATCTTGTTCTGGATACCGTCCAGACCAGCCATCAGCAGAGCTGCGAAGGCCAGGTACGGGTTTGCTGCCGGGTCCGGGAAACGTGCTTCGATACGACGGCCACGTGGGCTGGAGACGTAAGGAATACGGATCGAAGCGGAGCGGTTACGGGCCGAGTAGGCCAGCATGACTGGCGCTTCGAAGCCTGGAACCAGACGCTTGTAGGAGTTGGTCGCCGGGTTGGTGAAGCCGTTCAGGGCCTTACCGTGCTTGATGATGCCGCCGATGAAGAACAGTGCGGTTTCGGACAGGCCGGCATAGCCTTCGCCTGCGAAAGTGTTCTTGCCATCTTTGGCGATGGACATGTGGACGTGCATGCCCGAACCGTTGTCGCCGTACAGAGGCTTCGGCATGAAGGTCGCGGTGCGGCCGTAGGCGTCAGCAACGTTGTGGACAACGTATTTCAGGGTCTGGACTTCGTCAGCCTTTTTAACCAGCGTGTTGAATTTCACGCCGATTTCGTTCTGACCCGCAGTGGCCACTTCGTGGTGGTGCACTTCAACGATCTGGCCCATTTCTTCCAGAGCGTTGCACATTGCGGTACGGATTTCGTGGTCGTGGTCGACCGGTGGCACTGGGAAGTAGCCGCCTTTGACGCCTGGACGGTGGCCTTTGTTGCCGCCTTCTACGTCCTGGTCGGTCATCCACGAACCTTGTTCGGAGAAGATTTTGAACATGGAGCCAGAGATGTCGGACTTGAACTTGACCGAATCAAAGATGAAGAATTCTGGCTCTGGACCGACGAAGACAGTGTCACCGATACCGGTGGACTTCAGGTATTCCTCAGCGCGGTGAGCGATGGCGCGCGGGTCGCGATCGTAGCCTTGCATGGTCGAAGGTTCGATGATGTCGCAAACCAGGATCAGGGTCGGCTCTTCGGTGAACGGGTCCAGAACGGCGGTTTCGTCGTCTGGCAGCAGGATCATGTCGGAAGCTTCGATGCCTTTCCAGCCTTCGATGGAGGAGCCGTCGAACATCTTGCCGACTTCGAAGAAGTCATCATCCAGTGCGTCACGCGCTGGCATGGTGACGTGCTGCTGCTTGCCTTTGGTGTCAGTGAAGCGCAGATCAATCCATTTAACGTCATGATCTTTGATGAGTTGAACCGACTTCGACATGTTGTCCTCCGGGGTGGATTAGGGCCAGGTAGTTGTTAGCCCCTAAATATGGGTGATGCCGGGCGCGATAGTCGGCCAAGGCAACCTGCCTCACAAGGGAGCAATTTGCATGCCAGTGCCCCGTGTTGGGTTTTCATCGGAAAATGCCGGGTTTTGGCGCGTTAAACGTCGCATTTGTGAAAAATGGCGCACCTTTATGGTGCTTGATAATTGTATACAGTCCTATTTTGGTGCGCTGATAACCGGCTATACGATAACTGGTTAAACCTTGAGCAATTTCCGCTATAATCCGCGCCCCCCTTTTTCGACCGGCTCCTTGCGCGCTGTTTTCATGAAACTAATCGTTAAAGTTTTCCCGGAAATCACCATCAAAAGCCGGCCTGTGCGTAAGCGCTTCATCAAGCAGCTGGCCAAGAACATCCGTACCGTGCTCCGTGATCTGGACCCGGCGCTGGTGGTGGATGGCGTGTGGGACAACCTTGAGGTCGAGACCAAGGCCGAGGATGCGAAAGTCCTGCACGAGATGACCGAGCGCCTGAGCTGCATGCCAGGTATCGCACATTTCCTGCAGGTCGATCAGTACCCGCTGGGCGACATGGATGACATCTACGAGAAGTGCAAGCTGCACTTCGGCGACGCCTTGCCCGGCAAGATTTTTTCGGTGCGTTGCAAGCGCGGCGGTCACCATGACTTCAGTTCGATGGACGTCGAGAAGTACGTCGGCAGCAAGCTGCGTCGTGAATGCAACGCAGCCGGTATCTCCCTCAAGGCGCCCGAGGTTGAGGTCCGGATCGAGATTCGTGATCAGCGCCTGTTCGTGATTCACAGCCAGCACGACAGCATCGGCGGTTACCCGCTGGGCTCGCTTGAACAAACACTGGTGCTGATGTCCGGTGGTTTCGATTCCACCGTGGCGGCCTACCAGATCATGCGTCGCGGCCTGATGAGCCATTTCTGCTTCTTCAATCTGGGCGGCAGGGCGCACGAGTTGGGCGTGATGGAAGTCGCGCACTTCCTCTGGAAGAAGTACGGCAGCTCGCAGCGGGTGCTGTTCGTCAGCGTACCGTTCGAGGAAGTTCTGGGAGAAATTCTCGGAAAAGTCGATAACAGTCATATGGGCGTAGTATTGAAGCGTATGATGTTGCGCGCTGCGACCAACATTGCCGACAGGCTGGAAATCGACGCGCTGGTGACCGGCGAAGCGATTTCCCAGGTGTCCAGCCAGACGCTGCCCAACCTGTCGGTCATCGATTGCGTGACGGAAAAGCTGGTCTTGCGCCCGCTGATCGCCAGTCACAAGCAGGACATCATCGACCAGGCCGATCAGATCGGCACCGGCGATTTTGCCCGGCACATGCCTGAATACTGCGGTGTGATCTCGGTCAATCCAAAGACTGCGGCCAAACGCCACCGCGTCGAGCATGAAGAAAAAGAGTTCGACATGGCCGTGCTTGAGCGTGCGCTCGAAAACGCCCGTCTGGTGCCCATCGATCGTGTGATCGAGGAATTGGGCCAGGACGTTCAGGTCGAAGAAGTCAGTCAGGCGCTGGCCGGGCAAGTGGTCATCGACATCCGGCATCCGGATGAAGCCGAGGATCGTCCGCTGGACCTGTCGGGCGTCGAAGTACAAACGTTGCCGTTCTTTGCATTGAACAGCCGTTTCAAGGAACTGGATGACACGCGCCAGTACCTGCTTTATTGCGACAAAGGCGTCATGAGTCGCCTGCATGCTCATCATCTGCTCAGTGAGGGGCATGCCAATGTGCGCGTTTATCGACCGAGCTAAGTGCCCGGGGCTGTTTGCCTGTGGCTTGCGTCACCGGCCCCCCGACACCAGTCGTCAGCCGTAACGGCTTTCGCCGGCTCCATTGTTCATAGCTGTCTAAGATTATTCAGCTGACCGAATCCTCTGATCGAGATACACAAGTGATCGAAAATCTACGCAACATCGCCATCATTGCTCACGTTGACCACGGTAAAACTACCCTCGTTGACAAGCTTCTGCGCCAGTCCGGCACCCTTGAGCGCAACGAGCTCAACGACGAACGCGTGATGGACTCCAACGACCAGGAGAAAGAGCGCGGTATTACCATTCTCGCGAAGAACACCGCGATCAACTGGAATGGCTACCACATCAACATCGTGGACACCCCGGGCCACGCCGACTTCGGCGGTGAAGTAGAGCGCGTGATGTCGATGGTTGACTCCGTTCTGCTGCTGGTCGACGCTCAAGACGGCCCGATGCCGCAAACCCGTTTCGTGACCAAGAAGGCGTTCGAAGCTGGCCTGCGTCCAATCGTGGTCATCAACAAGATCGACCGTCCGGGCGCGCGTCCGGATTGGGTTCTGGACCAGATTTTCGACCTGTTCGACAACCTGGGTGCGACCGAAGAACAACTGGACTTCCAGGTTGTTTACGCTTCGGCCATCAACGGCATCGCCGGTCTGGACCACACCGACATGGCCGAAGACATGACCCCGCTGTACCAAGCGGTCGTCGATCACGTGCCTGCTCCGAAAGTTGACCGTGATGGCGCTTTCCAGATGCAAATCTCGGCACTGGACTACAACAGCTTCCTGGGCGTCATCGGTGTTGGCCGTATCGCGCGTGGTCGCGTCAAGCCGAACACCCCGGTTGTGGCGATCAGCGCTGACGGCAAGCGTCGCAACGGCCGTATCCTGAAACTGATGGGTCACCACGGTCTGCACCGCGTCGACGTCGAAGAAGCAGCAGCTGGCGACATCGTCTGCATCAGCGGCTTCGAAGAGCTGTTCATCTCCGACACCCTGTGCGACCCGACCGCCGTTGAAGCGATGAAGCCGTTGACCGTCGACGAGCCAACCGTTTCCATGACCTTCCAGGTAAACGACTCGCCATTCTGCGGTAAAGAAGGCAAGTTCGTGACGTCCCGTAACATCAAGGACCGTCTGGACAAAGAGCTGCTGTACAAC
>NZ_JBIVNG010000018.1:0-91612 GCF_044753445.1 Pseudomonas sp. NPDC088368
GCAAGCTCCCTTCATCCGCTCGACTTGCATGTGTTAGGCCTGCCGCCAGCGTTCAATCTGAGCCATGATCAAACTCTTCAGTTCAATACTGCAATCGGGTTTTGAGAAAACCCTATAAACTTGGCTCAGCAATCGTTGGTTAAACCATGATTTCTCGTGGAGTAACTTGCGATGCTGATAATCAGTTGACTTCAGTCTTACAGCACAAGCACCCACACGAATTGCTTGATTCAATTGTTAAAGAGCGGTTGGTTAAGAGTTTTTCGTCTCAACCGAGGCGCGCATTCTACAGCAGCGTCTCAATCTGTCAAGCGGTTATTTTCAGAAGTTTTCAAAGTTTCCTTATCAACTTCAACCACTTGCGCTTCGTTCGACTTGGCGTCTCATGTCAGCGGGAGGCGAATTCTACAGCGTTACAACCTGCTGTCAACCACCTTTTTCACCGCTGTCGATTCAAACACCAGAACCGAAGCACTTCCTCGCCATCCTGAACCTGTAACCCGTTGATCTTCAAGGAGTTTTCGGTTACAACTGCGCCGGAAGTGGGGCGAATTATAGACACATCCAGAGGGGCGTCAACACTTAATTTCAAATTTATGTCAGAAAACCAAAACATGAACAAAATCAGCGAGTTCCTTCTGTTTATATAGGGCAGCACTCCTGCCACCCTATATAGAAGAGTCGCTAAAGCACGCCAGCCTCACGCAAGGCCATAACTGTCTCGCCCGACAGCCCCAATAGATGGGTCAGAACCTCCGACGTATGTTCCCCCAACAACGGTGGCGCTCGGCGATACTCCACCGGCGTACCCGACAACCGAATAGGGCTGGCCACCTGAGGTACCGTTCCGCCCAATGCATGGGGCAGCTCAATTCTCAAACCTCGCGCCTGGACCTGCGGGTCGGCAAACACCTGAGCCACATCATTGATCGGTCCACACGGAACACCCGCCCCTTCAAGCGCAGCCACCCACTCAGCCGTAGTCTTGAAGACCGTCGCCTGGCGAATCAGCGGAATCAGCTCAGTCCGATGCGCCACACGCTGCTTGTTGGTAGCGAACCGCGGATCGTCTGCCCATTGCGCCTGACCGGCAACTTCCGCGAACTTACGGAACTGACTGTCGTTTCCTACGGTAAGAATGAAGTCGCCATCGGCAGTGGGAAAATCCTGGTACGGCACGATGTTCGGATGCGCATTGCCCAGACGGCGAGGCGGTGCGCCCGTTGTCAGGTAATTCATGGCCTGATTCGCCAAACACGCGACTTGAACATCCAGCAGCGCCATGTCGATATGCTGGCCAATGCCGCTCTGATCCCGATGGGCGAGGGTGGCCAGAATGGCTGACGTCGAATACAGCCCAGTCAAAATGTCAGTCAGAGCGACCCCGACCTTCACAGGCCCAGCACCGTCTTCGCCCTCAGGTCGACCGGTCAGGCTCATCAGTCCACCGAGCCCCTGGATCATGAAGTCATAGCCCGCGCGCTTTGCATAAGGCCCGGTCTGCCCGAACCCCGTGATCGAGCAATAAATAAGCCGCGGGTTCTCGACTTGCAGCGACGCGTAGTCCAAGCCATACGCCTTGAGCCCACCGACCTTGAAATTCTCAATGACGATGTCTGACTTTGCCGCCAGCTCACGCACCAGCTTCTGACCTTCCGGACGTGTGAAGTCGATCGTGACGGACTGCTTGTTCCGATTGGCCGACAGGTAATAGGCAGCCTCGGACGTGTTCTCGCCCCTTGGGTCCTTCAGAAAAGGAGGCCCCCAAGCGCGAGTGTCGTCGCCATTGCCCGGGCGCTCGATCTTGATCACGTCGGCACCCAGATCTGCGAGTATCTGGCCCGCCCACGGACCAGCCAAAACGCGAGACAGGTCCAGCACCCGCAAATGCGATAGCGCGCCCATGACTGGCTCCTTAATAGAACGCCTGAATGCCAGTTTGCGCACGCCCAAGAATCAGCGCATGCACGTCGTGCGTTCCTTCATAGGTGTTCACGACTTCCAGGTTCACCAGATGACGGGCAATACCGAACTCGTCAGAGATCCCATTGCCGCCAAGCATGTCCCGAGCCATGCGTGCGATGTCCAGCGACTTGCCGCACGAGTTACGCTTCATGATCGACGTGATTTCCACCGCCGCAGTGCCTTCGTCCTTCATACGTCCCAAACGCAAGCAGCCTTGCAGGGCGAGCGTGATTTCAGTCTGCATGTCGGCGAGTTTTTTCTGGATCAGCTGATTGGCTGCCAGAGGACGCCCGAACTGTTGACGATCCAGCGTGTACTGGCGAGCGGTGTGCCAGCAGAACTCAGCCGCGCCCAATGCGCCCCAAGAGATGCCATAACGCGCAGAGTTCAGGCAGGTGAACGGGCCTTTCAGACCTCGCACATCCGGGAAAATGTTTTCTTCAGGGACGAACACGTTATCCATGACGATTTCACCCGTGATGGAGGCGCGCAAACCGACCTTCCCGTGGATAGCCGGAGCGCTCAGGCCTTGCCAGCCTTTTTCGAGCACGAAGCCACGGATGTCACCGGCATCGTCTTTGCCCCAAACCACAAACACGTCAGCAATCGGGCTGTTGGTGATCCACATCTTGCTGCCGGTCAGACGATAGCCGCCGTCGACCTTGCGAGCACGGGTGATCATCGCACCTGGATCGGAACCGTGGTTCGGCTCGGTCAGGCCGAAGCAACCAATCCATTCGCCGGAGGCCAGCTTGGGCAGATATTTCTGTTTTTGTGCTTCGGTGCCGAATTCATTAATCGGCACCATCACCAGCGACGACTGCACACTCATCATCGAGCGATAGCCGGAATCGACGCGCTCAACTTCGCGAGCAATCAGGCCGTAGCAGACGTAGTTCAGGCCACTGCCACCGTATTGCTCAGGAATAGTCGCGCCCAACAGGCCGACCTCGCCCATTTCGCGAAAGATCGCAGGGTCGGTTTGCTCATGACGAAACGCTTCAAGGACGCGGGGGGCGAGTTTGTCTTGGGCGAACTGCTCGGCGCTGTCGCGAACCATGCGCTCTTCTTCAGTGAGCTGCTGGTCCAGCAACAGGGGATCAATCCAGTTGAAGCTTGCCTTACCGCCCATGACGTTCTCCTCGCTCAATGATGCTCCCGGACATTGCCGGGAAAAGTCGTGGGTTGATGCTAGGCGCGGATTGGCCCATGGGCAAACGACGATTTCGCATAGTGTTGTGCTAATTTCTCATTCCGAGAATGTGCAAAGCGCCATATTGCAAGCCAATGAGTGAGGTTCAGGTACATGCGCCGCAAAATCCCCAGCACCGCCGCACTGGTCAGCTTCGAGGCGGCAGCGCGTCACGAAAGCTTTACCAAGGCTGCGGATGAGCTTTCGCTCACGCAAAGCGCGATTTGCCGACAGATTGGCGGCCTCGAAGAATTCTTGAATGTGGAGCTGTTCCGACGCTCACGAAGGGGCGTGAAGCTGACAGAAGCAGGCCTTTCCTACAGCCGCCGTGTCGCCACTCAACTCGATGCAGTTGAACGGGACACGCTCTCCGTCATGGGCCATCAAGGCGCGAACGTGATTGAACTGGCCGTGGTTCCGACCTTCGGAACTCAATGGTTGCTGCCTCGCCTCAAGGATTTTCAGCAACAGAACCCTGACGTCACGATCAATCTGACCAACCGGACGCGGCCGTTCCTGTTCGCGGACACCGACTTTGACGCCGCCATCTATTTCGGCGATGCCGACTGGTCCGGTACGGAATCTCATCGCTTGATGAGCGAAAACCCCATGCCGGTTTGTAGTCCTGCTTTGCTGGGCAACAAACCCCGACTCAGCGCGCGTGAATTATCGGAAATGCCGTTGCTGCAGCAGACCACGAGGCCTTACGCATGGCGACAGTGGTTCGGCTCGATGGACATGAATGTGGCCCGCGACATGACAGGCGCGCGATACGAGCTATTCTCCATGCTCGCTCAAGCGGCTATGCATGACATGGGAGTCGCGCTGATTCCACCTTTTCTGATCCAGCGAGAACTGGCCGAAAAGCGACTGGTGATTGCCAACCCGCATGCGCTGTCGAGCGTAAAAGCCTATTACTTGATGATTCCGGAGCGGAAAGTCGAATCCGCATCTTTGAAAGCCTTTCGGGACTGGCTGGTGCATCAGGCTGAAACCTACGCTCTGCCTTGATTTGCGCCTGATTCTATTCAAATGCTGACTTTGTAGTTAGTAAATTTAAAGCGCTACAGATATCTCGTAATGTCGCATTTAAGAAACACCTCTGTTCTTTATACAAAACACGCTGAAGGCTGCGATGTGCGCGGCTTACAGCCTGATTACCCCTCACTTTCATCAGGGGCTTTAAAAAAAGTCAAAATGTCACCTGTATCGCTACAGGCCTTTAAACATATGGCCTGTGGCGTTTTATTGCGTCAAACGGTCACAGGGTGACTTGTAGTTAAGTACCCGTCGCGTTACAGAATTCCTTGAAGCCCCCGAATTCCGCCTGCAAAATGCCGCGCCCCCGTCTTGTCTAGCGGGGACGTGGTGATCGCTGCCCCAGACGCGCCATCCGCAGCGCGCTGGCCTATTTTCAAAGATAAAAAGATCACGCAGGAGATTTGACGTGCACATTGGAGTCCCTCTAGAAACCCAGTCCGGTGAAACTCGGGTTGCTGCAACTCCGGAAACCATCAAGAAGCTCATTGGCCAGGGTCATAAGGTCACCGTCCAGTCAGGCGCCGGCATTACCGCCAGTGTCACGGACAGTGCCTATGAAGTGGCAGGTGCTTCGATTGGCAGCGTTGGCGACGCCTTTGGCGCCGAGCTGATCCTCAAGGTCGTCGCGCCCAGCGACAGCGAGCTGGCTCTGATCAAGAGCGGGACCGTTGTCATCGGGATGCTCAACCCCTTCAACAACGAGATCATCGCCAAGATGGCCGAGCGCGGGATTACCGCCTTTGCCCTTGAAGCAGCACCGCGCACCTCGCGCGCGCAAAGTCTCGATGTGCTGTCCTCGCAAGCCAACATCGCCGGATACAAATCGGTGCTGCTGGCCGCGCATCACTACCCGCGCTTCATGCCGATGCTGATGACCGCTGCCGGTACGGTTAAGGCTGCCCGCGTGTTGATCCTCGGTGCAGGCGTTGCCGGTCTGCAGGCCATCGCCACCGCCAAACGCCTGGGCGCAGTGATCGAGGCCTCTGACGTCCGCCCTGCGGTGAAGGAGCAGATCGAGTCCCTCGGCGCCAAGTTCGTCGACGTGCCTTATGAGACTGATGAAGAGCGCGAAGCGGCGGTCGGTGTGGGCGGTTATGCGCGTCCGATGCCAGCCAGTTGGATGCAGCGCCAGGCCGTGGCCGTTCACGAGCGTGCCAAGCAGGCGGACATCGTGATCACCACCGCACTGATTCCGGGTCGCAAGGCACCGGTGCTGTTGAGCGCAGAAACGGTCTCGCAGATGAAACCAGGCTCGGTGGTCATTGACCTCGCGGCGGCCCAGGGCGGCAACTGCCCGCTGACTGTGGCTGACCAAGTGGTGATCGAGCACGGCGTGACCATCGTCGGCCACACCAACCTGCCTGCGATGGTGGCGGCTGACGCGTCCGCTCTTTATGCACGTAACCTGCTGGATTTCCTGAAGCTGGTCTTCACCAAGGAAGGCCAGTTCGAGATCAACCTCGAAGACGACATCGTCGCCGCGTGCCTGATGTGCCGCGACGGCCAGATTGTCCGCAAGAACGGCTGAGGATAAAAATAATGGAAGACATGCTGATCTCTCACGGCGTCTACAACCTGATCATCTTCGTGCTGGCGATCTACGTCGGCTACCACGTGGTCTGGAACGTCACCCCTGCGCTGCACACCCCACTGATGGCTGTTACCAACGCCATTTCGGCGATCGTCATCGTGGGCGCCATGCTGGCCGCTGCGTTGACCGTCACCCCACTGGGCAAAACCATGGGCACCCTGGCGGTCGCGCTGGCAGCCGTCAACGTGTTCGGTGGCTTTCTGGTCACCCGCCGCATGCTTGAAATGTTCAAGAAAAAGGCTGCTCCTAATAAGAGCCCAGCCAAAACTGAGGTGCCGAAGCAATGAGCATGAACCTCGTCACCCTGTTGTACCTCGTTTCAGCGATCTGCTTTATTCAGGCCCTTAAAGGACTGTCGCACCCGACCACGTCGCGTCGCGGCAACCTGTTCGGCATGCTCGGCATGGGACTGGCGGTGCTGACCACCATCGGCCTGGTGTTCAAACTGGCAGCGCTGTCCACCGATGGCGCCAGCGCGGGCATCGGTTACATCATCGTGGGCTTGCTGGTCGGCGGCACCGCCGGTTCGATCATGGCCAAGCGCGTTGAAATGACCAAGATGCCGGAGCTGGTGGCCTTCATGCACAGCATGATCGGTCTGGCGGCGGTGTTCATTGCCATCGCGGCCGTCGTGGAGCCTCAATCCCTGGGCATCGTTGCGCACCTGGGCGAGTCGATCCCGGCCGGTAACCGTCTGGAACTGTTCCTCGGTGCCGCCATCGGCGCGATCACTTTCTCCGGTTCGGTCATTGCCTTCGGCAAGCTGTCAGGCAAGTACAAGTTCCGCCTGTTCCAGGGCGCGCCTGTGCAGTTCGCCGGTCAGCACAAGCTGAACCTGATTCTGGGTCTGGCCACCTTGTTCTTCGGCCTGACGTTCATGTTCACCGGCAGCCTGTTCGCCTTCAGCGTCATGCTGATCCTGGCGTTCGTCATTGGCGTGCTGCTGATCATCCCGATTGGCGGCGCGGACATGCCTGTGGTCGTGTCGATGCTCAACAGCTACTCGGGCTGGGCAGCAGCCGGTATCGGGTTCTCGCTGAACAACTCGATGCTGATCATCGCAGGCTCACTGGTGGGCTCAAGCGGTGCGATTCTGTCCTACATCATGTGCAAGGCCATGAACCGCTCGTTCTTCAACGTGATCGGCGGCGGCTTCGGCGGCGCGGCAGACGCAGGTGCAGCCGACGGCGCGAAAGAAGCCCGTCCAGTGAAATCCGGTTCGGCTGATGATGCGACCTTCCTGCTGACCAACGCAGACACCGTGATCATCGTTCCAGGCTACGGTTTGGCAGTGGCACGTGCCCAGCACGCCCTGAAAGAGCTGACCGAGAAACTGACCCACGCTGGCGTGACCGTGAAGTATGCAATCCATCCGGTGGCCGGCCGGATGCCGGGCCACATGAACGTCCTGCTCGCCGAGGCTGAAGTGCCTTACGACCAAGTGTTCGAGATGGAAGACATCAACTCTGAGTTCGGTCAGGCCGACGTGGTGCTGGTGCTTGGCGCCAACGACGTGGTCAACCCGGCAGCGAAGAACGATCCCAAGTCGCCGATTGCGGGCATGCCGATTCTGGAAGCCTTCAAGGCCAAAACCATCATCGTCAACAAGCGCTCGATGGCCAGCGGTTATGCCGGTCTGGACAACGAACTGTTCTACCTCGACAAAACCATGATGGTGTTCGGTGACGCGAAGAAGGTCATCGAAGACATGGTGAAAGCCGTCGAATAAGGCTCTGGCCCGCGGCTGAACGAACCCTCGACGCGTCTATCGGTCGAGGGTTTTTTACATCTTCTGTAACAGTGTTTTACGCTGAGAGCCGCCGTTTAGAGCCTCCAATACGACCTAAGTCATGGGACGCGCCATACCCAACTCTCTAGACTTTGCTGCTCGCATCCTTGTCTTGAGATAAGAACACCATGCACCGTGAACGTATTCGCCTGCCGTCTTTGATGAGTAAGGTAATGAGCGCGGCCGACGCCGCTTCCCTGATCAAAGACGGCATGACCGTCGGCATGAGCGGCTTTACCCGCGCCGGCGAAGCCAAGGCTGTACCCAAGGCGCTGGCTGAGCGCGCGAAGGTGTCGCCACTGAAGATCAGCCTGAT
This sequence comes from Pseudomonas sp. NPDC088368, assembly GCF_044753445.1. Lineage (NCBI taxonomy): Bacteria > Pseudomonadati > Pseudomonadota > Gammaproteobacteria > Pseudomonadales > Pseudomonadaceae > Pseudomonas > Pseudomonas sp. NPDC088368. The sequence goes on from NZ_JBIVNG010000018.1 coordinate 7,895, forward strand.
GACCGGCGCCAGCCTGGGCAACGATCTCGACAAGCAGCTGACCGAAGCGGGCGTGCTGTCCCGCCGCATGCCGTTTCAGGTCGACAGCACCTTGCGCAAGGCGATCAATGATGGCTCGGTGATGTTCATCGACCAGCACCTCTCCGACACGGTCGAGCAACTGCGCAATCGCCAGATCAAGCCGGTGGACATTGCTGTCATCGAATGCGTGGCGATCACCGAAGAAGGTCATCTGGTGCTGAGCTCGTCCGTGGGCAACTCGGCCAGCTTCGCAATCCTCGCCGAGCAAGTGATCATTGAGATCAACATCGCACAGCCTCTGGCGCTCGAAGGCTTGCACGACATCTATATACCGACTTACCGCCCGACACGCCTGCCGATTCCGGTGCTCAAGGCTGACAGCCGAATTGGCAGCCACGCCGTGAAAATCGACCCGGCTAAGATCGTAGGCATCGTGTTCAGTGATCAGGCTGACTCACCTTCAACTGTACTGCCTGCTGACGAAGAAACTCAGGCCATCGCTGGGCATTTGGTGGAGTTCTTCAAGAACGAAGTGCGCCAGAACCGTCTGACCAATCAATTGATGCCGCTGCAAGCGGGCGTCGGCACCATCGCCAACGCGGTGATGACCGGGCTTATCGACTCGCCGTTCCGCGGCATGGCGATGTATTCGGAGGTATTGCAGGATTCCACATTCGATCTGTTCGAAGCCGGGAAGCTGGATTTCGCTTCGGGCTGCTCAATGACCCTGTCCGAACGCAAGCACAATGTGGTCTACGACAACCTTGAGCAGTACAGACCGAAACTGTTATTGCGCCCTCAGGAAATCTCCAACCACCCCGAGGTCGTTCGGCGCCTCGGGATCATCGGCATCAACACTGCGCTGGAGTTCGACCTGTACGGCAACGTGAACTCCACGCACGTTGGCGGCACACGGATGATGAACGGGATCGGTGGCTCCGGCGACTTTGCCCGCAACGCGCATTTGGCGATCTTCGTTACCAAGTCGATCGCCAAGGGCGGTGCGATTTCCAGCGTGGTGCCGATGGTCAGCCACGTCGATCACACCGAACACGACGTGGACATCCTGGTCACCGAACAAGGACTCGCCGACCTGCGTGGTCTGGCCCCTCGCGAGCGTGCTCGCGTGATCATCGATAACTGCGTGCACCCCGCATACCGCGAGGCGTTGAACGACTATTTCCGCCGTGCTTGCGCAATGGGTGGACACACCCCTCACGTGCTGCGCGATGCACTCAGTTGGCACCTCAACCTCGAAGAAACCGGCCGCATGCTGGCGGTGTGAGAAAACAGTTTGGGATTGGCGACGACCTTTCGTCGCCGCTTCCGACTGGCTGAACGCATTTCTAGCAAAAACTGTACTGCTGTACCGGTTGATTTTAGGGTCGAAAACGCAGATTTCACCATTTCGACGCACAAAATGCTCCATTTCGGTGCTTACCGGTACAGTTGCCCCATATATGAACAAAACAGTGCCCCTCCACAGTTAACTGGAGCAGCACAATACAAGTGAACTGTGTCTGGAGAGAGCAGGGCAACGAGAGGAAGATGGGCACCAATCAAGTCACTATCTAATCCCGCCACAAGCGGAAGGAAGAAGCACCATGGAACGCACCGTAAGTTCCGAACTGTTCTACGAAGAAACCGCAAAATCCGCTCAAGGCTCCCTGCCGCTGCGTATGTTCGCCAACCTGATGCTCTGGCAGCGCCGTCTGTCCAGCCGCCACCAGTTGGCACGTCTGGATGCTCGTCTGCTGGCTGACGCCGGTATCAGCGAATCCCAGCGTTACGAAGAGCTGAGCAAGCCGTTCTGGCGCTAAGTTAGCGTCTGCTGGTCCCAGGCTACGAGCCTCTCACCAGCAACCCGAATTGTTCAAACGAAACCCGTCGCAGGTGACTGCTGACGGGTTTCGTCGTTTCTGGGTCCTGATATCCGGGAAAGGGCCGCGTTAGCTTTTCGACCTGCCAGCAATAGTCTTTCGGATGATGCCGCCGTAGAGAAGCTTTGCTGCCAAGGACGAAAAATCGCCAACAGGTACAGTTTTTAAAATTCAGATTAGTACAGGTACAGTGCCGTAGCCGTGCGGCCTCCAGCGGCGCGGAAGGACTACTCTTTGCGAGCTGGCAATTAGCCGTTCTGGTTCTCCCGGTCCCGCATACGCTAGTCTTGCACCACTTTCCGTACCCATCGCTGTCAGCCGTTCCGCTCATTCGCCGATGTGGTTTTAGATTTTCCCTTCCTTGGAGTTCAAATATGTCACGTCTTCGCCTGCTGAGCGCTGCAGCCCTTTTGATTGCAGCCACTGGCGCTCAGGCGTCCAGCTTCGTGGTCACTACCGATACCCTCGTGCGTGCACTGGACGCTTCGTCCAACGCCACGTCGAAAATTTCGTCGTCTTTCCATGACGACAAAATCGTTTTGGCCGCACGTGACGATGCCGCCAGCTTCGTGGCAAGTAATGGCGATATTCGCGGCGTGCATCTGGAAGGCGCGTTTCAACACATTCGCGAAGTCAGCCCCGGCCTGAACGCCACTGACGCACAACTGGCTCAAGCCATTCTGGCGATCTGATTCAGCCCCGCGACAACTTTCATACCGCTAGCCCCGACACCTTCACTGGCTCTGGCCGGGGCATTTGCGCTAGCCTTGCGACTCGTTTTGCCAATACCGAAGACTCATGCGTTCATTGTCTCGCCTGTTGTTTGCAGCGACTGTCAGCCTGATGGGTAGCACCCAGGCTCACGCGTTCGACACAACCACACAAAGCTTGATCAAAAGCGGGTACGCCACCAGCCAGGTGACGACCGGGCCTTTCGAGAACAAACTGATACTTGCCGCCCAGGATGATGCAGCAGCGTTCATTGCCACTGATGGCCAACTGCGAGGAGCACAACTGGAGTCGGCATTGATATACCTCCGTCAAACCTCTCCAAAACTTCATGCAAGCGACCTTGAACTGGCGCAAGCAATCCTCGTCCAATAGTCACTTTTTGCATCCCCGAATTTTTGGAGACGTTCCATGCGTACCCCGCTGATTGCCGCTGCCCTTGGTTTGCTGCTGCTGACCGATATGGCACAGGCTCAAACCCTCAAGGCCACCAGTAACATTGTTGTCCGCGCCTTGGGTCGCAGTGTCGATTTCACTTCCGACACCACATCCTCCGTTCGCAACTGGAAACTGATCGTCGAAGCTCAAGACGACGCCGCCAGCTACGTCGCCAGCAACGGCAACATCCATGGCGCTCGTCTGGACGCTGCGTTTGTTACGTTGCGCGAGCGTCTGCCTGAAGCCCGCACTGCCTCCGATCAGGACCTCGCCGAAGCCATCCTCGCACTGTGAGGCGTCTGGCCGCCTGGCTGCTGGCTTCGGCGCTTTCGCTGATCTGCACAAGCGCCTTCGCCGATCTGAGCCTGTCGCTGCATACCGACGGGCTTGATGCCGCGCAACAGAAAGCCAGCCAGACGCTGCTCGACGAAGCCATGGCGCACCTGCCGCCAATGTTCATCAGCAAGCTGGACCGCAAGGTCGAAGTCCACTGGACGGATGACATGCCGTCCAATGCCTATGGCCGCGCTGACGGGCCTTACAGACTCGATCTGAATCAACACCTGCTAGCGGGGCTGACTGACGGCACTGCTGCCACCACCCGGACCAATCGCCCACACGGCACCGTGCGCGAAGAAATGCTGGCGACTGTGCTACACGAGCTCACCCACATTTATGACCATGCCCAATTGTGGTCACCGGAAGAGCGCAAGCTGATCATCGCCTGCACCCGCCAAGCCAACAGCATGGGCAAAGTCGGCCTGCGCGACAGTTGTCGCGGCCAGACGGATCGGCATTTCACCTTCAGCGACGACCCGCGCCTGCTGGACCTCGCAGGCTGGCCGCAATATGTGGGCCGGCGAGGGGAGCGCGAAGAGCGCAACGGCCAGGTCGCACGCAGCCCGGACATCTACGAAATCAGCAGCCCGCTGGAATTCGTTGCAGTGAACATGGAGTACTTCCTGCTCGACCCCGCGTATGCCTGCCGTCGGCCTTCGCTGTATGACTACTACAAGAAGCTGTTCAACTGGGCGCCTGCGTCCAAGGACGAATGCCCGACGTCTTACCCTTACCTCAACGCAGGCAACGACTTCGCCCGCGAGCCACTCGGCAAACTCGATCCCGAACGCGTGTACGAGGTCGACTACCTGCTCGCCGAAGCCAACCAGAATCTGGTGAGTCGCTGGGGCCACAGCATGTTGCGGCTGGTGATCTGCAAACCGGGTCGCCCCCGTGGGCCGGATTGCCGACTGGATCTGGATCAGCATCTGGTGCTGTCGTACCGCGCGTTCGTTAATGACCTGCAGCTGTCCAGCTGGAGCGGCCTGACCGGGGCGTATCCATCGCGTCTGTTCGTGCTGCCGCTGGGGCAGGTCATCGATGAGTACACCAAGACCGAACTGCGCAGCCTGGCGTCGGTGCCGCTGAAACTGTCCCGGGAGCAAATCAACGGGTTGGTGCAGCACGCTGCCGAAATGCACTGGGCCTACGACGGCAACTATTGGTTCATCTCCAACAACTGCGCGGTGGAAAACCTCAAGTTGCTGCGCAGCGGGACTGACGATCCAAGACTCGTCGGGTTGGACAGCATTCTGCCTAACGGCTTGCTGGAGGTGCTGAAGGGCAGGGGATTAGCCGACACCAGCGTGCTGGACGATCCGAAGAAAGCCTTGCGGATGGGCTACCGATTCGACTCCTATCGCGACCGTTATCAAGCGATGTTCGACGTGCTGCGCAAGACCACCGACGTGAAGGAAACAACGGTGGAAGACTGGCTAGGCTTGCCCGCGAAAGAACGCCAGCCGTATTTCGCCAAGGCGGATTTACGCACCAGCGCGGCGATGTTACTGCTGGAACAGGCGAGCATGCGTCGGCAGTTGCTGCTCGCGCAGGACGAGGTGAAGCAGCGTTACCTCAGCGCGGTGGAACAGAAGGACAAAGGCGTCTCCAAGGCGACTGGCACATTGCAGGACATTCTCGCGAACAGCGGCTTCCTCAGTCGCCCGGCTGAATTGCTCGGCAGCGGCGGTTATGGCCTGCCGCAAGAAGGCGAATGGGGACGGCTGGAAGCGGAAAGCACCCAGCGTCAGCAGCAGTTGCAACGGCTGACGGGTGATCTGGACAAAGAGGTGAGGGCGCTACTGGAGCCAGACCGCGCGGCCGAAATTGCAGCGACCGAGGAAAACCTCAAGCAGGTCGGCGAGCACCTGCGGGCGCTGCACAAAGCGGCGGGTGGGTTGGAGTTGCCTTAACGGTCAGGCTGCAGCAAGCCTTGTGATTCCGGCCGCGGGCCATGGGAGCAACTGACTGAAACAACCGAGGTATCGGGATTTACTGCCGGTCCCCGGCAGATCGCAGGCAAGCCAGCTCACACGGCCTTTGGCCAGAATCAAAAGCCTGAATCACGCCGCGCTTCCGCTTCTGCCGAAGGCGTGGGAGCTGGCTTGCCTGCGATCTGTTGCGAAGCGACAGCAAAACCAGCCGACTGCGCAGTATCAGGATGAACGCGATTGCAGGATTTACTGCCGCTTGGATCGGATGCGCTCCCAGGCGTTCATGCCGTCTCGCCTGGCTCGCCCGGCAAATGCTCATCCAGATGCAGCCAAGGCAAGCGGTTGTCGGTCCAGATATGCCGCTCAGCCGCTGCCAACTCGGGTTGGTCGAGGGTGGCGATGGTGACGTCCATGGTTTCGGGGCTGTTTCGGGTGAACAGCGCGACCTGTGCCCCACAGTTATTGCAGAAATAACGTACGCACGTCGGGCTTGAGTCATACGCCGCCGGGCTGCCTGCCGTCCACGTGAACACCTCCATCGGCACGGTGATCCAGGTCACCACGATCCCGCCCGATGTCCGCCGACAGATCGAGCAGTGACAATGAGCGATGTCCCGCAGAGGCGCGTCGAGTTGATAACGCAGGTTCCCGCAATGGCAGCCGCCGGTGTGCCTTTCACTCATGTCGCATCTCCCGTTCGTGTTTAACGTCTGACTCTCGCAGGGGCGTTTTACTTCATCTTTTCCTACAGCGATCAGCGGAAAGGCGTCGAAAGCTGGCTGAAAGCTAAGCCCTTTAGCATCCCCCCACCGCCGGCGGCAGACCGGCCAAGCCAGGGCAGCACGTTTAAAAGCGGCCCGGCCCATCTACAACAACAATTCGGTGATTCTGATGCTCGCTTTCGCTCCGCAGTACCCCTCGCACGCTCTCCAACGCAACGCGCAGCTCGTCTTGAACTGATCGCTTCATAACGTCCGTTCCCACGTCGCGTCCTGCCTGGAGTATTTCTATGTTGACCTTCCTCGGCTTCGCCATGGTCGTTGCCTTCATGTACCTGATCATGAGCAAACGCCTGTCCGCGCTCATTGCCCTGATCATCGTACCTATCGTATTTGCGCTGTTCGGCGGTTTTGCGGCAGGTATCGGTCCGATGATGCTCGCCGGCATCACCAAACTCGCGCCGACCGGCGTGATGCTGATGTTCGCCATTCTCTACTTTGCGCTGATGATCGACTCAGGCCTGTTCGACCCGGCCGTGCGCAAGATCCTCAAGCTCGTCAAAGGTGACCCGGTCAAAGTGTCGGTTGGCACCGCCGTGTTGGCGTTGGTCGTCTCGCTGGACGGCGACGGTGCAACCACTTACATGATCTGTGTCGCAGCGATGCTCCCGCTGTACAGCCGCCTGGGCATGAGCCCGCGCATCATGGCGGGCCTGATCATCCTGGCGGGTGGCGTGATGAACATGACGCCGTGGGGTGGTCCGACCGCTCGCGCCGCCAGCGCTCTGCATGTCGACCCCTCCGATATTTTCGTGCCGATGATTCCGGCCATGCTTGCCGGTGTGATCGCGATTCTGGCGATCGCCTATTTCTACGGCAAACGCGAGCGCGCACGTCTGGGCGAACTGCATCTCCCAGGCGATGAGGTCGATCACAGCGAAATCAGTGTCTCGCAATTTCCCGACGCTCGCCGTCCCAAACTGATCTGGTTCAACGGTGCGTTGACCCTGGCGCTGATGGTCGCGCTGATCATGGGCCTGTTGCCACTGCCGGTGCTGTTCATGATCGCGTTCAGTATTGCGATGATCGTCAACTATCCCTGCCTGCAAGCGCAGAAGGATCGTATCGCCGCCCATGCCGGTAGCGTGCTGGCAGTGGTCGGGTTGATTTTCGCGGCGGGGATTTTCACCGGTATCCTGACCGGCACCGGTATGGTCGATGCGATGTCCAAAAGTTTGCTGGCGGTGATTCCGGACGCGATGGGGCCGTATCTGGCCGTCATTACCGCCATCGTCAGCATGCCGTTCACCTTTTTCATGTCCAACGATGCGTTTTACTATGGCGTCTTGCCGGTGCTGTCCGAGGCCGCGTCGCATTACGGCATCACCCCGGTGGAAATGGCACGTGCCTCAATCGTCGGCCAGCCCGTCCACCTGTTGAGCCCACTGGTGCCATCGACTTATCTCTTGGTGGCCCTGGCGGGTATCGAATTTGGCGATCACCAGCGCTTTACCCTCAAGTGGGCCGTGCTGGTGTGCATATGCATAATGGTCGCAGCACTGCTGATGGGGATATTCCCGGTCTTCAGCAGTCTATAAGGCACATTACTCCCCCGCTGCCGCGCGAGTGACAGCGGGGATCTGACAAGCTCAAAGGAAAACCTAATGGAATGGCTGACCAACCCTGAGATCTGGGTTGCTTTCTTCACCCTGACTGCCCTGGAGATCGTTCTAGGGATCGACAACATCATCATGATCTCGATTCTGGTCAGCCGCATGCCCAAGGCGATGCAACCGCGCACCCGGATTTTCGGCCTCGCGCTGGCGATGGTCACGCGCATCCTGCTGTTGCTGTCGATCACCTGGGTCATGCGCCTGACGGACGATCTGTTCGTGGTGCTCGGCCAAGGCATCTCGGGCCGCGATCTGATCCTGTTCTTCGGTGGCCTGTTCCTGCTGTGGAAAAGCTCGCAAGAGATCTACCACGGCATGGAAGGCGAAGAGGAGGAGATCGACGAGCCGAAAGGCAAGGGCGGCATGTTCCTGTACACCATCATCCAGATCGCCATCATCGATATCGTGTTCTCGCTGGACTCGGTGATCACGGCGGTCGGCATGGTGTCTCATGTGCCGGTCATGGTCGCTGCGATCATCGTCGCCGTGCTGATCATGATGCTGTGTGCAGGGGTCATCAGTGACTTCATCGAGAAACACCCTTCGCTGAAGATGCTGGCGCTGTCGTTCCTGATCGTGGTGGGTACGGTGCTGATCGCCGAGTCGTTCGACGTGCACGTGCCTAAAGGCTATGTGTACTTCGCCATGGCGTTCTCGCTGGCGGTAGAAGCGATCAACATCAAGATGCGCACGTCGATGGCCAAGAAGAAGGCGATGAAAGAGCCGGTGAAACTTCGCAAGGACGTTCCGGGTCAATAACATCCTGCGGGAGCGAACTCATTCGCTCCCACAGTTCGTATTGCGGACGACTTGCCAAACGGCTGATTTGTGACAGATTTGTTTCAAGAAATAATCGTCTGTGCCATGCTGGCATTAAGGCTTCAAGCCGACTAAAAGCTTTAGTTGAGTGTGCTGACCACGTCAGATGGGCACGCGCTTTCGCTCGCTACACGCTGCACTTTCAATCTTTTGCCCATGAGTGCCGGCCAGTCTGGCCCGCCGGGCAACCAACAGGGGGCTTTCCGTATGCTGACCCTGCTCGATTTGCTTTCCGCCGTAGCGCTGTTGATCTGGGGCACGCACATCGTTCGGACTGGCATTCTGCGCGTTTATGGCACGCAGTTGCGCCGCGTGCTGAGCCAGAACATGTCCAAACGCCCGCTGGCCTTCGTCGCCGGGATTCTCGTCACCGCCTTGGTGCAAAGCAGTAACGCCACCGCCATGCTGGTGACGTCCTTCGTCGGCCAAAGCCTGATGGGGCTCACGCCGGCCTTGGCGATCATGCTCGGCGCCGACGTCGGTACGGCCGTGATGTCGCGAATCCTGACGTTCGACCTGTCGTGGCTCTCGCCGCTTTTGATCTTCCTCGGCGTGATCTTCTTCCTGTCGCGCAAACAGACCCGCGTCGGTCAGCTCGGCCGCGTCGGGATCGGCCTGGGCCTGATCATTCTGGCATTGCAGCTGATCGTGACTGCCGCCGCGCCGATCACCCAAGCGGCTGGCGTGAAAGTGCTGTTCGCCTCGCTGACCGGCGACTTGCTGCTCGACGCCCTGGTTGGCGCGATGTTCGCGCTGATTTCCTACTCCAGCCTGGCCGCCGTCCTGCTGACCGCCACGCTCGCAGGCGCTGAAATCATCGGCTTGCCGGTCGCGATTGGTCTGGTGATCGGCGCCAACATCGGCAGCGGACTGCTGGCCTTCCTCAGCACCAGCATGCAGAACGTCGCCGGGCGTCAGGTCGCGCTGGGCAGCCTGCTGTACAAACTGATCGGCCTGCTGCTGATCTTCCCCGTGCTAACACCGCTGGTGCACTGGATGGAAACGCTGGACGCCAGCCCGTCGAGCCTGGTCATCAGTTTTCACGTGATCTACAACTCGCTGCGCTGCCTGATCATGCTGCCCACGGTGGGCCCGATGGGGCGACTGTGCGCGTCGCTCCTCCCTCAAGCGGCTGAGGTCAACGGTCAAAACAAGCCTCGTCATCTGGACCTGACCGCGCTGGCAACGCCGAGCCTGGCGCTGGCCAATGCCGTGCGAGAAACCCTGCGCATGGGCGATCTGATCGACAGCATGCTCAATGCGATGCAAGAGGTGCTGCGCGGTAACCAGACAGCGGTCACCCAAGAAGTCCGCCGCCTCAACGATGAAGTCGAGGTGCTGTACAACGCCATCAAGCTGTACCTGGCGCAAATGCCCCGCGAAGACTTGAGTGATCAGGACAACCGCCGTTGGGCCGAAATCATCGAGCTGGCGATCAACCTCGAACTGGCCAGCGGCCTGATCGAGCGTATGCTGCGCAAGGTGCAGCAGCAGAAGACGTCGCAACGCCGGTCGTTTTCCGACGTGGGACTGGAAGAACTCTCCGGTCTGCACGAACAATTAATGGCCAACTTGCGTCTGGGCCTGTCGGTGTTCCTGAGCGGCGACCCGGAAAGTGCTCGTCAATTGCTGCGCGAGAAACGTCGTTTCCGGGCACAGGAGCGACGCCTGGCCCATGCCCATGTCAGCAGACTGCAACGTAAAATCGTGCAGAGTATCGAGACCAGTTCGTTACACCTTGAGCTGATCGCCGACATGAAACGACTCAATTCACTGTTCTGCAGCAGCGCCTATGTCGTCCTCGAAACCTCAAACACTGGCGCCTTGTCCAGCGAAAGCCAGCCAGAGTAATCGCGGTGAACGCCGGGGCCGGTCAGCAGTCTGTTACACATACCGGCCCGCAAGGAAGCCCGTTTTTATGCGTTGCCTGCTGTTCGCTGTCCTGTTTCTGATATCCCTTCCGTCCATGGCGATCGACCGCTTTCAAGTGGAAGGCTATGTGTTGCCGAACGGTTTGCAACTGGTGCTCAAGCCTGCCGAGAAGGGGCATGTGTCGATTCGCCTGGTCGTGGGCATTGGCTTCGATGATTTCCCCTGCGCCGACAAGGAATTGCCGCACTTGCTAGAGCACTTGCTGTTTAGCGGCGTCGACGATTCCGGCGAAGGCGGGCTTGAACAGCAGATGCAGGCACTGGGTGGCGAGTGGAACGCGTTCACCAGCAACACCGACACCACGTTCGTGATCGAGGCGCCCGCGCAAAACCAGCGCAAGGTGCTGGACCTGCTGATCAGTGTGCTGACGCACACGCAGATCACCCAAGCCAATCTGGACACGGTCAAACGCATCGTCGAGCGCGAAGACGGCGGGCATTACTCGCATTTACAGCGCTGGCTGGACAAGCGCGACCTCGGCCACAGCGCCAGCAGTCAATTGGCGGTGGAGCTGGGCCTCAAATGCGCTGAGCGTCCGGAAGTCGATCACATCACGCTGGATCAGATCGAGTCCATCCACGACAACTGGTATGCGGCCAACAACATGACGCTGATCATCGTCGGTGACCTCGACAAGCTACTGCCCGCCTATCTGGAGCGCACCTTCGGCCAGCTGAATGCCGTGGACCCGACCGAGCATCCGCCGCTGGCAACCATCACCGAAAAAGCCGACGCGGAGCGCACATTGATTCGCGGGGCATTGGGCGACGGCGCGAAACTGCACCTGCTGTTTACCGAGCCGGACCTGGGCGACCAGCACGATGAGACCCTGGACTTGGTGAAGGCCTACCTGGACTGGGCGCTCTACAGCGAACTGCGTCTGAAGCAGGGGTATTCATACGGCCCATGGGCGGACCGCGAAGCCTTCGGCGATACGGGGTTTCTCAGCCTGAACGCCGATCTGGATCGGGATGACGTCGACGCGGCCGTCAGTGCTGTGCGCGGGATGCTGGAGCGGCTGCGCAAGGATGGCATGGACCCGGCGACGTTTGCCCGGTTGCAGCAGGCGGCGATTGCCAAGGAGGCGTGGGCCGCTCAAGGCAACAGCGCGTTGGCGGACTATTACTGGGGCGCGATCAACGATTACGACGACGGCCGCTTCGATGACCCGACCAAACGCCTGCGCGGCGTGAGCCTGGATTTGGCGAACAGGGCCATGCGCCAGCTGTTGGCACAGCCGGGGTATCTGCGCATCGAGGAACCGCTGGTCAGTTATGACGAGTTGTACGAAATCGGCGTCGCGTTAGCGGTATTGACCGCGCTGCTGATCGCGTGGCGCTGGCAGGTGTATAAAAAACGACCGCTGTGAGGAAGATCGCTTTTGGCCGGAGGCCCAGTAGCGTTCGGCAGAATCAAAAGCAGTCAACGCTACGTCTCAGCATTGGTATCCTGCCAAGGATTTTTTCCTACAGCCAAAGTGATCACCGAAATGCCGGACCTCAACGCCCTGATGCAGAACTCCCTCGTACAGCGCGTGCTGGAGTTCATTAAACGCTATCCGGGCCTGATCGCGCTGTTCGGGTTCTGCTCTGGTGTTGGCAGCTTCATCCTCGTTGATCGCCAGGCACGGCCCGCCAGCTGGATCGCGATCATCCTGCTGATCAGTTGGCTTTGGTTGATGGTGGAAAACAGCGCTGTCAGGCTTATCGCCAGACTCCTCAAACGCGAAATCCCTCAGCCGCTGTTGCGCTACGCCACGCAGATGATCCACCAGGAAAGTCTGTTTTTTGTCCTGCCGTTCTTTTCCATCACCACGACCTGGAACAGCGGCCAGCTCGCGTTCACTGGATTGCTAGCCGTGGCAGGACTGATTTCGATCATCGATCCGCTGTATTACAAATGGCTAGCGCCCCGGCGCTGGCTGTTTCTGGCGCTGCACACCCTGACGCTGTTTGCGGCGATGCTCACCGCGCTGCCGATCATCCTGCACCTGACCACCGCCGAGAGTTACAAACTGGCGTTGGCGACCGCCATGCTGCTGTCCATTCCGAGTCTCGCGTCGAGCTTCCCCGTCACCAACTGGAAGCGCGGCGTCGGCTTGGTGATCCTGACGCTGGCCATCGGCGGCGCGGGCTGGTTGCTGCGATCGTGGGTGCCACCGGCGACGCTGTGGATGACCGAAGTGGCCGTGAGCACTCAGTTCGACAACCAGAACCGCACTCCCGGCGAAAGCATTCAGGAAATCGGCGTCAACCAACTGCGCAGCAGCGGCCTTTACGCTTACACCTCGATCAACGCGCCTCGCGGTTTGGACGAGCGGATTTATCACGTTTGGCGCCACAACGGCGAAGAAGTGGACCGAATCGCTCTAGACATTCACGGCGGACGTAAGGAAGGCTATCGGGCGTGGACACACAAACAGAATTTCCCGCCGGACGTGCTCGGCAAATGGCAGGTGAGGGTGCTGACAGAGGATGGCCAGATGATCGGCGTACTGCGCTTCCAGGTGACCGACACCGATCAGCCTGCGGTGACTCGCAAAAAGATCAAACCAGCAGGTTTGAAGCCCAATGCAGATACGTTGGGTTCGTCTGATTCGGATGACGCCAAGGCCGATGACGATAAGCCATCATCGAACTCGCCCGCACCGGCCAAAACCAACTAAGCTCGTGCCCATGACCCCAACGACCGACCTGGTTACCCACACGCCCAAGGCACCGGGCAGCGCCTCACTGGATACTTCGACTCAACCCACGCAGCTGTGGATAGTCGGGGACTGGACGCTCGCCCATTATCACGATCTGAAGCGGCAGACCGATGCCTTGAGCGACGGTTTCAGCCCCGCAACTCACGTGGACATGAGCCGATTGGGCGCGCTTGATACGGCCGGGGCGTCGCTGCTGGTCGAGTTGTTGGGGGCGCAACGCTTGCGCCTTCTGGCGGTTCAGGCTCCCAATCTTCCGGAGTCCAGCCGCGCCCTGATGCAGACGATCCAGAGCGCGCTCCACGATTACTGCCAGCCACTGAAAGACCCGGAAGTCGCCGTCGGCACTCAACTGCTGGCGCGTGTCGGTTCGGCGGTGGAGGTGCTGTGGCGCGACACGTTGCAACTGCTCGGTTTTATTGGGCTGATTCTGCAAACCTTCGTCGCGACGATGTTGCGTCCCCGGCGCTGGCGCACCACGTCGGTGATCGCCCACATCGAACAGATCGGGCTGGACGCCGCGCCCATCGTCGCGCTGCTGACGTTCATGGTCGGTGCTGTGGTGGCGTTTCTCGGTGCGACGGTGCTCAAGGCATTCGGCGCGACGATCTTCACCGTCGATCTCATCGGCTTCTCGTTCCTGCGGGAGTTCGCGGTGCTGCTGACGGCGATTCTGTTGGCAGGCCGCACCGCCAGCGCCTTCACGGCACAGATCGGCTCGATGAAGGCCAACGAAGAACTGGATGCTCTACAGACATTGGGGCTGAGTCCTACAGAAATGCTGGTCTTGCCCCGCGTGCTTGCCTTGCTCATCTCGCTGCCAATACTGACCTTTCTGGCGATGATCTGCGGCATCGTAGGCGGTGGCGTGGTGTGCGCGCTCTCGCTGGGGATTTCCCCCGCGATGTTTCTGTCGCTGATGCAGGCGGACATCGGCGTGCAGCATTTTCTGGTGGGGATCGTCAAAGCGCCGATCTTCGCTTTCTTCATTGCCGCGATTGGGTGCCTGGAAGGCTTCAAGGTCGAGGGCAGCGCGGAGTCGGTGGGCGCTCACACGACTTCAAGCGTGGTGCAGTCGATTTTCGTCGTCATCGTGCTGGACGCACTGGCGGCGATGTTCTTCATGGAGATTGGCTGGTGACCCGACGTTGCGTTCAACCCACCGAAGCCGTGATTCAGGTGCGCGGCCTGTGCAACCGCTTCGGCCCGCAGGTGGTGCACGAAAACCTCGATCTGGACCTTTATCGCGGGGAAATCCTCGCCGTGGTGGGCGGCTCCGGCAGTGGCAAATCGGTATTGCTGCGCAGCATCGTCGGCTTGCAGCGACCGGCTGAGGGAAATGTCCGAGTGTTGGGTCAGGATTTGCTGAATCTCCCGGACAAAGCGCGCTCGCAGGTTGAGCGACGTTTCGGCGTGCTGTTTCAGAAAGGCGCGTTGTTTTCTTCGTTGACCATTACTGAGAACGTTGCTCTGCCGCTGATCGAGCATGCGGGGCTGAGCCGCGAAGAAGCCGAACATCTCGCCGGCATCAAAATGGCCCTGTCCGGCTTGCCGTTGTCTGCGGCGCATAAGTACCCGGCATCGCTGTCCGGCGGGATGATCAAGCGTGCCGCGCTGGCCCGGGCGCTGGCGCTGGACCCGGACATTCTGTTTCTCGATGAACCTACCGCCGGGCTCGACCCGATTGGCGCAGGCGCCTTCGATCAACTGATCCTGACCCTGCGTGACGCGCTGGGCTTGAGCGTGTTCATGGTCACGCACGACCTGGACACCCTCTACACCATCACCGACCGGGTCGCCGTGCTAGCCCAGAAACGGGTGCTGGTGGCCGACAACATCGACAAGGTGTCGGCCTACAGAGACGACTGGATTCACGAATACTTCCACGGCCCGCGCGGCCGCTCGGCCTATGCAGCGGCCACCCACCCACACGAGGTCTCATGATGGAAACCCGCGCCCATCACGTTTTGATCGGCCTGTTCACGGTGATCGTGGTCGCCGCTGCCTTGCTGTTCGGCCTGTGGCTGGCCAAGTCCAGCGTGGACACGGCGTTCAAGGATTATCAGGTGGTGTTTAACGAGGCCGTCACCGGTCTGTCCCGGGGCAGCCCCGTGCAGTACAGCGGGATCAAGGTGGGTGACGTGGTCAATCTGCGGCTGGACCCGCAAGACCCGCGCCGCGTGCTGGCGCAGATTCGCGTCGCCGGAGAAACCCCGATCAAGCGCGACACCTTCGCCAAACTGGCCCTCGCCGGGATCACCGGCACGTCTATCATTCAGCTCAGCGGCGGCACGCCCCAGAGCGAACCGCTCAAGGGCGAAGACGGCAATTTGCCGGAAATCATTGCCTCGCCGTCGCCCATCTCGCGTCTGCTCAATGACAGCAACGACCTGCTCACCGGAATCAACACGCTGCTGCACAACGCCAACGAGCTCTTGTCGTCCAAGAACGTTCAGGCGCTGACCAAGATCATGGATCATCTGGAGCAGACCACGGCGGTGATTGCTGACCAGCGCGACGACATTCGTCAGACCCTCAAGCAATTGCTGGCGCTGAGCAAGCAGGCCAGCAGCACGCTGGATCAGACATCCACTGCAATGCGCAACGCCAACATTCTGTTCACGGTCGATGGCAAACAGGCCATCGCCACCGGGCAGGCGGCGATGGTGTCGTTGCAGCAGAGCACCGATACCATCAATCAGTTGATCAAGGCGAATAAAGGGTCGGTGGATGGCGGGCTTCAGGGGCTGGGTGAACTGGGTCCGGCGATTCGCGAGCTGCGTGAAACGCTGGCCTCGCTCAAGACGATTTCCCGCAGCCTGAACGCCAACCCCAGCGGCTACCTGCTTGGTAGCGACAAGAACAAGGAGTTCGAGCCATGAGGCTTGCCCGTCATTCCTTTACCCGGCTGTTGCTCGCGAGTGCGCTGCTGTCCTCGGCCTTGTCGATGACGGCCTGTTCGATCTTGCCCAAACAGGAACCATCAGACGTATACCGCTTACCCACGGCCTCGACCGCCAGCATGGGCACGACCCCTGTCGATTGGTCATTGCGCGTGGCGAGACCCAAAGCCAGCGAGACGCTGGACAGCCCGCGCATCGCGGTTATCCCCCAAGGCGACGTGATCAGCAGCTATAAAGGCGCGCGATGGAGCGATCCGGCCCCTGTGCTGTTGCGCAACCGGCTGACCGATGCGTTCTACCGCGATGGTCGCGTGCAATCGATCAGCACTGACGAAAGCAACTTGCAGGCAGATTTCGAGCTGGGCGGGGAGTTGCAGGCGTTTCAGAGCGAATACCGGGGCACCGCCGTCGACGTGGTGATTCGTTTGGACGCGCGGCTTGTCGATGATCATCAGCGCATCATCGCCAGCCGCCGCTTCGAGGTGCATCAGCCGGCGGCCGACAAGCCCGTCTCAGCCGTGGTAGCGGGCTTCGGACAGGCCAGCGATACGCTGACCGGCCAAGTGCTGCAATGGACCGTGGAGCAGGGCCAGCGGCGTTACGCTGCCGAGCCGAAGAACCAGTAGCAGACCGCGATAGCCGCGATCACACCGGACAGTTCCGCCAGCAAGGCGCAACCCACGGCGTGACGGGCGCGCTGGATACCGACTGCGCCGAAGTAAACGGCCAGCACGTAGAAGGTGGTTTCCGTGCTGCCCTGAATGGTTGCGGCTACCAACGCCGGGAAGCTGTCCACGCCTTGGGTTTTCATGGTCTCGATGAGCATGGCCCGCGCCGCGCTGCCTGAGAACGGCTTGACCAGCGCGGTGGGCAGGGCATCGACAAAACGGGTGTCCAGGCCCATCCACTGAATGCCATGACGGATGCCTTCCAGAATCAAGTCCAACGCTCCGGACGCACGTAACACGCCCACTGCACAGAGCATCGCCACCAGATACGGCAGCAGGTTTTTCGCCACGTCGAAGCCTTCTTTTGCGCCCTCGACGAAGGTTTCGTACACCTTGACCTTGCGCAGCGCGCCGACCACCAGAAACAGCATGATGATGCCGAACAGCGTGACGTTGCCCAGGATTGACGACAGGCTCGACAGTGCCGTGGCAGACAAACCGGCGAGGATCGCCATGAAACCGCCCAACAGCAGCGCGCCGGGAATCAGATAAGCCAGCACCACCGGGTCCCACAGACGCAGTCGCTGCATGAACGCCACCGAGAGCAGGCCGACGAGGGTCGAAGCGCTGGTGGCCAGCAGGATCGGCAGGAAAACCATGGTCGGATCGAGCGCGCCTTGTTGGGCGCGGTACATGAAGATGGTGACGGGGAGCAGAGTCAGGGAAGAGGCGTTGAGCACCAGAAACAGGATCTGCGCATTGCTGGCGACGGTCTGGCTGGGGTTCAGTTCCTGCAACGAGCGCATGGCCTTTAGCCCGATGGGCGTTGCCGCGTTGTCCAGACCGAGCGCATTGGCCGCAAAGTTGAGGGTGATCAGGCCCAAAGCCGGGTGGCCGCGAGGGACTTCGGGCATCAGACGATGAAACAGCGGCGCGAGGACTTTACCGAGCCAATCGACGATTCCCGCCTTTTCAGCGATGTTGAGAAAGCCGAGCCAGAGGGTGAGGGTGCCGAACAGCAGAACCATGACCTCGACGGAGAGCTTGGCCATCGCGAAGATGCTTTCGACCATCGCGGCGAAGATCCCGGCGTTCCCTCCCACCAGCCATTGCGCCAGCGCGGAAATGGCTGCGACCACAAAAAAACCAAGCCATAGGCCGTTAAGCATCAGTCAATCCCCTCGCAAGATGCGAGGGATGATAGCGGCGGGGGCGCAAACAACAAACCTCTGGTTGTTTGCCGATTCCTCTGGCTGCCGAGATTGCGCTTCTGCGGTGTTATCCGTTACGCAGCCTTACCGGGAATTGAGAAACGCTTCGTGCAGTGCTTTCAACGATTCGAAATGAAACGTCGGCGCTTCGGCCGCCAGTTCCTCCCGACTGCCAAACCCATACCCCACCGCCGCCACATCCAGCCCGTTGCGTTTGCCACCGATCAAATCGTGCTTGCGGTCGCCGATCATCAAGGTCTGCTTGGGGTCGAGCTTTTCCTCGTGCAGCACATGCCGGATCAACTCGACCTTGTCAGTCCGGGTGCCGTCCAGCTCACTGCCGTAGATCAGCTTGAAGTGCCGGGCGAAGTCAAAATGGCGAGCGATCTCATGGGCGAACACCCACGGCTTGGACGTCGCGATGAACAGCGTGCGGCCTTGATCCGACAGCAGGTCGAGCAGTTCGAACACGCCATCGAACACAAGGTTTTCGTACAGCCCGGTGACCTTGAAGCGCTCGCGGTAGAACCCCACCGCCTGCCAGGCCTTCGCCTCGTCAAAGTCATAGGCGCGCATGAATTGCTGAAGCAGCGGCGGCCCGATGAAGTGTTCAAGCTGTGTGATGTCAGGTTCGTCGATGCCCAGTTTGCTCAAGGCGAACTGAATCGAGCGGGTAATGCCTTCGCGCGGATCGGTCAGAGTGCCGTCCAGGTCGAACAGAATATTCTGGTAATGCATGTCGTCTCTCAAAAGCGTGAAGTGAATCGCTTGGTGACGCACGAACCCTGTGGGACCACACAACCCTGTGGGAGCGAATTTATTCGCGAGAGGCCGATAGATATTTTTTGGCTGTACCGACGTATCGCGAATGAATTCGCTCCCACAGGTTAATCAGTGTTCAGGGACATTGACGTTGTCAATCAAGGCTTGTCGAAACCCTCAGCCAAATGCTGATCCTTGAGCTTCACGTAATTGGTCGCGCTATAAGGGAAGAAGGCGATTTCCTTTTCCGTCAGCGGGCGAACCTGTTTCACCGGACGGCCCACGTACAGAAATCCGCTTTCCAGACGTTTGCCTGGCGGCACCAGACTGCCCGCACCGATAATCACCTGATCCTCTACGACAGCACCGTCCATGATGGTCGTGCCCATGCCGATCAGAATGCGGTTACCCACCGTGCAGCCATGCAACATCGCCTTGTGGCCAATGGTCACTTCATCGCCGATCAGCAGCGGAAAACCGTCCGGGTTGAACGGCCCGGCATGGGTGATGTGCAGCACGCTGCCGTCCTGAACACTGGTACGTGCGCCGATGCGGATGCGGTGCATGTCGCCGCGAACCACCGTCAGCGGCCAGACCGAACTGTCGGCGCCGATTTCGACATCGCCGATGACAACCGCCGAATGATCGACAAAGGCCCGTTCGCCAAGGGCTGGCGTGTGACTCTGGAACGTGCGAATGGCCACGATAGGCTCCTTCTCTGGCATTGATAGCAAGGCTATCCCTGTTAGATAGCTGCGGTCAGCGCCGATTGTAATTAAGATGCTCGGGTGTTTCTTCCAGCCAAGGTGCCAAACCGTGAGCGCGAACAACCCTCTTTTGCAATCCTACGACCTGCCACCTTTCTCGGCGATTCGCGCCGAGCACGTAAAACCTGCCATTGACCAGATTCTGGCCGACAACCGCGCCGCGATTGCCGACATCCTCGCCAAGCAAGGCACGCAGCCTACATGGGCTGGCCTGGTGTTGGCGATGGACGAACTGAATGATCGTCTGGGCGCCGCCTGGAGCCCGGTCAGCCACCTCAACGCCGTGCGCAACAGCGCCGAATTGCGCGAAGCCTACGAGTCGTGCCTGCCTGCGTTGAGCGCGTACTCGACCGAAATGGGCCAGAACCGTGAGCTGTTCCAGGCCTTCGAAGCCCTGGCGAACAGCCCGGAAGCTGCCGGTTTCGACGTTGCGCAAAAAACCATTCTGGAACACTCGCTGCGTGATTTCCGCCTGTCGGGCATCGACCTTCCGCCCGAGCAGCAGAAGCGCTATGCCGAAGTGCAGAGCAAGCTGTCGGAGCTGGGCAGCCAGTTCTCCAACCAACTGCTCGACGCGACTCAGGCCTGGACCAAGCACATCACTGATGAGGCTGCCCTCGCCGGTCTGACCGATTCGGCCAAGGCGCAAATGGCCGCTGCGGCTCAGGCCAAAGACCTCGACGGCTACCTGATCACGCTGGAATTCCCGAGCTACTACGCGGTGATGACCTATGCCCAGGACCGTGCGCTGCGTGAAGAAGTTTACGCTGCGTACTGCACTCGTGCGTCAGACCAAGGCCCGAACGCCGGTAAGAACGATAACGGCCCGGTGATGGAACAGATCCTCGATCTGCGTCAGGAACTCGCCAAGCTTCTGGGGTTCGCCAGCTTCTCCGAGTTAAGCCTGGCGACCAAGATGGCTGAATCCAGCGATCAGGTGCTGAGCTTCCTGCGCGATCTGGCCAAGCGCAGCAAGCCGTTCGCCGCACAGGACCTGCAACAGCTGAAGGCCTATGCCGCCGAGCAAGGCTGCCCGGACCTGCAAAGCTGGGACAGCGGTTTCTACGGCGAGAAGCTACGCGAGCAGCGTTACAGCGTTTCCCAGGAAACCCTGCGCGCCTACTTCCCGATCGACAAAGTGCTGAGCGGCCTGTTCGCCATCGTACAAAAACTGTACGGCATCGAAATCGCCGAGCAGAAAGGTTTCGACACCTGGCACCCGGACGTTCGCCTCTTCGAAATCAAGGAAAACGGCCAGCATGTCGGCCGCTTCTTCTTCGACCTCTATGCCCGCGCCAACAAGCGCGGCGGCGCGTGGATGGACGGCGCCCGTGACCGTCGGCGCACCTCGGCGGGCTCGCTGCAAAGCCCGGTCGCCAATCTGGTGTGCAACTTCACTCCGGCGGATTCGGGCAAACCAGCCCTGCTGACCCACGATGAAGTGACTACCCTGTTCCACGAGTTCGGCCATGGCCTGCACCACCTGTTGACCCGCGTCGAACACGCGGGCGCGTCGGGCATCAACGGCGTGGCGTGGGATGCGGTCGAGCTGCCAAGTCAGTTCATGGAAAACTGGTGCTGGGAGCCGGAAGGCCTGGCGCTGATCTCCGGTCATTACGAAACCGGCGAGCCGCTGCCTCAGGATCTGCTGGAAAAAATGCTCGCGGCGAAGAACTTCCAGTCCGGCCTGATGATGGTCCGCCAGCTGGAATTCTCGCTGTTCGACTTCGAACTGCACGCTACCCACGGTGATGGTCGCACCACCCTGCAAGTGCTCGAAGGCGTGCGTGACGAGGTTTCGGTGATGCGTCCACCGGCGTACAACCGCTTCCCGAACAGCTTCGCGCACATTTTCGCGGGCGGTTACGCAGCGGGTTACTACAGCTACAAGTGGGCCGAAGTGTTGTCTGCGGATGCTTTCTCCAAGTTCGAAGAAGACGGCGTGCTCAATGCCGAAACTGGTCGCGCGTTCCGCGAGGCGATTTTGGCCCGTGGCGGTTCGCAGGCGCCGATGGTGCTGTTCGTCGACTTCCGCGGACGCGAGCCTTCGATTGACGCACTCTTGCGCCATTCCGGCTTGAGCGAGGACGCGGCAGCATGACCGATACACCGCACGTGATTACAAAAAAACGCTTCATCGCCGGGGCGGTTTGCCCGGCGTGCAGCGAACCTGACAAGTTGATGATGTGGAGCGAAGACGACGTCCCGCACCGCGAATGCGTGAATTGCGGGTACTCCGACACGCTGAACGCGCAAGGGCAGTCGATTCCGAAAGAGTTGGGCACGCGGGTCAACAAACCTGCGGTGAAACCGGCGGATCCGAAGGTGCAAGGGGTGCAGTTCTTCCCGAATCCGAAGCTCAAGAAGCCGGTAGATCCTCAGTAGTCTTCTTCTCTGAGGCCCAAGCAGTCCGGCTTGCGGACGGCAGCGATTTCAAATCCGCCGTCGGCAAGCCGTGCTGATACGCGGCGCTACAATCGCCAGAGAATCGTCTGGACGCCCACCACATCTGTCTTCTGAAACCAGCCTTTGATTGCGCAGCTTGCAAACGCGCTGGTGCTGCATGCGCCGCTGTTGAGCGCAGTTTTCAAAGCATCCACATCGACCTTGTTGATGTAATCGATGCCATGCTTGAGGCTGTCTTCATCCCCAAATCCCCCATGTTCCATCTCGTCCAGCGCGGCCTGCTTGGTCCAACCCTGCACGACAATGCGGTACATCGCGGCCACCAGACCCGTCCGGTCAAGCCCGTGTTTGCAGTGCATCAGCACCGGCCCCTTTTCCTGCGCCGTTTGAATGGCGCGCAGGCTCTGGATAATGTCCGCGTCGTCGACATGAACGGTCTGCAGCGGAATCTGCACCTGCGCCACTGACGGGTCGGACAGCCACTTGCTGTCACTTTCCTTAATGAAATCCAACACCGTTGCCACGCCCAGTTGTTTCAAAAGCGGCTGTGCAGCAGCGTCGGGCTGACGGCTCCGATACAGCGTTGGGGTCATTTGATAGAGGTTGTAATGCGTGTCGATCGGCTGCGCCCACTGGCTGGGGCGCGGCGTGGATGAGGACGTGTCGCCAGCCTGAGCGAGCGCGCAAAAAGATGTCGCCAACAGCGTGGCAAGCAGCGGAGCGATCAATCGAAGGCGCATTGAGCAGTACCGTTCAAGCGTGCAGGAATGGGAGTGCGGCGAGTTTCTGCGCTACGGGGTCAAGGCGATGTGAGGCAAATGTCAAAACTTCGTTGAGCACATTCACGGGGTGATGGAGGACCGGGCAAAACAGGGGTCGATGCTAGTCGCCCCTGATAAGACCGATTATTTTCCGCCGTAAAAATACCCGAACGAGATCCACCCATCGACAGCCTTGGTGTAATTGATCACCTTGACGTCATCGTTCTCATACGAACGGTTGAAGCTCGGAATGACCACCGGGGTCGTGATGTTTCGTTTGACGATGACATTCGTCCGTCCTTCGTTGAAGTTGCCACCGGGATGACCTGTCAGCGTGAATTCTGCTCCGGCTTTTGCCTTGAGTATTTTGGCAGAGCGGATTTCGTCATTGGAGCAGCCGAAGCGGTTGTTCTTCATTTGAAGATTGTGCGCGTAATGAAACGGCACGATGCAATCCAGATTCTGGCTGGCGTTGTTTCCTTCATACATCGCAATGGCTGCGTCGGAAAAATCGGTGGGCGTCGTGCTGACTTCCACGCGTGACACTTTGCCGTTCAAGCCGTTGTTGCGTATGTAGACCGCACGATAAGCATCGGTTGTTCGATTTTGCTCCAGAGTCCCGATGACCACTTTTTCGTAAGTGCCAATGTTGCGCGTGACATCGATAACGATATGGTCATCTTCGCGATTGCCTGACGCATCATCGTACAGCGTGATGCGTGTTCCCTTGTCGATGCCAGACAGCGACACCGATCGTGCTTCATCGTTTTCACAACCGTCGGCGGGCAACCTCAAAGTCCGGGCACTGCGGGGAATGACGCACACGGTATCTCCTGCGGTGCTGGCATTATTCTGCTCCCACAGGTAGATCCCTCCCTGACTCAATGCTTGCGTGTAAGGCAGCGTGTCGCCATTGCGGTAGTTGTTGATGGCTATAAAGTTCGGAGCAAGACCGCAGTTGGCAGTGCGGCGCATCAGGTAGGTGAGGTTGTTGTCGTATTTGGCTGAATCGGGTGCCGTCGATGTGCCGTGATGAAACTGATTCATTACGAATAGACGATTCCATTGCTTGCCCGTGCCTGGCGAGACTTTCCGGGTATTGAGTGGCAAGTGGCCCCATCGTGTAGGGCAGGAAAAATCATGGGTGGCCAGAATGCTGGAAGCGGAAAGCCCGAGGGTGTCCCAGTGGTTTTGCACCAGCCAATCCTGATCGAACAGCACCTTGATCGGACGCCCATTCACGGTGTATGTACCCACGAGTTTCGAATCGTCGGTAAACAAAAGCAGCCTATTGTTCTTCTGAACCATCTGTTCGCGAGTTGGCCAACTATGGGCCGGGAAATTGTCGGGGTTGAACGCAACAGTGGCGACTTGCGGGAAGCTGTTCAGAAACTTCTGCAGTTGATCACGGTTGATGTAGGTTTCCAGAAACAGCGTCACGATTTCTTTTTTGTGTTTATTCAGAAAGGGCAAGATCTCGTTGCCCAACTGATTGGCAAAGCTGCCGTAGCATATCTTCTCGTGACATACCCTCACGGCGTACCGGGCTGAATAGTTGTTCTGGTGATAAAGATCGAGCATGAACCCCCGAATACCGTCGTTGAGCTGTTGCGGAATTTCCTTGAGGTTCTGATTTATCTTTTCGTATGAATTGTGGGTGGTGACCCAACTGAGTTGGTCAAATGGCAGGTCTTTCTCAGCGAGATGCGCAGTGTTCTGCTGTTGAGCGGCCAACGCTGCAGCCAGCGCGTCAAACACGCTGCTATTCGCATGGGTCGCTACTACCAACGTGAGACAACTGCCAATAACGGCTGAAGATGTTTTCCTGAGTTTCACGGTCGAAATCCTTTTCGTTTCATCGGCACAGGTTGTACCGATATCAGCTTGGTAATGAACTCCTTCCTGGAGGTGACGAGAGTATTAGTGGGGCTTTTGAAACCGGCTATTTTGCAGCGTCGATCATTTGTAACCGGCCTTGAGTGACGGCCACCGCTTGTCTGGGCCGGAGGGCGTGAGGGGCGGATCGGCTAGAACAGGCGCGTGCAATACTATACTGTATGCATAAACAGTAATCGGGAATGCTCGCATGTCCACGCCATTGCCACCCCGCGGTCGCGGCACCGCCACCAATCCCCACAACCGGTTTGCCCCCAATCGTTCGGTGGCCGAAGACGACGGCTGGTATCAGGAAGTGCCTGTGACA
Source organism: Pseudomonas sp. NPDC088368 (assembly GCF_044753445.1). NCBI lineage: Bacteria > Pseudomonadati > Pseudomonadota > Gammaproteobacteria > Pseudomonadales > Pseudomonadaceae > Pseudomonas > Pseudomonas sp. NPDC088368. Next base: position 32,764 of record NZ_JBIVNG010000018.1, read on the forward strand.
CAAGGCACGACTGTCACGCTTGAAACCGCCAAAAGCATCATCGCGCGCAATTCGTCTCCCGACATTCCCTTCGACCGGTCGATCAATCCGTATCGCGGTTGCGAGCACGGCTGCATTTATTGCTACGCACGCCCCAGCCACGCGTACTGGGACATGTCGCCGGGGCTGGATTTCGAGACGAAACTGATCGCCAAGACCAACGCCGCTGCCCTGCTCGAACAGCAACTGTCGAAGCCCGGCTACAGCGTGGCCCCCATCACCCTGGGCGCCAACACCGATCCGTATCAGCCCATCGAGCGCGAATACAAAATCACCCGCGCCACGCTGGAAGTGCTGCTGCGTTATCGCCATCCCGTAACGATCATCACCAAAGGCTCGTTGATCCTGCGCGATCTGGACCTGCTGTCAGAACTCGCCAAGCTGAACCTCGTGTCAGTGTTCATCAGCCTCACGTCGCTGGACGATGAGCTCAAACGCATCCTTGAGCCCCGGGCCGCCGCTCCCAAGGCCAGGCTGCGGGCGATTCGAGTGTTGCGCGATGCCGGGGTGCCGGTCGGGGTGCTGCTGGCGCCGATGATTCCGATGATCAACGACATGGAGCTGGAGAAACTCATGGCCGAAGCCAAGGCTGCCGGCGCATTGAGCGCAAGCTACGTGATGCTGCGGCTGCCACTGGAGGTCGCGCCGCTGTTTGAGGAGTGGTTGCAGGCGCATTACCCGCAACGGGCCGAACATGTGATGAGTCTGGTTCGGCAAAGCCGTGGAGGCCAGGTGTATGACAGCCGTTTCGGTTCTCGAATGCGCGGAGAAGGGGTATTCGCTGAACTGCTGGCGCAACGCTACAGTATGGCGGTGAAGAAACTGGGGCTGAATCAGCGCGAGAGCTTCAAGCTCGATTGTGAAGCGTTCTGCCCGCCGGGTGGTCAGATGTCGCTGTTGTGACTCGGGTGGCGTCTCATTAGCTGATACAGGAGCGTGTATCGCCATCGCTTTAGATTTTCTAAAGCCAGACCCGCGATCTAGAGCGATGCATTCAGTTTCAATTAAGTTTTTATCGCTAAGGTGTTTCGCAAGTGACCGGCTGGTCGCGCACAGATGGAATTGTCCGTCATGCCAGAAAAAAGTGGGACATCCACGGGAATCACTGGAAACTCCACTTCAATCCGACAGAGAGGATGAGACATGAGCAACAGGGATAAACAACCTCAAGCTTCCACGGCCCCAGCCTCGGCCAAGGCTGAATCCGCTGACGAGGCGCTTCAGCATATCGTCGACGGCTTCAAACATTTTCGTCATGACGTCTTCCCTCAGCAGGAAGAGCTGTTCAAGAAGCTGGCGACCGCCCAGCATCCGCGAGCCATGTTCATCACCTGTGCGGATTCGCGCATCGTTCCCGAACTCATTACGCAAAGCTCCCCGGGCGACCTGTTCGTGACCCGTAACGTCGGTAACGTCGTGCCGCCTTATGGCCCGATGAACGGCGGCGTTTCCACGGCCATCGAATACGCGGTACTGGCGTTGGGCGTGCAACACATCATCGTTTGTGGCCACTCCGATTGCGGCGCGATGCGTGCGGTGCTGAACCCGGACACGCTGGAAAAGATGCCCACGGTCAAAGCCTGGCTGCGCCATGCCGAAGTTGCCAAGACGGTCGTCCAGGACAACTGCAGCTGCACCGGCGAACACGAAACCATGCACGTCCTCACCGAAGAGAACGTCATTGCCCAGTTGCAACATTTGCGGACTCACCCGTCGGTGGCGTCGAAACTGGCGAGCGGCCAACTGTTCATCCACGGCTGGGTCTACGACATCGAGACCAGCGAAATCCGCGCTTACGACGCTGAACAGGACGGCTTCCTGCCCCTGGACGGCGACCACAAAATCCCGATGGCCACGCTGCCTCGCGGACGTTACTGATCATTGATTGATCACTGGATGAGCGCAGCGCCACCCCTGTGACGCTGCGCCGTCCCTGACGGTTCAACCCTCTATCACGCCCTTCACGGCCGCGCACTGCGCGTGCTGTCGGCTTTGTCACGTCTGAAGTTTTTGCGGAGAGTCGTCATGGCTAGTACAGATCTGAAATCCTTGTTACCACGGGAGCTGCTGGCTTCCGTGGTGGTGTTTCTGGTGGCCCTGCCGTTGTGCATGGGGATCGCTATCGCGTCTGGCATGCCTCCGGCAAAAGGACTGATCACGGGCATCATCGGCGGCATCGTCGTGGGTTGGTTGGCGGGTTCGCCGTTGCAGGTCAGCGGTCCTGCAGCGGGGCTGGCAGTGTTGGTCTTCGAGTTGGTGCGTGAACATGGCATGGCGATGCTGGGGCCGATTCTACTGTTAGCGGGTCTGCTGCAATTGCTGGCCGGTCGCCTCAAGCTGGGCTGCTGGTTTCGCGTGACCGCTCCGGCCGTGGTGTACGGCATGCTCGCGGGGATTGGCGTGCTGATCGTGCTCTCCCAGGCCCATGTGATGTTCGACAGCAGCCCTAAGCCGTCCGGTCTGGACAACCTGATAGCCTTCCCGCAAACCCTCTTCGGCGCTATCGGCCCTGGCAGCGGTATGCAAGCGGGTCTGTTGGGGTTGGGCACCATCGCCGTGATGTGGTTGTGGGAAAAACGGCGGCCTCAAGCACTGCGGTTCGTGCCAGGCGCCTTGCTCGGTGTGGGGATTGCCACGGCGGTGAGCCTGGCGATGGCCCTCGACGTGAAGCGGGTCGAAGTCCCGGCCAACCTCGCAGAGGCCATCGACTGGCTGCGTCCGGCGGACCTGCTGAATCTCACCGATCCGGCGATTCTCATTGCCGCCATTGCCGTCGCTTTCATTGCCAGCGCCGAAACCCTGCTCTCGGCCGCTGCGGTGGATCGCATGCATGACGGTCCGCGCTCTGACTTCGACAAGGAACTCAGCGCCCAAGGCGTCGGCAACATGCTGTGCGGTCTGGTCGGTGCATTGCCGATGACCGGCGTGATCGTGCGCAGCTCGGCGAACGTTCAGGCCGGGGCGAAAACGCGGATGTCGGCAATGTTCCACGGGCTTTGGTTGCTGGCGTTCGTGTTGCTGCTGTCCAGCGTGCTGCAAAGCATCCCGGTGGCGAGTCTGGCGGGTGTGCTGGTTTACACCGGGGTGAAATTGGTGGACCTCAAGGCGCTGCGCGGGCTGGGGCGGTATGGGCGTATGCCGATGTTCATTTATGGCGCGACGGCGAATGCGATCATCCTGACCGACTTGCTGACGGGCGTACTGATCGGCTTTGGTCTGACGCTGGTGAAACTGGCGCTGAACGCGTCGCGGTTGAAGATCAATCTGGTGGATCTGGAAGCGGAGGGGGAGATGGAACTGCGTTTGAACGGCGCTGCGACGTTCCTGAAGGTTCCCGCGCTGACTCAGGCACTGGGCAACGTTCCGCCCGGCACGACGTTACATGTGCCGCTGAGCAATCTCAGCTACATCGACCACTCCTGCCTGGAGCTGCTGGAAGAATGGGGCCGTGCCAATGCAGCACAGGGCTCGCGCCTGTTGCTGGAGCAGCGCCTGTTGAAACGGAGGGTTGAAGGACGCATACGCACGTCGATTGGAGGCGCGGCGTTGCATTGATGTGTAGGCAGGCGTCCTCTCTGTAGGAGTGAGCTTGCTCGCGATCAGGCATGTCTGACGCATCTGGGCTGTCAGGCCGGACGCTATCGCGAGCAAGCTCACTCCTACAGGTGTTATGTGAGAGTCTGCCGGCGAATCAATCCTTCGCGCATTCCATCTCAAGCCCTACGCCCAGTTGCCGGGACAGGCTCGGCCAGCGTTTCCACGCGGCGTCGGTGTCGGGGCTGGCGAGTTTGTCGCGATAGGCTTCCACTGACTCAAGCGAAAAGCTGTCTTCGTCCAGCAATTGATCGATGGCGTGGTGGACCACCTCGTCCAGCTGGTTCGCAAACGTTTCACCGATCAACTGATGAGCGATGACGCTGGCCACGGTGGTGTTCACCGGGATCAGCGGTTGGGCGAAATGCACGATGTAGAGGTCGTTCACTTCTTCCACTAGACGATGAGCCAGATAGGCCTCGTCGAGCAGGCTGTCGAGCCCTTCGTGCCCGTGCATGATGGCGGGCGGTGCGCTGAAAAACTGTTCGGCGATTTTCAGCACCGGTTTGATCTGGTTTTCGATTCCGGCTTGCACGGCCACGTCATTGGCGGCGTCCAGCAAATCTGGAACCTGATCGATATAAGCGATGACAAAGCGCGCCAAAACACCCCGCGCATCAACGTCAGGAAGGTGAATGGCAGGGTGCAGGTGGGGGAGTTGCACTTCGAGTTGGCGCAATAGCTGACCGGTTTGGGTCTCGTGTTCCTGTGCTCGTGTGATCTGCTCGCGCAACGCGGCGGTGTTCATGAATGCTCCATAAGGCAATAAAACCAGGCTGTCATTATAGGGAAGTCATACGTTAGCTGGCTTATGAAAGGCGCTAAGACGTAATTGTCATAACAACTTCACAGTTATGTGCATTGGCTATTAAAACGCCACTTTCGCGGCTTTTCCGGCCAAAAACTTGTTACACGCGTGCTTGTATAGCCCGGTTTTGCGAAAACGCCACCGCGTGCTCAGCGCGACGGCGTGTCTATACTCGGTCTGTGATGCAGTAGCTCCACCGGATTTGCTGGCCTGGCCCCGGTCCACCGCACTTTGATGACCGCTCCCTCGCCCGCTGTGGCAGAAAATAAGAAGAACAATGAGGGAAACCCGCAATGAAGCGACATCCACACGTTTGGATGGCGCTCCTGTTGTGGTCGGTATTCAGTCCGGCGCACGGCGCCTGGACCACGAATATGGCGCCGGGAGCGACCGAGGTCAGTCACGAAGTCTTCGGCCTGCACATGACCATTTTCTGGATATGTGTGGTGATCGGAATCATCGTGTTTGGCGCGATGTTCTGGTCGATGATTTTGCATCGCCGCTCGACCGGGCAGGTGGCCGCCAAATTCCATGAAAGCACCACGGTGGAAATCCTCTGGACCATCGTGCCGCTGCTGATCCTCGTCGTCATGGCGATCCCCGCCACCAAAACCCTGATCCAGATGTACGACAGCACGGAGTCGGGGCTGGACATCCAGATCACCGGCTATCAGTGGAAGTGGCATTACAAATATCTGGGTCAGGACGTCGAATTCTTCAGCAACCTGGCCACCCCTCAGGATCAGATCCACAACAAGGAAGCCAAGGGCGAACACTACCTGCTGGAGGTGGATCAGCCGCTGGTGGTGCCGGTCGGGGTAAAAATCCGCTTTTTGGTGACGGCGGCTGACGTCATCCATTCCTGGTGGGTACCCGCGTTTGCCGTCAAGCGCGATGCCATCCCGGGTTTTGTTAACGAGGCCTGGACCCGGATCGATAAGCCCGGCATCTATCGCGGCCAATGTTCGGAATTGTGCGGCAAGGATCACGGCTTCATGCCCATCGTGGTCGAGGCCAAGACCCAAGCCGACTACGACACCTGGCTTGCCGATCGTAAAGCTGAAGCCGCCAAGCTCAAAGAGCTGACCAGCAAGGACTGGACGCTGGAAGAACTCGTGGCCCAGGGCGACAAGGTTTATCACACCACCTGCGTGGCCTGTCATCAGGCCGAAGGTCAGGGCCTGCCGCCGATGTTTCCGGCGCTCAAGGGGTCTAAAACGGTCACCGGACCTAAAGAAGAACACCTGGCCACCGTTTTCAACGGTCGGCCAGGCACGGCCATGGCTGCGTTTGGCAAACAGCTGTCGGAGGTCGATATCGCCGCCGTCGTCACCTACGAACGCAACGCGTGGGGCAACAACAAAGGCGACATGGTCACCCCTAAAGACGTGCTGGCGCTGAAACAGGCGGGTGCGAAATGAACCGTTTGCCAGATGTACGCGTTTTGACCTGTGGGAGCGAATTTATTCGCGAAAGGGCCGTACATCCCACGCATCTCTATCGGCCAGACGACCGCATCGCGAATGAATTCGCTCCCACAGGACATCAGGGCGCCACAAGACTTTGCGTCCGACGGAAAAACAACTGTAGGAGCGAGTTCATTCGCGAAAGGGCCGTGCATCCCACGCATCTCTATCGGCCACGCCGCCGCATCGCGAATGAATTCGCTCCTACAGGTTTCGGGGGCGTTAGACAGCTTCAGGCTTGGCGCGGGATTTACGCAGGAGACAGAACATGAGCGCAGTGATTGACGATCCCCGTCACGAAGACCACGCCGGCCACACCCACGGTCCCTCCAAGGGCCTGATGCGCTGGGTGCTCACCACCAACCACAAGGACATCGGCACGCTGTACCTGTGGTTCAGCTTCTGCATGTTCCTGCTCGGTGGATCGTTTGCGATGGTGATTCGCGCAGAGCTGTTTCAGCCCGGCCTGCAGATCGTCGAACCCGCCTTCTTCAACCAGATGACCACGATGCACGGCCTGGTGATGGTGTTCGGTGCCGTGATGCCTGCGTTCGTCGGGCTGGCAAACTGGATGATCCCGCTGATGATCGGCGCGCCGGACATGGCCCTGCCGCGCATGAACAACTTCAGTTTCTGGCTCCTGCCTGCTGCGTTCCTGCTGTTGGTCTCAACCTTGTTCACCCCCGGCGGCGGCCCGAATTTTGGCTGGACCTTCTATGCCCCGCTCTCCACCACGTACGCCCCCGAAAGCGTCACCTACTTCATCTTCGCCATTCACTTGATGGGCATCAGCTCGATCATGGGCGCGATCAACGTCATCGCCACCATCCTCAACCTGCGCGCCCCCGGCATGAGCCTGATGAAAATGCCGCTGTTCGTCTGGACCTGGCTGATCACCGCCTTCTTGCTCATCGCCGTGATGCCGGTGCTCGCCGGGTGCGTGACGATGATGCTGATGGACATTCATTTCCATACCAGCTTTTTCAGCGCAGCAGGCGGCGGCGATCCAGTGCTGTTCCAGCACGTGTTCTGGTTCTTCGGCCACCCCGAGGTGTACATCATGATCCTGCCCGCGTTCGGCGCGGTCAGTTCGATCATTCCGGCCTTCTCGCGCAAGCCGCTGTTCGGCTACACCTCGATGGTTTACGCCACGGCGAGCATTGCGTTCCTGTCGTTCATCGTCTGGGCGCACCACATGTTCGTGGTCGGCATCCCGTTGGTGGGCGAGCTGTTCTTCATGTACGCGACCATGCTGATTGCAGTCCCCACGGGCGTGAAGGTGTTCAACTGGATCAGCACCATGTGGCAGGGCGAGCTGACCTTCGAGACGCCCATGCTGTTCGCCGTGGCCTTCGTGATTCTGTTCACCATCGGCGGCTTTTCCGGGCTGATGCTGGCGATTGCGCCCGCCGACTTCCAGTACCAGGACACCTACTTCGTCGTAGCGCATTTTCACTACGTATTGGTGCCGGGGGCGATCTTCGGCATCTTCGCGTCGGCCTACTATTGGCTGCCTAAGTGGACCGGCCACATGTACGACGAAACCCTGGGCAAGCTGCATTTCTGGCTGTCCTTCGTCGGCATGAACATGGCGTTCTTCCCGATGCACTTCGTAGGGCTGGCCGGAATGCCTCGCCGGGTCCCGGACTACAACCTGCAATTCGCCAACTTCAACATGGTCTCGTCGATTGGCGCATTCACGTTTGGCGCGACGCAGATTTTCTTTCTCTTCATCGTGATCAAGACCATTCGCGGCGGGCCGCCTGCGCCGGCCAAGCCTTGGGATGGCGCCGATGGCCTTGAGTGGACCGTGCCCTCACCTGCGCCGTATCACACTTTCGTCACGCCGCCGGACGTCGAATGACATGACTTGCGCAGAGCGTCCGAACACGCGACTCGTCATTCGCCTGCTGATGCTGGTGGCGGCGATGTTCGCGTTCGGCTTCGCCTTGGTGCCGCTGTACGACGTGATGTGCAAAGCGCTGGGCATCAACGGCAAGACCGGCGATCAGTACACCCAAAGTCAGCAGGTCGATGCCAGTCGTGAGGTGCGCGTGCAGTTTCTGGCCACCAACTCGGCAGAAATGGTCTGGGGCTTCTATCCCAAGGGCGAGGAGCTGAACGTTCATCCCGGCGCGGTCAACGAAATGCTGTTCGTCGCGCAGAACCCGACCAGCAAGGCGATGACTGCCCAGGCGATCCCAAGCATCGCGCCCAGCACCGCCGCCGTGTATTTCCACAAGACCGAGTGCTTCTGTTTCACCCAGCAAATGCTGCAACCGGGCGAGCGCATCGAAATGCCGGTGCGCTTCATCGTTGACCGCGACCTGCCCAAGGACGTGAAACACCTGACGCTCGCTTACACGCTGTTCGACATCACCGCGCGCATGCCGCCCATCGTCCGCCCTGTCGCGGCCAATGGCGGTTAGGCCCCACGGCCTGAGGAGATCTGGAAGATGGCAACCCATGAGCATTACTACGTCCCGGCGCAGAGCAAGTGGCCGATCATCGCCACCGTCGGCATGTTCGTCACGATGTACGGATTGGGCACCTGGCTGGTGGACCTGAAAGCGGGCCGCGAAACACATGGCGCGTGGATATTCTGTGTGGGCGCGCTGATGGTGGCCTACATGATGTTCGGCTGGTTCGGCACTGTCGTGCGCGAAGGTCGGGCCGGGTTGTACAGCAGTCAGATGGACCGCTCGTTCCGCTGGGGCATGAGCTGGTTCATCTTTTCGGAAGTCATGTTCTTTGTGGCGTTCTTCGGCGCGCTGTTTTACGTGCGCCACGTCAGCTTGCCTGCCTTGGGTGGCGAGGGCACAAAGGCCATCGCCCACATGCTCTGGCCGGAATTTCAGAACACTTGGCCGTTGCTGCACACGCCCGATCCGAAACTCTTTCCGCCGCCCAAAGAGGTCATCGACCCTTGGCACCTGCCGTTGATCAACACCGTATTGCTCGTCAGTTCGAGCGTCACCGTGACCATTGCCCACCATGCGCTTAAGAGCGGCCATCGCGCTGCGTTGAAACTGTGGTTGGGGCTGACGATTCTTCTCGGTCTGTCATTTCTTGCGCTACAGGCCGTCGAGTATCACGAAGCCTACACCGAGCTTGGCCTGACCTTGGGTTCAGGCATCTACGGCGCGACGTTCTTCATGCTCACCGGATTCCACGGCGCCCACGTCACCATCGGCACGATCATTCTGTTTGTAATGCTGATGCGGGTCATGCGCGGGCATTTCGATGCCGAGCATCAATTCGGTTTCGAGGCGGCGAGTTGGTATTGGCACTTTGTGGACGTGGTGTGGGTGGGATTGTTTGTTTTTGTGTATGTGCTGTGACCCTTGGCAGCCTTTACCAAGGCGGATGCCACACCAGCTCACCGCTGAAATACCCATAGGCAATCAACGCCAGGGTAATCGCGGCACAGCCCACGCGGACGGTCAGGGCTTTGAGCAGGCGAGTGGATGACGCGTCGTCCTTGACCAGAAAAAACAGGCCGCTGAACAGGCTCACCACAGTGGCCAGAAGCATGAAGACAATCGCGGCTTTGAGCATCGGGTGACTCCGGGAGCGAACGCTATGCAAAGGAGTATAGGTGTCGCGCAACAGCTGACGCAGGAGGCGTGATGAGACGCTTTCGGCCGGGTATCGCCCCCACGCTGGTTGTTTTTGTGTTGCTGCCGGTGCTGATTTCGCTGGGCGTCTGGCAACTGGGGCGTGGGGAAGAGAAGCGCGTGATGCTCGCCCACTACGCCGAACGTCGCGCAGCCCCGCCCATGTCGGCGGAATTGCTGCCTAACACGCCTGACCCAGCCTATCGCCGGGTCCAGTTGCGCGGCAGCTTTGATGCCGAACACAGCCTGATCCTCGACAACAGCACCCGAGGGGGAAAGGTCGGGGTCGAGCTGATCCAGCCGTTCCATGATCAAGGGAGCGGGCTGTGGCTGATGGTCAATCGCGGCTGGCTGCCGTGGTCGGATCGGCGCACTCCGCCGACGTTCGACACACCCACTCAGCCGCTGAACCTCGACGCCTGGGTCTACGTTGCCCCCGGCGCAACGTTTCAGCTGCACCCGGATGCGCAGAGCGATGTGTGGCCGAAGTTGGTGACGGCCATCGATCCAGCGAAGGTCTGGCCCGAGCTGAACCGTGAAGGGTTTGCCCATGAGCTGCGACTTGAGGCCGGTCCTGCCGCGTACCGCACTGACTGGCCCGTTGTCGCCATGGGGCCGGAGAAACACATGGGCTACGCGGTGCAGTGGTTCGCCATGGCCACGGCGCTGACCGGGCTCTACCTGTACCTGAGTTTCAGGCCGCCCAGCCCGACAAAACACAATAAAAAGAAGGAGGCCGCTCATGGGAACGGCGATGAATCCAGCCAGCACGTCTGAAGCTCGTCCTCGGAAAAGCCGACGGCGCGGGCGCGTGCAGTTGATCCTGGTGTTTCTCGTGGCGATTGGCCCGATGGTGCTCGCAACCGCCATGTACAAGCTCAAGTTCTGGGTGCCTGAGAGTCGCAGCTACCATGGCGAGCTGATCGGCAATGGCGAAAGCCGCACCGAGTTGGGCGTGCAGACGGACGAAAAGCGCTGGCAGCTCCTGGTGACAGCGCCTCGGGAATGCGACGCCGATTGCCAGCAATTGGTGTACCTGGCGCGGCAGGTGCAGATCGGCTTGGGGCGCGATGCGTCTCGCGCCAGCCACGCGCTCACCACGGCACAACCGATCACCGGCGAATACGCCGCCAAACTCACTCACGAATACCCTCAATTGCAGCGCTACCCCCTCGACCTCAAGCGCTACCAGCGGATGGCGCCGGGCATCGAACTGCCGCAGCTGTGGATCGTCGATCCCCACGGCAATCTGGTGTTGCGTTACGGGGCGGAGGTCAACGGCAAGGACCTGCTCAACGACCTGCGCCAACTGCTGAAACTGTCGAACATCGGATAAAGGGGAGGCCATGATGACCAAGCCCGGATTTCGTCTCGCCCTCTGCGCAACGCTTTTGGCGCTCATGGTCGTGCTGCTCGGCGCCTACACCCGTCTGACCCATGCCGGGTTGGGCTGTCCGGATTGGCCAGGCTGTTACGGCTTCATCAGCGTGCCCAAGACCGAAGCGCAATTGGCCCATGCCGAGCTGCACTACCCGGATTCGCCCGTGATCGAACACAAGGGCCGAAACGAGATGGTCCACCGCTATTTCGCCGGCGGTTTGGGGCTGCTGATCATAATTCTCGGCGTACAGGCCTGGCATCGGCGCCACATGGCCGGACAGCCGGTGGCCTTGCCGTTGCTGCTGGTGGGCGTGGTGTTCGCCCAAGCGGCCTTCGGCATGTGGACCGTCACGCTCAAGCTCTGGCCGCAGGTGGTCACGGCGCATTTGCTGGGCGGGCTAACCACCCTGAGCCTGCTGTTTCTGCTGACCCTGCGTTTGAGCGGGCGATTCAAACCGATGCCGCAGTTGCACCCACGCGTGCGACATCTGGCGGCCGTCGGTTTGGCATTGGTGGTGATACAAGTCGCGCTGGGCGGTTGGGTCAGCGCCAACTACGCCGCCATGGCGTGTACAGATCTGCCGACCTGTCAGGGCCAGTGGTGGCCAGACGCAGATTTCGCCAACGGCTTTCACCTGACCCAACACATCGGCCCCAATTACCTGGGCGGAAAACTCGACAGTGAAGCGCGCACGGCGATTCACCTGACCCACCGTGTCGGCGCGGTACTGGTGAGCCTTTCGTTGCTGTCGTTGGCGTGGCGACTGAATCGCGCAGGACTCGGTGGGATGGCGAAGCTGTTGGTGATCGCGCTGGGTACGCAGATTACGCTGGGGTTGGGCAACGTGATCTTTCATCTGCCGCTCGAACTGGCTGTGGCGCATAACGCTGGAGCGGCGGGACTGGTGCTGACGCTGTGCCTGATCAATTACCGCATCCGGGTCCCGTTCGCCGTGACTTCCAGGCGGGTGTCGAGCTTCTGGCAGCACGCCCATGTGCGCCTTCACCTCGGGCCGCATCGCTGAGATGTGAATCCCAGGGCGCGATTCACTTTCTGCCCAGGCCAAGGGTGTTGTACCGTGGCAGCCCGGCCGCATGCCGTGATCGACACGTTGGAGCTTTTCCCGTGGTGGGTCGCGCTGCTTGACGATCACTTTTCGATGTTGAACTCATGACCCGAACCCAAAAAACCGTCTTCATCCTTGTGGCCATCGTCGCGTTGGTACTGGGCCTGACCGTCAACCGCGTATTGTCCGGCAGCGGCCAGGGCGACCAGACCGCGCTGATCGACGCCGGGGTGATCCTGTTGCCGCAAAGCCGTAACGTACCGGACCTGAAACTGACCGATCAGGACGGCCAGCCGGTGTCGCTGGATTCATTGAAGGACAAGTGGACACTGCTGTTTTTCGGTTACACCTTCTGCCCGGACATTTGCCCCACCACACTCGCCCAACTGCGCCAGATCAAGAGCGACTTGCCGAAAGAGGCGGTGGATAAATTGCGCGTGGTGTTTGTCAGCGTTGACCCCAATCGGGACACACCGCAACAGTTGAAGACGTATCTGGGGTATTTCGACAAGCAGTTCCTCGGCCTGACCGCGCCAGTGGATACCATTCAGAAACTCGCCAATGCCATGAGCATTCCATTTATTCCGGCCGATACCAGCAAGCCGAATTACACGGTGGATCACAGCGGCAACCTCGCCCTCCTTGGCCCGGACGGCACACAGCGCGGCTTCATCCGCGCGCCGATCAACAACCAGAAACTGACGGCGCAGTTGCCGGGGTTGGTTGAGAGAAAGTGAAGGGCGAAGCTGTAGCCGCACGGCTTGTCGGCGGCGGCGCTTTCGATTCTGGCCGAAGGCCTTGGTGCTCGTTCCCACGCTCTGCGGCCACTGTGACGCGGAGCGTGGGCACGATCAAAGCCGATATTTCCGATTCTGGCCGAAGGCCGTAGGAGCTGGCTTGCCTGCGATCCATCGCGTAGCGGTGGCAAACCCGGTGCATGCGGACTGTCTGGCACAACGAATGCGCATGATTTTGCTGCCGGTTCCCGGCAGATCGCAGGCAAGCCAGCTCCTACGCCTTCGGCAGACGCTATAGATCGTTCCCACGCTCTGCGTGGGCACGATCTCACGCGGCGTTGATCAGAACGCCGGAACCACAGCGCCTTTGTATTGGGTCTCGATGAACTGCTTGGTCTCGGGGCTGTGCAGCGCGGCGACCAGCTTCTGGATCGCTGGCGCGTCCTTGTTATCTTCGCGGGTCACCAGAATGTTGGCGTACGGCGATTCCTGACCTTCGATGATCAGCGCATCCTTGGTCGGATCGAGCTTGGCGGTCAGTGCGTAGTTGGTGTTGATCAGCGCCAGGTCAACCTGAGTCAGCACACGCGGCAGGGTCGCCGCTTCCAGCTCGCGGAACTTCAGGGCTTTCGGGTTCTGCAGCACATCGCTTGGCTTGGCGGTGATGCTGGTCGGGTCTTTCAGGGTGATCAGACCCGCTTTCACGAGCAGCAGGAACGCACGGCCTTCATTGGTGGCATCGTTCGGCAGCGCCACGGTCGCGCCATCCGGCAGGTCGGCCAGGTTCTTGATCTTGTCCGAGTACGCGCCAAACGGCTCGACGTGCACCTTGGCCACGCTTACCAGGTGCGTGCCCTTGCCCTTGTTGAACTCATCCAGATACGGCTGGTGCTGGAAGAAGTTGGCGTCCATGCGCTTCTGATCGACCTGCACGTTTGGCTGGATGTAGTCGTTGAACACCTTCACGTTCAACGTCACGCCTTCTTTGGCGAGTGCCGGTTTCACGAACTCGAGGATCTCGGCGTGCGGCACGGCAGTGGCAGCGACAGTCAGGGTTTCATCGGCGTGGGCGGACAGTGCAGCCACAGCAGCGAATACGGCCAACAGCTTCTTCATGTGTATCGACTCCTTGAAATGCACGCCGGGCGGCGGGCATGTGCCGGTCCATACCGTTGAGCAGGACCGGCGAATACGGTTAACGGTGTGAAAAGTGCGCAACCAGACGATCGCCCACGGTTTGCAGGATCTGCACCAGCACCAGCAGCAATACGACCGTCACGAACATCACATCGTTCTGGAAGCGCTGGTAACCGTAGCGAATCGCCAGGTCGCCCAAGCCGCCCGCACCCACTGCACCCGCCATGGCCGTGAACGACACCAGCGCAATGGCGGTGACCGTGATGGCCGCCAGAATGCCCGGACGTGCTTCCGGGAGCAGCGCCTTGACGATGATCTGCCGCGTCGTGGCACCCATCGCTTGCGTCGCTTCGATGATCCCGCGATCCACCTCGCGTAGCGCGGTTTCTACCAGACGGGCGAAGAACGGCGTCGCACCTGCGATCAGCGGTGGCAGCGTCCCGAGAATCCCCAGCGAAGTGCCGGTAATGATTTCGGTCAACGGCATCATCACGATCAACAGAATGATGAAAGGCAGCGCCCGCAACATGTTCACGATCAGGCCAATGGTGGCGTAGACCGGCTTGTTTTCGAGCAGTTGGCGCGGGGAGGTCAGGAACATCAACACGCCGAGGGGCAGGCCCAGCAGCACGGTGAAGGCCAGGGAAATGCCGAGCATGATCAGGGTGTCGCCGGTCGCGACCCAGATTTCGTACCAGTCGACGTTGGAAAACAGAGCAGCCAGAGTTTCCATCAGCGCAGGACCTCCATGTGAACGTCAGCCGCGGTAAAGCGAGCGAACGCGGCGTCCATGTCGCCGCCAGTGATGGCCAGCGTCAGTTGCCCATAGGGAGTGTCCTTGATGCGGTCGATACGACCGGCCAGGATGCTGTAGTCCACACCCGTTTCCCGGGCGACAGTGCCTAACAGCGGCGCGTAGGTCGCGTCGCCCTGGAACGTCAGACGCACAATGCGGCCTTGAACGTGGGCGAAGTCGGAGTTCTGATCGTTCTCATCGACCTGTTCGTCTTCCTGCACGAAACGGCGCGTGGTCGGGTGCTTTGGGTGCAGGAACACATCGGCCACAGCGCCTTGCTCGACGATCACGCCCGCGTCCATCACCGCCACCTGATCACAGACGCGACGAATCACGTCCATCTCATGGGTGATCAGCACGATGGTCAGCTTTAACTCGCGGTTGATTTCGGCCAGCAGTTGTAGGACCGAGGCGGTGGTTTGCGGGTCGAGGGCGCTGGTGGCCTCGTCGCACAGCAGGATTTTCGGCTTGGTCGCCAACGCACGGGCAATGCCGACGCGCTGTTTCTGGCCGCCCGACAGCTGCGCCGGGTACTTCTTCGCGTGGTCGGACAGGCCAACTCGCGCCAGCAACTCGGCCACGCGCTGGTCGATCTGCGCCCGGGACATGTCCCCGGCCAGCGTCAGCGGCATGGCGACGTTGTCGGCCACGGTCTTGGACGACAGCAGGTTGAAGTGCTGGAAGATCATCCCGACCTGACGGCGAAAGCCTCGCAAGCCGTCTGCGTCCAATGAAGTGACGTCGACGTCATCGACGCGGATCGTGCCGCCACTTGGGGCCTCCAGGCGGTTGATCAGGCGCAGCATCGTACTTTTGCCCGCGCCGGAATGGCCAATCAGGCCAAAGACCTGGCCGTTTTCGATTCGCAGGCTGGTGGGATGCAGCGCTGGGATTTCCCTGTCGGCAACCCGATAGGTTTTATGGACGTTTTGAAACTCGATCACGTAGCGAACCTTGTGGGGGCGCGTTGGAAATTCAGCGTGAGATCAATCTCGAACGCTACTGGGCGATACGCGAAATGGCGCCGTCTATCGCCTCGGCTGGGTAAAACCGGGCGCGCATTTTAGCCTGTCGGGCCGGGATTAGGCCGAGAATTCTTAGCATTTATTTGGTGGGTCACCTGCCGAACGGTCATATCGCGCGGATCGGTCAGATGATGCAACGGTAGACCAAAGGTCTGAAAAAACACGGAACGGCCATTTTTATCTTCAGTCACTAAGTAAGCGCCGGGATTTCCCCCTGTCTTTTGTCAGGAAATTTCCTGCTTACCAAGCTCATACCGCCTTTCCCCACGGAAGAACGAGAAAAGAGCTGCCTGAACCGAGGAGTCTTTGACTGATGGCCACGAAAAAAATGACACCTGTAAGCAGCACCCCCAAAAGCGAAATGGCAGGCACCGACACTCTGGATCGGGGCAACACCAACGAAAAGCTCGACAGCCTCGAACAGTTTCGCTCCGATGCCACGGGCCAGGCCCTGCGCACCAATCAGGGCGTGAAGGTCTCCGATAACCAGAACACGCTCAAGGTCGGCAATCGCGGCCCTTCGCTGCTTGAAGACTTCATCATGCGTGAAAAAATCACGCACTTTGACCACGAGCGCATTCCAGAGCGCATCGTCCACGCTCGCGGCACGGCGGCCCACGGCTATTTCCAGAGCTATGAAAATCACTCGAAGCTGAGCAAAGCCGAGTTCCTGCGTGATCCGGGGAAAAAGACACCGGTCTTCGTGCGCTTTTCCACCGTTCAAGGGCCACGCGGTTCGGGCGATACCGTGCGTGACGTGCGCGGTTTCGCCGTGAAATTCTACACCGGCGAAGGGAACTACGATTTGGTCGGCAACAACATGCCGGTATTTTTCATTCAGGACGCGATCAAGTTTCCTGACTTCGTGCACGCCGTAAAACCCGAGCCGCACAACGAGATTCCTACAGGCGGCTCGGCACACGACACCTTCTGGGACTTCGTTTCGCTCGTGCCGGAGTCGGCGCACATGGTGATCTGGGCCATGTCCGACCGTGCGATCCCGAAAAGCCTGCGCACCATGCAGGGTTTCGGCATTCATACCTTCCGCATGATTAATACCGAGGGTAAATCTTCGTTCGTGAAATTCCACTGGAAACCCAAGTACGGCACCTGTTCGCTGTTGTGGGATGAAGCACAAAAGCTTGCCGGTAAAGACACCGATTTCCACCGTCGTGACCTGTGGGAATCCATCGAATCGGGCGACTATCCCGAGTGGGAATTGGGTGTGCAGATCGTTCCCGAAGAGGATGAGCACAAGTTCGACTTCGACCTGCTGGACCCAACCAAGATCATCCCTGAAGAGATGGTGCCTGTAACGCCGTTAGGCAAAATGGTGCTCAACCGCAACCCGGACAATTACTTTGCCGAAACCGAGCAGGTCGCGTTCTGCCCGGGTCATGTGGTGCCGGGCATCGACTTCTCCAACGACCCACTGCTGCAAGGTCGTCTGTTTTCCTACACCGATACGCAGATCAGCCGACTCGGTGGACCGAACTTTCACGAGATCCCGATCAACCGTCCGGTCTCGCCAAATCACAGTGGCCAGCGTGACGCGCAACACCGCATGACCATCGACAAGGGCCGCGCTGCTTACGAGCCGAATTCCATTGATGGCGGCTGGCCGAAAGAAACACCGGCAGGCCCGGAAGATGGCGGCTTCGAGACCTACCAGGAGCGCGTCGAAGCGCACAAGGTCCGTGAACGCAGCCCGTCATTTGCCGATCACTTCTCCCAAGCCACGCTGTTTTTCAACAGCATGAGCGAGCACGAGAAAGAGCACATCATCGCGGCGTACAGCTTCGAACTAGGTAAGGTCGAGCGCGAACATATTCGTGCGCGTCAGGTGAACGAGATTCTAGCGAATATCGACATGACGCTGGCGAGTCGCGTGGCTGCCAATCTGGGTCTGCCCGCGCCGAAAGGCCCGACCGTCAAAGCGCAGAAAACGGGCAAACCGACAGTGGATAAATCCCCGCTGCTGAGTCAGACGAATCTGCTGTCGGGCGACATCGCCTCGCGCAAAGTGGCGATCATCGTCGCGGACGGTGTGGACGACAAAGCCGTCGCAGCGATGAAAGCGGCGCTTGAAGCCGAAGCGGCGCATGCCAAGATCCTCGGCCCAACCTCGGCGCCAGTCAAAACGGCGGGCGGCAAAACGTTGGCTGTGGATGCGTCGATCGAAGGGCTGCCTTCGATTGCCTTCGATGCTGTGTTCATTCCGGGCGGGGCGGCGTCGATCAAAGCGTTGAGCGGCAACGGGGTGGCGCTGCATTACGTGTTGGAGGCGTACAAACATCTCAAGGCCATTTCCTACGCAGGGGAAGCGAAAGAGCTGATCGACCTACTGCGTCTTGAAGCGGATGCGGGGCTGTTGGCGGTCTCGGACAGCAAGTCGTTCAACGCCTTCTTCGATGCGATCAAACAGCATCGGGTCTGGGCGCGTGAGCCGAAGGCCAAGGCGATTCCAGCGTGAGTTGAGATTGCGAGGATGCGGAGTGCTCCTGTGGGAGCGAATGAATTCGCTGCCACAGTGAAGTCATAAGCCGGTCTTGCGAATAAAAAAGGCGTTGCCTGCGAGGGCAACGCCTTTCTTTTGATCCTCTCGCTTGGTTAAAAAGCGATCAGAGCTTCGCAGGTTTCAAAATGATCTGCGCAGGCTCGGTCTTCTCGATCTCGCGCTGAATCTGCAATTCGAAATCCGGGTTGATCTTCGCCACGCGCTTGGTCAACAGCGTTGCCAGCCATGGGTAATCGTCGGTGCGAGGCACTTGGACCGTTACGTCACAGTTGAACGCAGTCACATCGGCGGCGATGTCGTTAAGTTGGCGACGCAGCTGCTTCGAATCGGTGATTTTCAGCGCAATGGTCGTGCTTTCAACGGTCGGGTCGATGATTTTGGCGCTGCGTTTTGCTTCGGCAGCACGCAGCTCAGCTTCGGCTTTCTCCAGCTCGGCTTTGCGCGCATTGGCGATGGCGCCGTTGACGCCGCTGGTCAGCGCCGGGGCCTTCGGCATCAGTGCGCGGGCGCGGCTCAGGGCGGTGGCGGCAGCGTTAACGTCGCCTTTCTGCAAGACGATCTGGCTGCGGCTCAGATAAGCCTCGGCCAATTGACGTTGATACTGCTCAAGACGCGGATCATCGGCATTCTTGCTTTGCAGAGCGGCGAGCTGATCTTCAGCGGTGGCCAATTCGCTGCTGGCGATGTTCTGTTCCAACTGTTGATAGGCGTCGGGCGCCGCGACGGGCGCGGGCTGCTCGACGGGCTTGCTCTGACAAGCGGCCAACAGAATGGAAAATGCAGCAAGCAGCAGATAACGGGATGCGAACGGCTTCATTCCTGCGATTCTCTATTTGCGCAAAAAACGAGCAAGTCTACACATAAGTGACTTGCACCGAAAATAACAGATCACCATCGGCGGCGCTGAACCGAATCATTGCACATTGCCGCCATTCAATGATTGCGGAGTATGACTCGACTTTCGGAACAAGGTTCTACCGCTTGGGCAAAAGGAAGCTGAGCAGGAACAGCGCAGCGGCGCAAACCACGATCGAGGGGCCTGCGGGCGTATCCTTGAACCACGACAGCGCCAGTCCGCCGCAAACTGCCAGAACACCGATCACGCTGGCACCGAGGGCCATTTGCTCCGGTGAGCGGGCGTGACGTTGTGCCGCAGCGGCGGGGATGATCAGTAGCGAGGTGATCAGCAACACACCGACGATTTTCATCGCCACAGCGATCACCACGGCAATCAACAACATCAGCGTCATGCGCAGCGCGGCAACAGGCAGGCCTTCGACGGTCGCCAGTTCTTCATGCACAGTAATCGCCAGCAGTAGGCGCCACAGCGCGCAAATCAACACCAGCACGGCCGCGCTACCGCCGAGAATCCAGGCCAGGTCGGTGGGGCTGATCGCCAGCAGATCGCCAAACAGGTAGCCCATCAGGTCAATGCGGACTTCGCGCATGAAACTCAGCACCACCAGCCCAAGAGACAATGTACTCGGCGCGAGAATCCCCAGCAGGGTGTCCGAGGCCAGCGGCTGACGCTGTTGCAGCGTGACCAGCAGAATCGCGAGCAGCAGGCAGCCCACGGTCACAGCGATGGTCGGGCTGATGTCCAGCAGAAACCCCAGCGCGACGCCGAGCAGGGCGGCGTGGGACAGGGTATCGCCAAAATAGGCCATGCGCCGCCAGACCACAAACGAACCCAAGGGGCCTGCAACCACGGCCAGCGCGAGGCCTGCGAGCAAGGCGTAGAGAAGAAAATCAGCCATGCTTGCAGCTGTCCCCGTGGTCATGGTTGTGGGCGTGTGGATGGGTGTGATCGTGTGCGTGCTCGGCGGGCTGGCAGACTTCGCCGTGCAGGTCGTGAGCGTGGTCGTGATGGTGGTGATAAATCGCCAGGCTCGGCGCGTTCTGGCCGAACAGCTCAACGAACGCCGGATCGTTGCTGACTTGCTCGGGATGGCCGGAGCAGCAGACATGGCGATTGAGGCAGACCACCTGATCGGTCGTGCTCATCACCAGGTGCAGATCGTGGGACACCATCAGCACGCCGCATTTGTGACGATTGCGCAATTGAGTGATCAGCGCATACAGCTCGGCCTGTCCGGCCACATCCACGCCCTGCACGGGTTCGTCGAGGACCAGCAGTTCGGGCTCACGCAGCAACGCACGGGCCAGCAGGACCCGCTGCATCTCGCCGCCGGAAATGCCTTGTAACGGGCTGTCGATGACTTTCTCGGCGCCGACTTCCACCAATGCGGCGAGTGCAGTGCTGCGATCGACCCCCGGCACGAGACGCAGAAAACGCAGAACCGAGAGCGGCAGCGTCGCATCAACGTGCAGTTTTTGCGGCATGTAGCCCACACGCAGCTTTGGCTTGCGCCAGACATCGCCCGCGTCCGGCTTGAGCAATCCGAGGACGGCGCGCACCAGCGTGGTTTTGCCCGCGCCGTTGGGGCCGATCAGGGTCACGATTTCGCCGGAGCTGACGCTCAACTGAATGTTGTCGAGCACGTTCTGGCCCGAGCGAGTGACGCTGACGCCTTGCAGACGGATCAGTGCGTCGCTCATCAAGCGGCCTTGCAGCCAGCACACACCCCAACGATTTCGACGGTCTGGGTTTCAACATCGAAGCCGACTTCGTTGGCGGCGCTGACGATGGCTGAGCTGATGGCGCCGTGCTGCAATTCGATGGCGGCGTGACAGGCGCGACAGATCAGGAACTGGCCCTGATGCGCGTGCGTCGGGTGGTTGCAGCCCGCGAAGGCGTTGAGCGATGCGATGCGATGCACCAGGCCGTTTTCCAGCAGGAAATCCAGCGCACGGTAGACCGTCGGCGGCGCGGCACGACGGCCGTCTTCCTCGCTCAGGACAGCCAGGATGTCGTAAGCGCCCAGTGGCTTATGGCTTTGCCAGACCAGTTCCAGCACGCGACGACGCAAAGCGGTCAGGCGCAAGCCTTTGCCAGTGCAGAGCGCATCGGCTTCAGTGAGTGCGCTGTGCACGCAGTGAGAATGATCGTGGGGGCGACTGGCCAGCGGTGTTTTAGACATGGGCGGCGACGGCTTTTGTGAGAGACGTTATTATGTTACCCGTTCCTGCCCCCATGAGTGGTCATCGTGTCCCGACTTTTTTTACTTTTTGTCGTTTTTATCACCGGTTTTTCTGCCATTGCCGCCGCCCAGGCCGACGTTCGAGTGCTGACCAGCATCAAGCCGCTACAGCTGATCGCAGCAGCGGTGCAGGACGGAATCGCCGTGCCGGAAGTGTTGCTGCCACCGGGGGCTTCGCCGCATAACTACGCGCTGCGCCCTTCCGACGTACGGCGCGTGCAAGAGGTCGATCTGCTCTATTGGATCGGTCCTGACATGGAAACTTTCCTGCCACGGGTCCTGGCAGGTCGCACCAAAGCCTCGGTGCCGGTTCAGTCGTTGCCAGGCATGCATCTGCGGACATTCACTGCCAATGCCGAACATCACGACGATGGCGATGACGACGAGCACGATCATGATCACCGCCCCGGCAGCATCGATGCGCACCTGTGGCTCTCGACCGTCAATGCGCGGGTGATCGCCGCGAAGATGGCCGCGGATTTGAGTCAGATCGATCCCACCAATGCCGCTCGCTATACCAGCAACGTCAAAGCTTTTGACGCGCAGATGGACGCACTGGACGCGAAGATCAAGCAGCGCGTGGCGGGCATCTCCGACAGGAAATATTTCGTGTTCCATGAGGCGTTCGATTATTTCGAAGAGGCTTATGGCTTGAAGCACGCCGGTGTTTTCGCGGTCAGCCACGAAGTCCAGCCCGGCGCGCAGCACGTCGCGGCCATGCGTGCGCGGTTGGCCGAATACGGCAAGACCTGCGTGTTCAGCGAACCGCCCCTTCGCCCGAAATTGGCTGACACCCTGAGCGCCGGATTACCGGTGAAACTGGCGGAGCTGGACGGTTTGGGCGGCTACACACCTGCGACGGCGCAAGGATATGAGCAGTTGTTGAGCAAGCTGGCGGACGATCTGGCGGGGTGTCTGGAGAGCCTTTAGCGCCTGATGAACCTCATGCGCGTTCCGACAATGAAACGCGATTCCCCTGTGGGAGCGAATTCATTCGCGAGAGGCCGGTACATTCGCAACAAATGTGTCGGCTGGGAGATGGCATCGCGAATGAATTCGCTCCCACAGGTGATCGGAGTTTGCAGGTCAGGTGTTACAGGGCAAACGGCAGCGGAATGTGCGTTACCTGACGCTGTTCCAGACGCTTGCGGAATTCGCCGGGGTCATGGATCAGCACGTCCTGCCCGGCAAAGCTCTCGGCCGCGATCAACCGAGACAGCCAGAACCGCACGCAACCCACGCGCAACATCGTCGACCACAGTTCAGCCTCAGCCGCCGTGAACGGGCGCAGTGCCGCATAAGCGCCCAGCAAGGCGCGGGCCCGTGGCGCATCGATCTTGCCGTCTTCGAACGAACACCAGTCATTCACTGCAATCGCCACGTCGTACAGCATCGGCGCCGAACAGGCGTTGTAGAAGTCGATCACGCCGGTCAGGTGTGTGCCTTCGAACAGCGTGTTGTCGCGGAACAGGTCGGCGTGCACGTTGGCCCGTGGAAGGGCCATGATTTTCGCCTGCTCGCGGGCGATCTCTTCCACTGAAGCCTTCAACAGCGCGCCTTCTGCTTCACCCAGATGCGAAATGAAGTTGCCGCCCTCTTTCAGCATCCAGTCCAGGCCCCGGTCGGTGCGGCGCTCAATGATCTTCTCGCGTGTCGCCAGATGCATGTGCGCCAACAGTTCGCCGATCTGCACGCAATGCTGGGTATTCGGATCGGTCGGGTGTTTGCCCGACAGGCGCGGTTGCAACAGCGCCGGCTTGCCTTTCAGCTCACGCAATGCATGACCGTCGGTGGTACGCAGGGCGTAGGGCACAGGCAAATTGGCGTCATGCAGCACGTCCAGCAGTTCGATGAAAAACGGCATCTCCTGCACCGGGCCGCGCTCGACCAATGTCAGCACGAACTCGCCCTGTTCCATGCTGATGAAGAAGTTGGTGTTTTCACTTCCGGCGGCAATGCCCTGGAAATCACGCAGTTGGCCGAGCCCGTACGGGGCGAGGAAAGCTTCCAGCTCGGGCCGAGCCAGGGGGGTAAAAACGGACATATGAACACTGCCAGCAAAAAGTGAATGTAGGGCGTTACCAGCTGAATAATACCCATTGGGGAATCAGCATGTCCGGTTGATCCGAACGAATGAATTGACCGCTCGTGCCATCGGCGCGCACCAGATAATACGGCTTGCCATGTTTCGGCGTAATTTTCACCGCGTAGACGAAGCCGTTTGCCTTGTATTCCTGAACGAAATTGTCGCCATCTTTCTGAATCGTGACGTCAGGTTCGGCCGATGGAGCCTCGTCTTCGGCCGCCACCGCGATCAGCGGACAGGCAACCAGGAGAGCGACCAGTAACAAGCGAATTTGTGTACGCATGATAACCTTGCTCCTTTGTCGTCAACGGTCCTCGCATTCTAGCGCCGACCCCGCCGAAAAGGTTGATCCCTCACATGATCCAAGCGCCTCTCGTCCTGGTGGACGGTTCTTCTTACCTGTACCGCGCCTTCCATGCGCTGCCGCCACTCACCACGTCCAAAGGCCTGCCCACCGGTGCGGTCAAGGGCGTGCTGAACATGCTCAAGAGCCTGCGCAAACAGTATCCAGACAGCCCGTTTGCCGTGGTTTTCGACGCCAAAGGCGGCACGTTCCGCGATGAGATGTTTGCCGAATATAAGGCCAATCGTCCGAGCATGCCTGACGACATGCGCGTGCAAATCGACTTCCTGCACAACTGCGTGCGTGGCTTGGGCTATCCCTTGCTGTGCGTCGAAGGCGTCGAAGCTGACGACGTGATCGGCACGCTCGCGCGCAGCAGTGCGGCGGCTGATCGTCCGGTGGTCATCTCCACCGGCGACAAGGACATGGCGCAGCTGGTGGACGGGCACATTACGCTGGTCAACACCATGACAGGTAGCGTGCTGGACGTGGCTGGCGTGAAGGAGAAATTTGGCGTCGGTCCTGAGCACATCATCGACTATCTGGCCTTGATGGGCGACAAAGTCGACAATATTCCCGGCGTTCCCGGCGTAGGCGAAAAGACCGCTGCTGGTCTGCTGGTGGGTATCAACGGCGGCCTCAAAGAGCTTTACGAGAATCTCGACAAGGTGCCGACACTGGCGATTCGCGGCGCGAAGTCTTTGCCTGCCAAGCTTGAAGAGCACAAGGATATGGCCTTCCTGTCCTACCAACTGGCGACCATCAAAATCGATGTGCCGCTGGACATCGAACTGGATGCCCTGCACTGCGGCGAGCCGGATCGAGAGGCGCTGCTGGCGCTGTATACCGAGCTGGAGTTCAAGAGCTGGATCAATGACCTGCAACGGGACGCCAAGCAGGAAGGCACCGAAATCGCTACACCTGAAGAGCCTGCCCCGGTCATCGAAGCCAAATACGAACTGATTCTGGAGCAGACCCAGTTCGACGACTGGCTGAAAAAGCTCAAGGCCGCCAAGCTGTTCGCCTTTGTCGTGCAGAGCAACGGCACCGACGCCCAGCGCGCACAGATCGTCGGCCTGTCGTTCGCCATCAAGACCCACGAAGCCTGCTACATCCCGCTGACCCACTCCTACATGGGCGTGCCGCAGCAGCTGGATCGCGACGCGGTGCTCAACGCGGTTAAACCGATGCTGGAAGACGCGTCGAAGATCAAGGTCGGTCAGCACGCCAAATTCGCGATCAACCTGCTGGCAAACTGCGCCATTGGTGGCGATCAGGCCCAAGGCATCCATGTGCAGGGCGTGAAATTCGACACCATGCTCGAATCCTACGTGCTGGACTCGACCGCCACCCGCCACGACCGCGACAGCCTGGTTGCGAAATACCTGGACCACACGCCGGTCAATTTCCAGGACATCGCGGGCAAAGGCGTCAAGCAGCTGAGTTTCGACCAGATTGCCTTGGAGCAGGCGGGCGTCTACGCCGCTGAAGAAGTGGACCTGACCCTGCGCCTGCACAAAGTCTTGCAGGAAAAACTAGCCAAGACGCCAACGCTGGCGCCGGTGTTGAACGACATCGAGATGCCGCTGATGCCGGTATTAGCGCGCATCGAGCGCCAGGGGGCCTACGTCGATGCCAAATTGCTGGGGACTCAGAGCGTCGAGCTCGGCAACAAGATGACCGAGCTGGAGCGAGAGGCGTTTGCCATCGCGGGCGAAGAATTCAACCTCGGCTCGCCAAAGCAACTGGGGGTGATTCTTTACGAAAAACTCGGCATGCCGATCATCAGCAAGACCGCCACCGGCCAGCCTTCAACAGCAGAAGCGGTGTTGGCAGAACTGGCCGAGCAGGAATTCCCGCTGCCCAAGGTGCTGATGCAGTACCGCTCGATGAGCAAGTTGAAAAGCACCTACACAGACCGGCTGCCGGAGCAGATCAACCCGCGCACCGGCCGGGTCCACACCTCTTATCATCAGGCAGTGGCGGTGACCGGGCGTCTGTCGTCCAGCGATCCGAACCTGCAAAACATCCCGATTCGCACTGCTGAAGGCCGCCGGATTCGTCAGGCGTTTGTCGCGCCAAAAGGCTACAAGCTGCTGGCGGCGGACTACTCGCAAATCGAGCTGCGGATCATGGCGCATCTGGCGAAAGACGAAGGCCTGCTGCACGCCTTCCGCAACGATCTGGACGTGCACCGGGCCACGGCCGGTGAAGTGTTTGGCGTTGAACTGGCCGATGTCACCAACGACATGCGCCGCAGTGCCAAGGCGATCAACTTCGGCCTGATCTACGGCATGAGCGCATTTGGTCTGGCCAAGCAGATCGGCGTGGATCGTAAGCAATCCCAGGCGTACGTCGACCGTTACTTCGCGCGCTATCCGGGCGTTCTCGATTACATGGAGCGCACCCGCACTCAGGCCGCTGAGCAGGGGTTCGTCGAGACCATCTTCGGTCGTCGCCTGTACCTGCCGGACATCAACGCGAAAAACCAGGCCCTGCGCAAAGGCGCCGAGCGCATGGCGATCAACGCACCGATGCAAGGCACGGCGGCGGACATCATCAAACGCGCCATGGTCGCGGTGAACGGCTGGCTGGAGTCATCAGGGCTGGACGCCCGCGTCATCCTGCAAGTCCACGACGAACTGGTGCTGGAAGTGCGCGAGGATCTGGTCGAGCAGATCAGCCAGGACATCCGCGTGCACATGAGCGGCGCCGCGGAGCTGGACGTGCCGTTGTTGGTAGAAGTGGGCGTGGGCAACAACTGGGATGAGGCGCACTGAGCCAAACCTGGAGACGTCTCTTGTAGGAGCGCGCTTGCCCGCGATGGCGTTCGTCCAGCCCCAATAGGTTGAATGACACAACCCAATCGCGGGCAAGCGCGCTCCTACAGGTCATCAATTCCCAACGGCCAACATTAAATTTCCCCGGTTTTTGAACTTCTTCGTCCATACCCCGGTCAGAGGTTGCGAATGGCTGACGTAGCCATTCATGCTCCTATGTTGTGTTAAGTGTTGGCAGATATCCGGACTTTTCCCTAAAGGTCTGGACTTAGACCCCGAACTTCCCCTCCCCATATGAAGTCCGGGGTTTTTTTTGCCTGCGATTCAGGCCGCAGGCGCTTTGTCTTCCAGTTCCATCCAGTCGGCCAGCACGGTGTAGGCCTCTTCCAGCCCCATGCGCTTGGGCGCGGAGAACAGCTGAATCGTCACGGCATCGCCCCAACCTTTGCGGATCTCCGACTGCACTTTGAGCAGCGTATTCTTCGCGGCACCGAAGGTCAGCTTGTCGGCTTTGGTCAGCAGAATGTGCATCGGCATGCCGCTGGCGATGGCCCAGTCGAGCATCAGCAGGTCGAAATCCGTCATCGGGTGGCGGATGTCCATCATCAGGATCAGGCCTTTCAGGCTCTCCCGGCTGCCCAGATACGCTTCCAGGTGACGTTGCCAGTGTTGCTTGAGCGGAATCGGCACTTTCGCGTAACCGTAACCCGGCAGGTCGACCAGGCGGCGATCGTCGTCCAGACTGAAGAAGTTCAGCAGTTGCGTACGACCGGGCGTTTTCGAGGTGCGGGCCAGGCTGGCGTGGGTCAGGGTGTTCAGCGCGCTGGATTTACCGGCGTTGGAGCGACCGGCGAAGGCCACTTCGAAACCTTCGTCATCGGGGCATTGGTCGACTTTGGCGGCGCTGAGCATGAACTTGGCTTGTTGGCACAGGCCGAGGATCGGGTTCTTGAGTTGCATGGGATATCCGGTGAGGCGTTGCGGCGAGGGTGCGGCAACGTGTGTCATTTTCCGTTCGATGGGCGCAAGTATATATTGCCGCAGATTTTGTGTGTGCTTGTCCCGTCCACAGGGTGAAGTTCGCAGAAGTCGGACTAACCTTACATCAACAACAAAAATGAGTTGGATCAGCCGATGAATAAGCTATTGGTGAGTCTGCTCCTGCTGCTGGGGATTTGCGGCGCAGCACGAGCCGCTGATGTGGTCGTGGGAGACCCCGCCGCTGGCCAGGGGAAAACCGCTGTGTGTGGTGCCTGTCATGGCCCGGATGGTAACAGCATGGCTCCCAATTTTCCGAAACTGGCCGGACAGGGCCAGCGCTATCTGCTCAAACAACTGCACGAAATAAAAGACGGCAAGCGCACCGTGCTGGAAATGACCGGCATGCTGAACGCTCTTAATGATCAGGACCTGGCGGACATCGCCGCTTATTTCTCCGGCCAGAAAGGCAGCGTCGGCGCGGCAGACGCCAACCTGGTGGCGCGGGGCGAAGCACTGTTTCGCGGGGGCAAGATTGATCAGGGGATGCCCGCGTGTACAGGCTGTCATTCACCCAACGGCGCTGGTAACGCGGCGGCAGGCTTTCCGCATTTGGGTGGGCAGCATGCGGACTATGTGAAAAAGCAGCTGACGGCCTTCCGCGAAGGTGACCGCACAAACGATGGCGACACCATGGTCATGCGCACCATTGCATCCAAACTCAGCAACAAGGATATCGACGCATTGGCGGCCTACATACAGGGTCTTCATTAAGTCTGGATTAACGCCAAAGCCTTGATTCAGGGCCATTCGACGACCGGAAAACGTCGTTCACGTTTATCGTGCAGACGGGCTAAAAAGGGTAGCGAACGGCTGCCCTTTTTTGTGCGCGCAAGCGTTACACTTGCGAACTCACATCACCCCGCCCGGTCCAACTGCGGCCATCGTGGTGACTTTTCATGCCCAGGAGTTAAGCATGCGTAATCTGATTCTCAGCGCCGCTCTGGTGTTCACCAGTCTGTTCGGTCTGACCGCTCAAGCGGCAGAGCCGATCGAAGCTGGCAAACAATATGTCCAGCTGAGCAGCGCCGTTCCGGTCGCCGAGCCAGGCAAGATCGAAGTCGTTGAAATGTTCTGGTATGGCTGCCCACACTGCTACGCGTTCGAGCCGACCATCAATCCATGGGTTGAAAAGCTCCCGGCTGACGTT
This sequence comes from Pseudomonas sp. NPDC088368, assembly GCF_044753445.1. Classification (NCBI taxonomy): domain Bacteria; kingdom Pseudomonadati; phylum Pseudomonadota; class Gammaproteobacteria; order Pseudomonadales; family Pseudomonadaceae; genus Pseudomonas; species Pseudomonas sp. NPDC088368. The sequence goes on from NZ_JBIVNG010000018.1 coordinate 61,446, forward strand.
CACTTCATCCGCATCCCGGCGATGTTCGGCGGTCCATGGGATGCCCACGGCCAGCTGTTCATCACGCTGGACACCATGGGCGTAGAGCACAAGATTCACACCGCAGTGTTCGATGCGATCCAGAAAGGCGGCAAGCGTCTGACCGACCCGAACGACATGGCTGACTTCGTCGCCACTCAAGGTGTCGATAAGCAGAAATTCCTCGAAACGTACAACTCGTTCGCGGTAAAGGGCAAGATCGCCCAATACAAGGACCTGGCCAAGAAGTACGAAATCACTGGCGTCCCAACCATGATCGTCAACGGCAAATACCGTTTCGACCTGGGCACGGCCGGTGGTGCTGAGCAAGCGCTGGATGTGGCCGATCAGTTGATCGCCAAAGAACGCGCAACGCTGACTGCCAAGTAAGCGCCGGTCATGACGCGCTGGGGTACTGAACGCACCGTTGCCCGGCATATCCCCAAGGTCAACGAGCGACACCTGCAAGAAACCGGATTGCCTGCCGATGGCCGGCTCCGGTTGCTCAGCTTCAACATTCAGGTGGGCATCAGTACCGAGCGCTATCGGCATTACCTGACCCGTGGCTGGCAGCATTTGCTGCCCCACACCGGTCGGGCTGGCAATCTGCAAAAGATCGGCAACTTGCTGAGCGACTACGATCTGGTCGCGTTGCAGGAGGTCGACGGCGGCAGCCTGAGGTCGGGCTACGTGAATCAGGTCGAACACCTCGCCCAGCTTGGCTCGTTTCCGTACTGGCATCAGCAGCTCAATCGCAACCTCGGACGTTTCGCCCAGCACAGCAATGGCGTGCTGAGTCGTCTGCGCCCGTGGGACATTGAAGATCATCCGTTGCCCGGCCCCTCGGGTCGCGGCGCGATTTTGGTCCGCTTCGGTGAAGGTGAAGACGCGTTGGTCGTGGTCGTCATGCACCTCGCACTTGGGGCGCGCACCCGAACCCGGCAACTGGCGTACATCCGCGAACTGATCGGTGGCTACAAGCATCAGGTGCTGATGGGTGATATGAACACCCACGCAGCGGACCTTTTGGAAACCTCCCCCCTCCGCGATCTGGGCCTGCTTGCGCCTCAGATCGAAGCCACATTTCCCAGCTGGCGCCCGCAGCGCTGTCTGGACCACATTCTTCTCAGCCCGACCCTGACGCTTGAAAAAGTGCAGGTGCTGGCTCAGCCCATTTCCGATCATCTGCCGGTTGCGGTGGAGATTCGCTTGCCGGCCTCATTAATCGGTGACTCCCTGCCGATAACAAGCACATCTCCCCGTGAGCCCTCGGAATGAGCGACGAAGCCCAACGCTGGAAAGAAAAATACCTCAAGAGCATCGAGCAACAGGACAAGCTCGAAAAGCGCTGGAATGCCCGTCTCGACCTGCTGCGGCGTGGTCTCGTGCGCAGCAGCCTGGCGGCTGAAGGCGCTGACAAGGCAGTCGATCAGTGCATGAAAGAAATGCGCGAAATTGTGCGCAGAGACGACATGGACGCCGGATTGGCGGCACTGATTCCACGGCTCGAAAAGGCGGTGCTGGATTCCGAACACCGCCGCGAACAGCGTATCGAGCAAATGGGCACGGCGCTGACCTCGCTGGTCACTCAATTGCAGTCTTTGCCTCTGCCTCGCGAAGTCGCCAAGCCACTCAAGCGCTTTGCCAAGAACCTCGAAGACCGCGTCAATCAAGCTCGTGAGTTGCCGTTGCTGCTGAGTGAGCTCAGCGGTTTGCAAGGCCAGGCATTGTCGCAGGTCGAACACCCGGAAGGCGCGAGCCGGCCAGGCCTCTTGCAGCGTTTGTTCGGTAATCGTGATTCGGCAGCCGACGGCACTGACGCTTCGCACCTGCCTGATCACCCCGTTGCCGAGGCGCCCAAGCCGATTGCGCCGATTGCGCCGGTCAAGACTCACAATGATGACGACGATGACGAGGTGCCTGCCGCGCCGGTCGCGCAAACGGCGCAGTGGACTAACGAAGCCCCTCCCGCCGAGTTGGCAGCCATGGTTGAGCGTCCTGTCGCGCGCGCCGATGCTGCTGCGCCAGTCGAGGCCGCCAAGGCGGTGGAGATGGCCCCGTCCCACGAAGTCAAGCCTGCCCCTGAGTCTCGGTCGGTCGAGCAACTGGAGAGCGAAGTTCCTATCGTCGAGGCAGCCCCATCGCCCGTGGCAGTGGTCGAGTCCCCTGCGGTCGTCGAGCCCGAGCCTGCGAATGTCGTCAGTGAAGTGCCGCTGAGCGACGAAAACAAGACGAGCGAAAAGCCTTCCAGCGAAGAACAAGCCATTGAGGCTGCCGAGGCTGAGCGGGTGGAAGACGAGGTCGCTCAGGAAGCGGTCGAAGACCGTGCCAATGACGAACAGGCCGAAGAAGACGAGGCCGATGAGCGTGAAGAGGAGGGGCCATATGCGCTGCCGTCCTCTCCCGAGCCTAGCTACAGCTCTGTCGCCGCGCACATTGAAGAGACATTGCTGGGTCTTCTCAACGATCTGACCCTGCCCGAGCACCATCGGCCCCAGGCCGAAGCCATGCGCGTCAGGCTTGAGCATGGGCTGAACTGGTACGAACTGCTGCCGATCCTCGATGACCTTGCCGTGCTGATGCTGGCCATCACCGACAGCGGCCAGCACGAATTCGAGCTTTATCTCAAACAACTGAACGAGCGGCTGGAGTCATTCCAGGCGAATCTGCAAGCGGTCAGCGACGATCACGCGGGGCAGCAGACCGCCTCCCGCGAAATGAGTGATCAGTTGCGCGAGCATGTCGGTGATTTGCAGAGCAGTGTGCAGGAAGCGGCTGATCTCACCAGCCTGAAAACGATTCTGGAAACCCGGCTGGAAGGTTTGCTGGGCACCATGGACGCGCATCAGCAGCAACGCGATGAGCGCGAGCAGGAAGTCGCATCGCGGTTGCAGTCCCTCGCCAGCCGCGTGGCGACCATGGAGCAGGAAGCGGTTGGCTTCCGTGCGCACCTTGAAGAGCAGCGGCAAAAAGCCCTGATCGATACGCTGACAGGGTTGCCCAACCGTGCCGCCTGGAATGAGCGCCTGGAGCACGAAGTCGCTCAATTGCAGAAGCGGCGCTCCAACCTGCTGCTCGGCATTCTCGATCTGGACCATTTCAAGCGCATCAACGACGGCTACGGCCATCTGGCTGGCGACAAGGTGTTGAAGATCGTCGCCGCACAGCTGAAGAAGCGTTTGCGATCCTCGGATTTCATCGCCCGTTTTGGCGGTGAAGAGTTCGTGGTGCTGCTTCCTGACACTCAGTTGCCCGATGGCGTGGCGCTGCTGGAGCGACTGCGAGAAGCCGTCGAGCAATGCCCGTTTCACTTCAAAGGCGAGCCGGTGACAATCACGGTCTCGATGGGCGTCACCCTCTTCAAACCGGGTGAACGCAGTGATCTGGTGCTCAAGCGGGCAGACGAGGCCCTGTACCGGGCCAAGGACAGCGGTCGGAATCGCATCGAGCAAGGGTGAGACAGCACGCGTTCAGTTTCGGCCTATCGCAACTTTGGGCGCCGCGCTGGCATTACGTTACACTGTTGCATTACTTGCCTCAGTGTTCTGCCTTTTTATGAAGTCTTATTGCGTACTTTTCCTCGCCCTGCTGCTGACAGCTTGCTCCAGCGGACCGAAGCTGGACACCAGCCATCCTTCGGCAAATTTCGACAGCCGCGCCCAGTTCGTGGTGGTCCATTACACCTCTGCCTCTCTGGATCGCTCCCTCGCGTTGCTGACCCATGGCGAAGTCAGCGCTCACTACCTGATCGGCGATGGCCCTGCCACGACCTACAAACTGGTGGATGAAAGTCAGCGCGCCTGGCATGCCGGGGAAAGCGAATGGGACGGCCGCACCTGGCTCAATTCCAGCAGCATCGGTATCGAGATCGTCAATCCGGGCTATCGCGACACACCGACCGGGCGCCTGTGGTACCCGTACAGCGAAGCGCAGATTCAAGCGCTGATCGTGCTGCTGAAAGACATCGTCAAACGCAACAAGATCGAACCCCGTCATGTGATCGGCCACAGTGACATTGCGCCCTTACGCAAACTTGATCCGGGGCCGTTGTTCCCGTGGAAGCGTTTGGCTCAGGAAGGGCTTGGCATCTGGCCGGACGAGCAGCAGGTCGCCCAACAGCAGGCGCAGATGACGGGCGTGGTGCCGAGCGTCACCTGGTTCCAGCAACAATTGGCGATGCTGGGTTATCCGACCCCGCAAACGGGCGAGTGGGATATTGCGACGCGCCACGTGCTGGGGGCGTTTCAGATGCACTATCGACCGCAGAAATTTGACGGCGAGCCGGACCTGCAAAGCGCGGCGATCCTGCAGGTATTGAATTCAAAGCACTAAATTTTTCTTAGGGCCGCTTTTTAACGGGCTATTTCTGCGCTTGTTGCTATACCTCATGGGTATTCCACTGGATATTGGCCGATGTTCACGGCTTCACCGCAATTGCGCTCAGTCCTCTACCGCCCTTCGCTCCTGGCTTTGCTGGCAGCGTTGGTGAGTGCGGTCGTGCTGCTGGCGGGCAGTTTCGGGCTGGCGATGCATCAGGCCAAGCAGGAAGAAAGCGCGCAGATGAATGCTCAGGGCGAGCGTTTTCTGGTGCGTCTGGAGCAGCTTTTCGACCAGCTCCGCGCCGGCCTTGATCAGCTCGAAGCCCAGCCCTTGCGTGGTTGCAGTCCGGAAATGGTCGAGCAACTGCGTCAGGTGAACTCGCGCTACCGCTTCATTTATGAAGTCGCGTACGTCAGTGAGGCTCAAACCTGTTCCAGTTGGACGCGCGAGAGCATGATCGGCAAGCCCCGAGCGCCGGACATTCGCGGCCCCATCTACGATTACTGGCTCAACACCTCGACTCAACCGGACGATAACCTCGCCTCGCTGATGCTGGGCAGGGGTGATTTTCGCGTATCAACGTCGCGCGGCCATTTGACCGACGTGGTCGATCTGCCTACGGGCGGGAGCCTGGTTGTGGTGCTCGATCAAGGCAAAAAGGCCGTCCCGGTGCTCGGGCCGCCCCAAGCGTGGCCGCCTACGCCCGACTGGTCGCCAACGACCATCGAGACATTGATCACCACTCAGGACAAGTTGGTCTACCGGATGCCCACGCAGAGTCCGGAATACCAGTTGGTCCTGATCACGCCGCGTAACGGCTTGCAGCAGAAAATCACCGGCGCCTGGTGGCTGCTGGTTCCCGCCAGTGTGTTGGTCTCGTTGTGCATCGGGATTCTGGTGTTGCAGCTCGTTCGGCAGCGCCAGTCGCTAGGTGGGGAATTGCATGGCGCGCTCCGTCGGGGTGAGCTGAAAGTTCTGTACCAACCCATCTTCGACCTTAATACCCGTTTGTGCGTGGGCGCTGAGGCACTCGTGCGTTGGCGACGACCCGACGGCACGCTAACCAGCCCCGACCTCTTCATTCCGCTGGCCGAAAACACCGGGCAGATTCGTCAGATCACTGATTTCGTATTGCAGCAGTTGCTTGAGCAGCTCGGGCAACTGCTGCGCGCCAATCCCCATTTATACGTGTCGGTAAACCTGGCGGCCTGCGATGTGATGGCACCTCGGATTGGTCGAGTGACCGCAAAGCTGCTGGCGTTGCATCGCGTTGCAGCCCGGCAGATTGCGTTTGAAGTGACCGAGCGGGGGTTAGTGGACGTGGTGGTCGCACGCAATCACCTGCAAGCGTTGCGTGATCGCGGGCATCAGGTGCTGATCGACGACTTCGGGACGGGGTATTGCAGCCTGGCGTACTTGCAAACCTTGCCGGTGGATTGTTTGAAGATCGACAAGGCCTTCATTGATGCCCTTGGTCATGACGCCGCCAGTAGCGGCGTTGCTCCACACATCATCCGCATGGCCCACGCCCTGCAATTGAGGGTGATCGCCGAGGGTATCGAATTCGAATCTCAAGCCCTGTTACTCAAGAGCGAGGGCGTGATCTACGGCCAAGGCTGGCTCTTCGCCCGGCCTCTGACAGCAGCCAAGTTCACAGAGCTGGTCACGGGTGGGCGGCGCAATGCCGGACGCAGGGCCGATGATGTGGCGTGATATACCCGATTCGGGGGTTTAGCTGTTATGGAGGCAGCACTGGCCCTCTGTGGGAGCGATGCCTACAACGGCAAAGCCATATAAAACTGCGTGCCTTGCCCCGGCCGTGAGTACACGCCCATGCGTCCGCCGTGGAGTTGGACGATTTCCTTGCACAGCGCCAGTCCCAGTCCCGCGCCACCTTTCTTGCGCCCGACCTGCACAAACGGTTCGAAGATCCGGGCCTGCTGGCCGTAGGCGATGCCCTCGCCGTTGTCTTCGACGCTGATGATCAGCCGCTCCCCGTGTCGACGCGCCTGGAGCCGGATGAGCCCGGATTGCGGCGTGTGGCGCAGGGCATTGTCGAGGAGGTTGTCCAATACGCGGTCCAACTGGACCTTGTCGGCCTGCAGACGTGGCAAGGGTTCCTGCATTTCCAGCAGGACCATTACGTCCTGTTCCTGCGCGGTTTCGGCAAACCGCTGACGCGCCTCAGTGAGCAGGTCATTAACATCACAGGGCGCCAGCGCGAGTTTTTGCAGGCCGTTCTGGTAGCGTGAGAAATTCAGCAGGTCGTTGATCAGCTGCATCAGCCGCTGCATCTCTTCATTGACGGTCTTCAGCAAGTCCGTTTCCCGGGAATCGGGGGCGAAGTGCACGCGCTCCTGCAACAGCCCGAACGCCATGTGCATGCCGGTCACCGGGGTGCGCAATTCGTGGGAGGCGCGAAGCACGAATTCGCTGCGCACCCGTTCGAAGGCCCGCTGCTCCGTCACATCGTGCAACACCATCACCGCCCCGAGGATGTGGCCTTTGGTGTGGCTGACAGGGGTCAGGCTGTAGGTCAGCAGGCGGGTTTCGCCGTCGACCTCGATAGACAAGTCTTCCGGCGCTCGCTCCAGCGTTCCGCCGCGCAGCACCAGGTACAACTGCTCGTCCAGTTCCGGACGCTGCAACGCTTCACCCAGTCCTTGGCCCAAACGTCCCTCTTCCCAACCCAGCTGCCGCTGCGCGACCGGGTTCAGGTGTTCGAGGCGGCCTTGGCGGTCGATCATCAACAGCCCGTCGTCGATGCTGTCGAGGACCGCTTGCAGCCGCTGCTGACCGGCGAGCAGCTCATCCACGTTGGTGACCTGATGCTGACGCAGGGCCTCGGCCATGATGCCGAAGCGACGCGTCAGCAGATTCATCTCGGCAGACGATGAAATGGGCAGCAGCACTTCAAAGTTGCCTTGGCCGATGTTGTCCGCCGCCTTGGCCAACGCCTCGATGGGGGCGCCAAAACGGCGGGCGATGCCGTGGGCCGTGACGAAACCGATGGCCAGCACCGCCAACCCGACCAGCCCTAATAAAGCAGCCACCCACAATGCGCGAGTTCGCGAGGCGCTTTCAGCCTGGCTGATGTTTTCCAGCGCCTGACGATGGGCGTCGAGCAAACCGTTGCGTAATGCGTTGAAGGTCGCCGTGACCGTCTTGTCATCATTCAGTGCATCGGCCGAGTCGCCCGCTTCTTCCAGCGCCTTGAGGAATCGCTCGTAATCCACCCGCGCTTTCTCGAAACCACTGTGGGTGTTGGTCTGCTGATCGTGATCGATGCCCTGATCGAGCAAATCCTGGAACTGCGCCTGATTCTGCTTGAGTGCCGCTTGATCGGGACGGTCCTTGAGCAGCATCACCAACTGATCGCCCAAGTTCTGGCGCAGCTTGAGGCCGATATCGAGCGTGATGAAGTTGTGGTGGATCAAATCCTCCTGGGACTTGGCCATCTGCATGACGCTGACCAGACCCAGTATCAGCCCCAGCAACGCGACGGTCATCAGCGCCGAAATGCTGAGGAACAGTCGGGTGCGCAACTTCATCGCGAACTTCATGGGCGCCCTGTCACAAGTTGTACTGCTTGCGTTTGCGGTACAACGTCGAGGCGTCGATGCCCAGCGTGCGCGCAGCCTGATCGAGGGTATCGCTGGTGGCCAGCACGGCGCCGATGTGCGCTTTTTCCAGTTCGTCCAGACTCAACGCGGCACCCACACGTGGTGCGTTGTTGGTCGGTTGTTCACCCATGCCCAAGTGACTGATTTCGACCTTCTCTTGCGGACAGATAATGCTGGCCCGCTCGATCACGTTACGCAGTTCGCGAATGTTGCCCGGCCAGCGATAGTTCACCAGCGCGCTGCGGGCTTCTTCACTGAAACCACGGGCAGGGCGACCGTATTCCTTGACGAAACGGGCCAAAAAGCGGTCCGCCAGCGTCAGGATGTCCTCGCCGCGCTCACGCAACGGTGGCAGGTGCAGCGTGATCACGTTCAGGCGATACAGCAGGTCTTCGCGGAAACGGCCTTCGCGAACCATGTCTTCCAGATTCAGGTTGGTGGCCGCAAGGATGCGCACGTCGGCACGGCGGGTAACAGGGTCGCCTACGCGCTCGTACTCTTTGTCCTGAATGAAACGCAGCAGTTTGGGCTGCAATGTCAGTGGGAAATCGCCGATTTCGTCGAGGAACAATGTACCGCCGTCCGCCTGATTGACCCGGCCCAGTGTGCTTTCGCTCGCCCCGGTGAATGCGCCGCGGCTGTGACCGAACAGCTCGCTTTCCATCAACTCGGCGGTAAGCGACGGACAGTTGATGGTGACGCAGGCCTTTTTCGCCCGTTTGCTCCAGCCGTGAATCGCCCGCGCCAGCTCGCCCTTACCCGTCCCGGATTCGCCAAGAATCAGGATGTTGGCGTCAGTGTTCGCCACTTGGCGTGCTGTTTCCAGAATCGCCATCATCGACGGGCTGTGGGAATCCAGACCGTCCTTGGGTTTGCGTACTTCGCCTTCCAGCGCTTCCAGACGCGCCGACAACTGACGCACCTCCAATTGTTTGGCGGTCGCCAGACGCAACTGATCCGGGCTGCACGGTTTCACGAGATAATCCGCCGCACCGGCCTGAATGGCGTCCACGGCAGTATCCACCGCCGAATGTGCGGTCACGATGACCACGCGCATCCACGGCGCCTGAATGCGCATCTGCGCCAACACGTCGAGACCGTTGTCTTCACCCAGACGCAGGTCCAAAAAGCACACGTCGAACACTTGACGTTGCAACAGCGCCTCGGCCTGGGCCGCACTGTTGGCGGTGGCGACGCTGTAGCCTTCATCTTCCAGGCAATAGCGGAAGGTGCGAAGGATGGCGGATTCATCATCCACAAGCAGAATACGGCCCTGATTCTCAGTGGCTGCTTCCATTTTTCCTACGCTCCTAAATGAATGATCTTGGTTAGTCCCGGAAACATCGGGCAAGTTGCATGGTTCATTCTGATTGATTCAATGCGATGCCGGGTAGTTATCTGGCGAAATTTCAGACAACAGATTGATCTACGTCCTACAGCGTCGACTCTCTGTCTGGTGCAGGGATCGTGATCTGCATCGCAATCCTCGGGTGTAGAACGTCTGGGCGAATGGAAAGTCTCTCCAGTAGCACCTTTTGGAACTGTCTGGAGAATTGCCATGCACCCGCTCAAGAAAATCGCCTTGGCTGTGGCCACCACCGGCTGGCTCGCGACGATGCCGGTCGCGCACGCCGCGCAAGGCGATGTGCAAACGCAACTGGCCGAAGCGCGTCAGGAAGGTTCGATATGGACGGCCTTCGCACTCAATCGCCATTTGAGCCCGTTCAACATCGGCGTGAAGGTTGAGCAAGGCACAGCCATTCTGACCGGCAAGGTAGAGAACGAGGTGGACAAGGAGTTGGCGACGCAAATCGCCGGCGACACGCAAGGCATCAACAAGGTCGACAATCAGCTGCAGATCGATCCGGGGGTCGCAGCGGAGCCCGGCACCAAAGCCAACATGGCACAGCGCTTCGACGACGCCACGCTGACCGCGACGATCAAGTCCAAGCTGCTGTGGAACAGCGTCACAGAAGGACTGAACATCGATGTCGCGTCCGCCAAGGGCGTGGTGACGTTGAAGGGTCAGGCAAAAGATGCCGAAGCCAAGCAACTGGCGGGCAGCCTGGCGAGCAACACTGACGGTGTGACGGAAGTGAATAACCTCATCAGCGTCAGTGCACGCGACACCCAAGCCATCAAAGAGCAGAACGAAGCGCAGGCCAACAGCGTGCGTGAAGAGTTCAGCGACGCGTGGATCACCAGCAAGGTGAAGTCCAGCCTCATCTATAGCCGCAATCTCGATGGCCTGAATATAAAGGTGGAAACCAAAGGCGGCGTGGTGAGCCTGGATGGCGTGGTCGCCAACTACGCCGAGAAAGAGCTGGCAGTTGAAATTGCTCGCAACATTCGAGGGGTCAAAGGCGTGGATGCCGATACCTTACGGGTGATGACCCGTAGTGCCGGTTGATGACACAGCCTCTCTATAGCAGCGGGTTTGTCGGCGGTGGCGTCCTTGACGCCTGCCGCAACCGGTCAGCCCGTCGCTACAGGCCGCGACACTTTGCCCCACCTCTTCGTGCAATACGCACGATGTCAAATGTTCAATCGTGCAGCTTGCTCGTAGGAAACTTCATCCTTTCGGTACTAAGTACTTGATTTACAACGACTTTATCGGATCAAAAAAGCTGGCACACAGGCTGCAATATCTCTAGCAACAAGGTCTGAACCGTCGACCGACAAGATTGCCTGGAGCCCACTGCATGAACACTCAACGCCTCGCCACTTTGCGTATCTCTCCACTGCACCTGCAGCAAGGTTTGTTCGCCAGCCTGGCGTTGATGATCACGCTGATCGCCGTTCAGCAGTTCGCACACTGGACCCAGAAACAGCAAGAGGTTGTCCAGATTCATCACACATATAGCCATGCAGCGCCTTTCGCCAAGGCGAGCGCGCTCAAGGCCACTGATGTAGGCCTGAGTCTGCAACCGGTTGAAGACGCCGCTGCCGCTGTTGAGCAAGCGCCGCGTCAACAGAGTTGGGTTTTCTGACCAGTAATGGCGAAGACGCAATCTATGCCGAGGTTCCTATCCGATACCTCGTTGTAGCTGAAAATTAAAAACAGTAAGGAGAATCACCATGTTGAGCTGGGCTATCACATTTCTGATCATCGCTATCGTCGCTGCAGTTCTGGGCTTTGGTGGCATCGCAGGCACCGCCACGGGTATCGCCAAGATTCTCTTTATCGTGTTCCTGGTGATGTTCGTCGTGTCGTTCTTCTTCGGTCGTCGTGGTCGAGGCTAACCAGAATGATCCGCAAGCACTTCCATGCCATGACGCTGGCTCTCCTCACGAGCGCCAGCGTCATGGCGATGGCAGCCAACGATGGTCAGGCGCGGGTGAATGAGCTGTTGAGCTCTGATCCCGAGTATCGCCAGACCTGGTCAAGCGTTGTGAAGAAAGAGGAACGGTTGCCCGATTGGGTGATCAATCTGTCCGGCGCATCGGACCAGATGAATGCGGTGACCGAGGATGGTGACAAATACCTGGTAGGGCCTCTCTGCGAAACCCAGGACACGTGCATCAAGAAACGGCTCATCGTCGCTTTCAGTCTCGACAAGTCACATGCCTATGCCATGTTGGTCGAGGTTCCAGCGGGCCTGCCGGCGGATAAATCCCCGACGCGTCACGCTGAATACCGTTTCATCGGCAAGCCCGACGAAGGCATGCAAGGCCTTCTCAAAGAGCAGCTGAAGAAAGATCCAAACTGGTACTGATTCAAATGATGGAAGACCGAATGCAGTTGGGTCTTCCTGAAAGCCGCGCAACCCGAGGAGGGTCGGCGCGTGACCAAGGGGCCGGGGCGCTCTGACCAATGGAGTGGTTGCAGCGCGCCAGGTGTACAGGGAGTACTCCCACTCGTGGGCCGGGTCAGGAAGCCGCACCGCAAGTCCATCGTCTGATCGCCTTTGAGTTGCGAGCCGACAGTGGGCTTGCGACGCGCAAATGATAAGTTTGTATCCTCCGCTTAAATCTCCTCTTTCTAATCCCCTAACCCCTAGACCGTACATCGATAAATCTGCCCCATCAGATGACGTCTCGGTCGTGTGTGACCATTTTGTCACTTGCCTCTTCTGATACACCTCCCACTGGGCTGCAGGCGACGTTTTAGCCACTTCTCAGCACAAATATGCGCATCTGGAAATGCTCTGTTTCAGGGCGTTTCACACTAAGTCTTTGATTTTCCTCATGCCGATTACGCATGAGGTAGTCGTTTACGGCATTAGACGCTGGTGGTCTGGATGGGAATAGTTGCGCCCTTTTTCCGCCTGCCGAGAGCTTGGACGCTCGTTTGCAGAGACCTTCTGGACAGATCCAAGGGCATCCGCGCTTCGATTCGACTTCACAAGAGCGACCCCGAAAGTGTCGGTGAGAAATGTCCACGCCAACTACAACAAGGTTAACGACATGAAGAAGGCAAAAATCAGCCTCGCCTGGCAGATCCTCATCGGTCTGGTGCTGGGTATCGCGCTGGGTGCTGTGCTCAACCACTTCAGCGCTGAAAAGGCCTGGTGGATCAGCAACATTCTGCAGCCCGCAGGCGATATCTTTATCCGTCTGATCAAGATGATCGTTATCCCGATCGTCATCTCGTCGTTGATCGTCGGCATCGCAGGGGTGGGCGACGCGAAAAAGCTCGGTCGCATCGGCCTGAAGACCATTCTGTATTTCGAAGTCGTCACCACCATCGCCATCGTTGTCGGCCTGTTGCTGGCCAACGTTTTCCATCCGGGCACTGGCATCGACATGAGCACGCTGGGCACCGTGGACATCTCGCAATACGAGAAGACCACCGCCGAGGTGCAACATGATCACGCCTTTATCGCGACGATCCTCAACCTGATCCCGTCGAACATCTTCGCCGCCGTTGCTCGTGGCGACATGCTGCCGATCATCTTCTTCTCCGTCTTCTTCGGCCTGGGCCTGTCCAGCCTGAACGCAGAAGTGCGTGAACCGCTGGTCAAGGTGTTCCAGGGCGTCTCGGAAACGATGTTCAAAGTCACTCACATGATCATGAACTACGCGCCCATCGGCGTGTTCGCGCTGATCGCCGTGACCGTCGCCAACTTCGGTTTCGCCTCGCTGCTGCCCCTGGCCAAGCTGGTGATTCTGGTTTACGTCGCCATCGCTTTCTTTGCTTTCGTAGTGCTGGGACTGATCGCCCGTTTGTTCGGTTTCTCGGTGATCAAGCTCATGCGCATCTTCAAGGATGAGTTGGTGCTGGCTTATTCCACCGCGAGTTCTGAAACCGTGCTGCCGCGCGTGATCGAAAAGATGGAAGCCTACGGCGCGCCGAAGGCTATCAGCAGTTTTGTGGTGCCGACCGGCTACTCGTTCAACCTCGACGGCTCGACCCTGTACCAAAGCATCGCGGCGCTGTTCATCGCGCAGCTTTATGGCATCGACATGCCGATCAGCCAACAGATCATGCTGGTGCTGACGCTGATGGTCACCTCCAAAGGCATCGCCGGTGTGCCGGGCGTGTCGTTCGTGGTGCTCCTGGCGACCCTGGGCAGCGTGGGTATTCCGCTGGAGGGCCTGGCGTTCATCGCAGGCGTTGACCGGATCATGGACATGGCGCGTACCGCACTGAATGTCATCGGTAACGCTTTGGCCGTCCTGGTCATCGCCCGTTGGGAAGGCATGTACGACGACGCCAAGGGTCAGCGCTACTGGAACTCTCTGCCCCATTGGCGCAGCAAGGAATCGTTGCCTGCGGCGCAGTCAGCGGTTGATTGATCGCTGCATCGTCTGAGTACAAACCCCGGCCTTGGCTGGGGTTTGTTGTTTTTGGGTTTCTGCTCGCCCCGCGATTCTGATCTCTGCCCAGTCTCTTTGAGCAGTTCAGGGGCAGTCGCTCAGGGCTTCTTCAGCAACCGCTCCAATGCCGTCTTGCGCTCCTCTTGGGGCAACCTGCCGAGCGTTTCCACAGCGGTGAAAAACGCTGGCCAATCCCCGTTCACCTGTTTGAACAGCGCCGCAAATGCAGGCGTCCATTGGTCATACAACCCAATCGGCAGCAGCCGCGCGTTGTTCATCGGTGCGTACACCCACGCATCGAAACGCTTGTCGCCACCCCACTGACTGTCGCGCAATTGCTTGTATTGACCACGCAAGCGCTCAAATTCGGCGGCCTTACGCTGACGCATGACGTCCGCGCTCAACGGTTCGGCATACAACGTTTTCAGCCGGTCTCGCGTATCCAGTACCAATTGCGTCAGTTGATCGCGACGCAGGGTTTCGGATGACGCTGTTTCAGGCGACATCCCACGGGCTGCACGCCATTGTCGTGTGCCTTCCTGCTCCACGAAGGTGGCGTAGGACTCGTTGAACTCGCTGTCGTCCTTCACGTAAAAACGCTGGTGCGCCAGCTCATGGAAGATCAGCGTCGCGAGACGTTCATCGCCCCAGGTCATCATCGAACTGATAATCGGGTCGTTGAACCAGCCCAGCGTCGAGTATGCCTCCACGCCACTGACGTAAACGTCCTTGCCGTCGAGCTTTTGCAGCGCCGCTTCGCCCCGCGCCGCGTTCTGGTCGTAGTAGCCGCGATAGGCCACGCAGCCTGCGATGGGAAAGCAGTGGGTCACGGGGTCGAGCGAGAACTCGCCCGTGGCAAAAACGTTCCAGACCACGTACTGCCGATGAATGTCGGCATAGAGTCGATAGCTCTGATTGCCCGGCAGATGCAGGTGCTGACTGGCGAATTCGCGGGCCTGCTGCGACGTGCGCAGATGGTCGCGCAGTTTGGGGTCGCGCTGCGGATCGGCAATCACGTCGGCGACTGGTTCGCGGGCGCGCAGCAATGCCAATTGGCCGCCCGCCAACTGTGTGTAATAGGAAAGACTGGAGCAACCGCTGAGGAGTAAAATCGCCAGCATCGGCACGCCGCGCCGGAACCACAAGATGTTCAATCGATTCATGCAGCGGCCTTAACGTCGGAATAAAGGGTTGCCCCCAGCGTTATGCCGGAGAGACGACCTTCGTCGCAACCTTCTTGTTATTTCCTGAATGCGGAGTTTGTCATGCGCCTGCCCTTGTCGATCATTGCCCTGAGTTTGCTGGCCGGATGCGCAGGCCCGTTGCCTGCGGTTGACCCGCAACAGGCGTGGGTCGATCTGCACACGTTCACGGGCAAGACCTTGATGGCCGACAAACTCGACGGCGTCAGAACGGAAGACGGTCGCTACTTCCAGGTAACGCCGGGCAAGCACAAGCTCGAAGTGCGCTACGACTATGAATACGCGCCGGGCGGGATGGGGTTGTCGATGGACATCTACAACGAGCTGACCTGTTACGTGACGATCAACTATGACCATTTCGAAGCGGGCCGCCGTTACAGGCTCGACGTGCGTCACATCGCCAACAGCATCGACGCGCAATTGCGCGATGAACAACGCAAGGTGCTGGCGGAAGAGGGGCAGATTTTTTGTATTCCGTGATCAAGATCAAACGCGATTGCACAGTTGTTGATGGCCTGTAGGAGCGAATTCATTCGCGAAAATGGCTCAGGCGACAGAGATACATTGCCTGCACCGGCCAATCGCGAATGAATTCGCTCCTACAGGGATCGTCGCTGGCTCGGGGATTAGCGATCATTCTTCTGATAAATGATCTTCTTCGTGCCGTTTTCGCACGTACCCACGACCATATTCTGGTCATGAACCTCTTCGTTGCTGACGACTTCAAGGGTGTACGAGCTGACGTTTTGCGCCTGAATCTTGGCTTCGATTTCGGCCTTCAACTCGTCGCAAGGCTTGGGAGCGGCGAACACGCTGGTGGTCAGTGCAGCGAGGGTCAGGGTGGTAGCGATACGTTTCATGTTCGACTCCTTCGATGCCGCGCGGATCGCGTCGGCCCTTTATATGACCTTGCAGGCCTGAACCGGTTCTCGTGGCCCTGAAACGCAGATGACCCGCATGGGCGGGTCATCTGGGTGTTGCGTCAGCGCGGGATCAGCTCAGCAGTGTGGCATCCAGCGTGATCTTGGCATTCAGCACTTTGGAGACCGGGCAGCCTTCTTTGGCTTTGGCGGTCAGCTCATCGAACTGCGCCTGAGTCGCGCCTGGCACTTTGGCCTTGAGGATCAGGTGCACGGCGGTAATCGAAAACCCTTCGCCATCCTGGTCGAGAGTGACCTCGGCTTGAGTGTCGATACTGTCGGCTTTCAGGTTCGCGCCGCCGAGGATCATCGACAGGGCCATCGAGAAACAACCCGCGTGGGCCGCGCCGATCAGTTCTTCAGGGTTAGTGCCTTTGCCGCCTTCGAAACGGGCCTTGAAGCCGTACGGTGCTTCGCGCAGCACGCCGGTTTCCGTGGAGATGCTACCGATGCCGGACTTCAGGTCACCTTCCCAATGGGCGGATGCTTTCTTGACGATGCTCATGGTGTCTCCTTGTTGAATAAGTGCGATGGACTCGCACGCTGACCAAAAGTCTGAGGAGTGTAGGCGGGACTAAGTTCAACGGTTGTGACGCACGTGCTTTATTTGCCGATTTCTTGCAAGGTAATTTCCGACCAAATTAGTAGGAAATTTCGCTTTGCCCATTGCAACCTCAGAATCCAGACGTATCCTAGGGCCTTAACGCAAATATTTAGGCTTAACGCAGGCTTTGCTCTCGCGCCCACAAACACCGGGCGTCCGACTTGGCCCCCAAGAGGACTCACCACAGCCTATGAAACGCCTAGCTGATGTGAAAATTTCCATGCTCGATCTGGTCCCGGTGCGCGAAGACAAAGGCCCGGCCTTGTCGCTGCACAATTCGCTGGATCTGGCGCAACACGCCGAGAAATGGGGCTACAACCGTTTTTGGGTCGCTGAACACCACAACATGGACGGCATCGCCAGCTCCGCGACCTCGGTGTTGCTGGCCTACCTGGCGGGGGGGACCTCGACCATTCGCGTCGGCTCCGGCGGCGTCATGCTGCCCAACCACGCGCCACTGGTCATCGCCGAGCAGTTCGGCACCCTGGCCAGTTTGTACCCGGGCCGCATCGACCTGGGTCTGGGCCGTGCGCCGGGCTCTGATCAAATGACCGCGCGTGCCCTTCGCCGCGAACGCTCCGGCAGCGCAGACGACTTTCCCGACGACGTCGCCGAGCTGATGAGCTACCTCGGACCGCGTCAGCCCCATCAGCGCGTGATCGCCGTGCCGGGCACCAACACCAACGTGCCGATCTGGCTGCTGGGTTCGAGCCTGTTCAGCGCACAGCTGGCCGGTCAGCGCGGGTTGCCGTATGCCTTCGCTTCGCACTTCGCGCCGCGATTCATGCACGAGGCGATTCGGGTGTACCGCAATCACTTCCAGCCCTCTGCCGTGCTGGACAAGCCGTACGTGATGCTCGGCGTGCCTCTCGCTGCGGCAGATACCGATGAGCAGGCGGATTATCTGGTGACGTCGGTCTACCAGCGCATTCTCAACCTGATGCGTGGCCAAAGCCTGATGCAAAAGCCACCGGTGGAAACCATGAACGGCCTGTGGCTGCCCCACGAACGCGAAGCGGTGATGGACTTCCTCGGACTGGCGATGGTCGGCGGCCCCGAGAAAATCCGCGCCAAGCTGGACGTGCTGCTAGAGCAGACCGACGCGGATGAGCTGATCTTCACGTGCGACATGTATGAACATGCGGATCGGTTGCGCTCGTATGAGATTTTGGCGCAGGTGGCCAGAGGTTAAGGCCAGCACGTGACTCGATCTGTGGGAGCGAATTCATTCGCGATGCTGCGGTACTGCCGATAAAGACGTGTCGGATGTAAGGCCGTCTCGCGAATGAATTCGCTCCCACAGGGTCAGTGGTGCCATTGTAATCATCACCGTTTGCAAGCCGTGCCGCCGTAAGAGCTTTCATTCGAGATCATCCTTCAGCGTCGGCTGGGCTTAAAAAAACCGACGCGTGATGCGTCGGTTTTTTATTTAAGCGAGCAGAATCAACCGCGTTTGTAGACGATTTCCTTGCTGCCGCCGTCGCAGGTGCCGACGACTTTTCCGTCTGCCGCAGTGCCTTTGTCTACCGCTTCCAGCGTGTAAGACGACACGCCCTTGGCCTTGATCTTCGCGTCGATGTCCGCCTTCACGTCATCGCACGATTTCCCGGCTGCAAAGGTGGTGCCCGCAATACTCAACAACCCTACCGCCAAAAGAATCTTCTTCATCGGTCACACTCCCTCGTCAGGCGCTTTCAAGCGTAAGAGGCCGCCCAAAGGAGCGGCCCGTGCACATGATCCTCGCGTCCGAATTCACGAACGGCGCGGTATGTATAGCGAAGGTTGTGGCATTCAGCCAGCGTAAAAGTTCATCAGCTGTTCTCGAGGCGGAACCCTACTTTAATGGTCACCTGGAAGTGCGCGACCTTGCCGTCCTTGATGTGGCCGCGGGTTTCCAGAACCTCGAACCACTCCAGATGTTTCACGGTTTCGGCCGCTCGGGCGATGGCATTCTGGATCGCATCGTCGATGCTGGTGGTCGACGAGCCGACCAGTTCAAGCAGCTTGTAAGTGTGATGATCAGACATGGCAGTTCTCCAAGTGGACTTCTAAGGGAGCGTAGCAGTGAAAAGCTCTTTAGCTCTGGCGGCAGAAGCCCTGCAAAAGTTCACAAATAACCACGCGGTAAAACCGCACTGCACTTTCTGAAAACCCTGTAGTCGGAATCAACACACGCCACTCATCACTGCAGGAGAGTCAAATCATGGCATTCACGTCATCCCGTAAAGCGTCTTTGCAAAGTATGGAAGCTGAGATCGAAAGTCTGCTCAAGTCGTTGGAGAGCTTGAAGTCGGACGCTTCGGACGAGTCGCGGAAAACCCTGAAGACGCTGAAAGCCAACGCCGAGAGCGCGCTGAGCCATTCGCGCAGCCTGTTGAGCGATGTCTACGAAGACGCCAAAGTGAAGACCCGCGAAGCCAGCGTCGCGACTCGTGATTACGCGCAAGAGCACCCTTGGACCACAGCCGGTGTGGCCGTCGGCGCAGTGGGTCTGTTGGCCGCTTATCTGCTGTGCAAGCGCGGCAACTGATCACGCCTGATCAGGCCCGACCTGAATGCCCCAGCTCTTGCTTGAGCCATTGAGCCAGTTGCTGGGCCCGCCCATCGGCGGCGCGTTTAGGCACCCATAACGCCAGTTGCGCCGGGGTTTCGCTGAAGCCCCACGGCGCAGCGAGGCGTCCGGCTTTCAAGTCATCGGCCACTAACGGTTCCGGGGCGATGGCGATGCCAAGACCCGAGACAGCGGCCTCCAGCAAGTAATACAGATGCTCGAAACCCTGACCGTATTTCAGCGCGTCGGAATCGATGCCGTTTTGCTTAGCCCAGCTCGGCCACGCTTGTGGACGCGACAGGGTTTGCAGCAGCGGCTCATGCAACAGTGCCTGTGCGGGGCTGTTCCGCAACGTTTCGTATCGCGAAAAACGAGGACTCAGCACCGGCCCGATGCGCTCGCTCGCCAGTTCGATTATCTGCATGTCGGAGGGCCACGGCGGCTCTGCGAAGATCAGCAGCGCGTCCAGACCAGGGCGCCGAGGATCGAGATCGCCTTCACCTGCCGACAGGTGTAACCGCAGATCGGGCAGGTCGGCATTCAGTCGGCCCAATCGCGGAATGAACCAGCGCGCCAGCAAACTCCCTGAACATCCCAAGACGAACGGCGCATCGGCGCTGTCCTGACTCAACTCGGCGCACACGCTGCGCAGTCGGTCGAACGCCTCGCCACTGGCGTCTCGCAACCGGACCCCGGCATCTGTGAGTTTCAGGCCGCGTCCGTCCTTGCTGAACAGGCTCACACCCAAGTGTTCTTCCAACACTTTCAACTGGCGGCTGACTGCACCATGTGTAACGTGCAGCTGTTCGGCGGCCTGACTGACGCTGTTCAGGCGGGCGGTGGCTTCGAAGGCGCGCAAAGCGTTTAGGGGAGGAAGGTCACGGCTCATGGTATCTGTGAGTTTTCCTGACAGGTTGCGGCGATCTTATCGGTTTTCATCGGCTTTGGCGCTGGTTAAAGTGTCTTCACTGCCTCAACGGCTCACCCTATTCGTCACCTTGGAGGTTCCTATGTCCCAGACAGAGACCCAATACCGCAATGGCCCGGATGATCGCGGCATGTTCGGCGCGTTCGGCGGTCGTTACGTCGCTGAAACCCTGATGCCCCTGATCCTCGACCTGAACCGCGAATACGAAGCGGCGAAGGAAGATCCTGCGTTCCTCAAGGAACTGGCCTACTTCCAGCGCGATTACGTCGGACGTCCAAGCCCGCTGTATTTCGCCGAGCGCCTGACCGAGCACTGCGGCGGCGCGAAGATTTACCTGAAGCGTGAAGAGCTGAACCACACCGGCGCTCACAAGATCAACAACTGCATCGGCCAGATCCTGCTGGCCCGTCGCATGGGCAAGAAGCGCATCATCGCCGAAACCGGCGCGGGCATGCACGGCGTGGCGACTGCCACCGTCGCTGCGCGTTTCGGTCTGGAATGCGTGATCTACATGGGCACCACGGACATCGAGCGCCAGCAGGCCAACGTGTTCCGCATGAAGCTGCTGGGCGCCACGGTGATTCCGGTTGTGGCCGGTACCGGCACCCTGAAAGACGCGATGAACGAAGCCCTGCGCGACTGGGTGACCAACGTTGACACGACGTTCTACTTGATCGGCACCGTCGCAGGCCCGCACCCGTACCCAGCGATGGTCCGCGACTTCCAGGCCGTGATCGGCAAGGAAACCCGCGTGCAGTTGCAAGAACAGGAAGGCCGCCTGCCAGACAGTCTGGTGGCGTGCATCGGCGGAGGCTCCAACGCCATGGGCCTGTTCCACCCGTTCCTGGATGACACCAGCGTGCGCATCATCGGCGTCGAAGCGGCCGGTCATGGCATCGAAACCGGCAAGCATGCGGCGAGCCTGAACGGCGGCGTGCCAGGCGTCCTGCACGGCAACCGCACTTTCCTGCTGCAAGACGACGATGGCCAGATCATCGACGCCCACTCGATTTCCGCTGGTCTGGATTACCCCGGCATCGGCCCTGAACATGCGTGGTTGCATGACATCGGTCGCGTGGAATACACCTCGATCACTGACGACGAAGCCCTGGCGGCGTTCCACCAGTGCTGCCGTCTGGAAGGCATCATCCCGGCGCTGGAAAGTGCTCACGCCCTGGCCGAAGTGTTCAAACGCGCGCCGACGCTGCCGAAAGATCACCTGATGGTGGTCAACCTGTCCGGTCGCGGCGACAAGGACATGCAAACCGTCATGCACCATCTGGATCTGTCCCAGCAGGAGAAACACTGATGAGCCGCCTGCAAACCCGTTTTGCCGAGCTGAAAGAACAAGACCGCGCCGCCCTGGTGACCTTCATCACCGCAGGCGACCCGGCGTATGACACCTCGCTGGCGATTCTCAAAGGCCTGCCGAAAGCCGGTGCCGACGTGATCGAGTTGGGCATGCCCTTCACCGATCCGATGGCCGACGGTCCGGCGATTCAGCTGGCGAACATTCGTGCTCTGGACGCCAAGCAAAACCTGGCGAAAACCCTGCAAATGGTTCGCGAGTTCCGCGCCGAAGACAGTAGTACACCGCTGGTGCTGATGGGTTACTACAACCCGATTCACAACTATGGTGTTGAGCGCTTCATCTCCGAAGCACACGAATCCGGCGTTGATGGCCTGATCGTCGTGGACCTGCCGCCCGAGCATAACGGCGAGCTGTGCGATCCAGCGCAAGACGCGGGTCTGGACTTCATTCGCCTGACCACGCCGACCACTGACGACAAGCGTCTGCCCACCGTTTTGAATGGCAGCTCGGGTTTCGTCTACTACGTGTCGGTGGCCGGTGTCACAGGCGCGGGCTCGGCGACCATCGAGCACGTCAAGGAAGCCGTTGCGCGTCTGCGCCGTCATTCGGATCTGCCGATCAGCGTCGGTTTCGGGATTCGTACGCCAGAACAGGCGGCCGCGATTGCTCGCGTAGCCGACGGCGTGGTGGTGGGGTCGGCACTGATCGACCACATCGCCAACGCGCAATCGCCAGACCAGGCGGTGAGCAACGTGCTGAAGCTGTGTTCGGAACTGTCGGAAGGCGTGCGTAAGGCCCGTGTGTCCTGAACGTAAAGTTTCTGATACAGAGGAATCAACGGGTTCGTTAGCAGACTAAGCAGTACAGCAAAAGGGGTTTAGAACCTGATTCTGAACCCCTTTTTGCTGCCTCGAATTCGCCCAGGAGCACGCTACATGAAAGTCTCGAATCGTTTGATCGCCGGGTTGGGCGGGCTGATGCTCAGCGCCAGTGCCTTGGTGCACGCGGCGCCGCCGGATCAACGTGACGGTCATGATGATCACGGCCAAGGCCAGCATCAGGATCATGGGCCGCAAGGGGGCCCACAGAATAATCGGGGCAATGACCATCGCGCTGACAACCGTGGAGACGATCATCGCGGAGGTGGTCACCCGCCATCTGACTTCGGTGACGTTCGCCGCACGATTCAAGAGCATCGCGAGGTCATCGGTCGCGGCCAGCCGCTGCCCCCAAACGTGCACATCGTGAAGGGTCATCCGCTGCCACGGGGTTACGGCCGCCGCCTCGACGCGCGCTCGCAGGAATTTTTGCCACGTTACGACGGCTACGAATGGCGCCGCCTGGGCCCGGATGTCGTGCTCGTCGCGATTGGCAGCGGGATTGTGTATGAGATTCTGGATGGCGTGCTGAACTGAGGTCCCCCCTGGCAAAAAGGGGCAAACCTGTGGGAGCGAATTCATTCGCGATACGTCGGTACAGCCTAAAGATACCTATCGGATGTACCGGCCTCTCGCGAATGAATTCGCTCCCACAGTGGTTAAGGGGCCCGATGTCAGGTCAGCCTCCGACGCTCACTTCCTGAACATCCCCACATTCAACTCCCTTACCGCCCCCATCCAGATCGCATGCTCGGTGTGATCCGCCAGATCATCCCCGGTCAGTGGGTGGGTAAACACCACCAGCCCGTTGCGATTCAGCGCCAGATACAACATCACATCCGCAAATTGCTCGTGGGCGAATGCCAACTGGCAACTCCAGTCCGGATGCGGTCCGACAGGCCGTTCATGCACACGCCCCATGCGGATATCGAATTTCGCCGCAACCGTCTCGCACAGGGCCCGTGCCTGCTCGATTGTCTGGGCGTCGAAGTAAACATGGGCGTGGTAGCCCTCGATTGATGACATCTCGGTTCTCCCTTCATTTGGCATGACACATTGTGAGCCGGCCGCGTCTAAACCGCGATGGACGGCAACGGCTTGCCGACCAGCGAATCCCCGCTTAACGCCTGCTCGCTTTTTAACCAATCAACAAACCGCTGCACGATCTGCACACGACGTTTGCGTTGCGGGAGCACGATGTAATAACCGTAGGCGGAAATGGCCGTGGCCTCGATGGGCCGGCGTAGCAGCCCCTGCTCCAGCAGCTCATCCACCAGATGCCGCCAACCGATGGCCACACCTTGCCCGCCAATCGCGGCCTGAATCAACAGCGTGTAATTGTCGAATCTCAACTGCCCCGGTGCAGGCGCTTGAGCGATGCCGAGGGCGCGAAACACGCCACCCCAATCGAACCAGTTGTTGCCGCCTTCGCCCCGCAGGTGCAGCAGCGGAAACTCTTTCAGCGCTTCGGGTCGCAGCGGCAGATCACGCCCGGCCAGCAGTTTGGGGCTGCACACGGGAAACACTTCCTCGCTGAACAGCCAATGGCTTTCACCCTGCTTGAAACGGCCGTCACCAAACAGCACCGCCACGTCGATATCCGCGCGCAGCATGCTGTGGCTGCGTTCGCTGGTGACCAGGCTGACGTCAACGTCGGGGTTGTCTTTGTGAAAGCGGTGCAGGCGCGGCATCAGCCAGTACGCGGCGAAGGCGAAGTCGGTCGCCACTTGCAACACCTCATGCTGATGCTGCTCGGTGATCAGGCTCAATCCGGCGTCCATCGACTGCAAACCGGCCTGCACGTGATTGAACAGAATCTCCCCCGCGTCGGTGAGTTCGATGCCGCGATAGATGCGATCGAACAGGCGCGTTGCCAGTTGTTCTTCTAACCTTTTGATTTGCTGGCTAATGGCCGGTTGTGTAGTGCCGAGTTCAATGGCAGCCGCCGTAAAACTGCGCAGCCGGGCAGCGGACTCGAAACCGCGAAGCAGGTCCAACGACATGTCACCGAGGGCTTCAAACATAAGCGTGGCTTATCCTAGGCATTGCGTTTTATGGGCTTTACCGCTGAATCCATGGGTCTCATTCTCTGGACCAGCAATTTCGCATAAATATTCACTATGGAATGCCGCGAAGACATGAAGCGCAAGAACATTCTTTTCATCATGGCCGATCAGATGGCCGCGCCGATGTTGCCGATTTACGCCTCATCTCCAATCAAGATGCCAAATTTGAGCCGTCTCGCCGCTGAAGGCGTGGTGTTCGACGCCGCCTATTGCAACAGCCCACTGTGCGCTCCGTCGCGTTTTACCCTGGTCAGCGGCCAGCTTCCGAGCAAGATCGGCGCCTACGACAATGCCGCTGATTTCCCTGCCGATGTCCCAACCTACGCCCACTACCTGCGTCGCCTCGGCTATCGCACCGCGCTTTCCGGCAAGATGCACTTCTGCGGTCCGGATCAGTTGCACGGCTATGAAGAGCGCCTGACCAGCGACATCTACCCCGCCGACTACGGTTGGGCGGTGAACTGGGACGAGCCGGACGTGCGCCCGACCTGGTATCACAACATGTCGTCGGTGCTGCAGGCCGGCCCGTGCGTGCGCACCAATCAGCTCGATTTCGACGAAGAAGTCGTGTTTAAGGCTCAGCAATACCTGTTCGACCACGTGCGCGAAGACGGCGATCAGCCGTTCTGCCTGACCGTGTCGATGACCCACCCCCACGACCCGTACACCATCCCCAAGGAATACTGGAATCTCTACAACGACGACGAGATTCCGATGCCACCTGCGCCTCCCGCCCAGGCCGATCAAGACCCGCACTCCCAGCGCCTGCTCAAAGTCTACGACCTGTGGGACAAGCCGCTGCCGGAGAACAAGATTCGTGACGCCCGCCGCGCGTATTTCGGCGCGTGCAGCTATATCGACGACAACGTCGGCAAACTGCTGAAGACCCTTGAAGACACCGGCATGGCCGACGACACCATCATCGTGTTCTCGGGCGACCATGGCGACATGCTCGGCGAGCGTGGCCTCTGGTACAAAATGCACTGGTTTGAAATGTCGGCCCGCGTGCCGCTGCTGGTGTACGCTCCGGGGCAATTCAAGGCTGGTCGCGTGAAGGCTGCCGTGTCCACCGCCGACCTGCTGCCGACGTTCGTGGCGCTGGCAGAAGGCAGCCTGGAAGCCGGTCTACCACTGGACGGTCGCTCGCTGTTGCCGCATTTGCAAGGCGAGGGCGGCCATGACGAAGTGTTTGGCGAGTACATGGCCGAAGGCACCAACAGCCCGTTGATGATGATTCGTCGCGGCGCTTACAAATTCATCTATTCGGAACAGGACCCATGTCTGCTGTACGACGTGCACAACGATCCGAAGGAGCAGGAAGAGTTGAGCCAATCCGAGGCCCATCGCGACCTGTTCAACACGTTCCTGGCTGAAGCGAAGGCCAAATGGGACATTCCGGCGATACACCACCAGGTGCTCGCCAGCCAGCGTCGTCGGCGTTTCGTCGCCGAGTCGCTGGCGCTCGGCAAGCTGAAGAGTTGGGATCACCAGCCGCTGGTAGACGCCAGTCAGCAATACATGCGCAACCATATCGATCTCGACGATCTGGAGCGTAAGGCCCGTTATCCACAACCTTGAACCCTGCCAACACCTAGAAAACCAAAAAGGGGCACACCATGAAGAAGTTGTTCACAACGCTGGCGGTTGCGGTGATGAGCTTGGGCAGCGTCGTTGCATACGGCGCTGACGCGAGCTGCAGTACGGTCAAGATGGCCGATCCAGGTTGGAGCGACATCGCTGCAACCAATGCCACGGCGGGTTTCCTGCTCGAAGGCATGGGTTACAAGACCAAGGTCGATACGCTGGCAGTGCCGATTGCCTATGGTGGTCTCAAGGACGGTCAGATGGACGTGTTCCTGGGCAACTGGATGCCTGCGCAGCAGGGGTTCTATGACAAGTTCATCGCCACGGGGGACGTGACGCAGTACAAGAAAAACCTGGAAGGCACCGAGTTCACCCTCGCGGTCCCGGACTATGTCTACGACGCGGGCGTGCATGATTTCGCCGACCTGAACAAATTCGCCGAGAAGTTCCACAAGAAGATCTACGGCATCGGCTCGGGGGCTCCGGCCAACGCGTCGATTCAGGAGATCATCAAGAAGAACGAGTTCGACCTGGGCGACTGGAAGCTGGTCGAATCCAGCGAACAGGCGATGCTGGCCGAAGTGAAGCGTAACGTGAAGAAAAAAGACTTCGTGGTCTTCCTCGGCTGGACCCCGCACCCGATGAACGTGCAAATCAAGGGCATGCACTACCTGAAGGGCGGCGAAAAATACTTCGGTGACACCGGCAGCGTCTACACCGTGACCCGCAAAGGCTACGCCGACGCGTGCCCGAACGTGGCCAAACTGTTCTCCAACCTGACGTTCACCCAGGACATGGAAAACAGCATCATGCAGGAAGTGGACAGCAAGAAGATCAGCAACACCGACGCTGTGAAGGCGTGGATCAAGGCTAACCCTGCCGTGCTTGAAAAATGGCTCGACGGCGTGAAAACCATCGACGACAAAGATGCGCTGACGGCGGTTAAAGCGAAGTTGTAAACGCCGTGCGATGACCTTGTAGGAGCGAATTCATTCGCGAGACGTCGGTACAGGCGACACAAACGCGCCGAATCTACCGGCTTATCGCGAATGAATTCGCTCCTACAGGGGGCACCGTTGGCAGTAAGATTCGTGACGGCTCGGGATCAGGCCTCGGCCATCAACCGCCGCAACTCCGCCAGCACCGGCGTCGAATCCGGGCGCACGCCGCGCCACACATAAAAAGCCTCTGCCGCCTGTTCCACCAGCATCCCCAAACCGTCCACCGCCTGCCCAGCCTGATGCTCGGTCGCCCATCGGCAGAACGCGGTCGGCTCTTTGCCATACATCATGTCGTAGCAAAACGTTTCGCCCGGCTGAATCAAGCTCGGCGCAATCGGTGGCAATTCACCCGCCAGGCTCGCCGACGTGGCATTGATGATCACGTCGAACGGCTCTTCCAGCCAGTCATACCCTGCAGGCAAAACAGGCCCCAATTCGGCGAACTCCTTCGCCAATTGCTCGGCCTTTTCCACCGTACGATTGGCGATCACCAGCACGTAGGGCTCTTCCGCCAGCAACGGCGCCAGCGCACCACGCACCGCGCCACCGGCCCCTAGCAACAGGATGCGTTTGTCTTTGAGAGTGACACCGTGGTTCATCGTCAGGTCCCGCACCAGACCGGCGCCGTCGGTGTTGTCGCCCAACAACGTGCCATCCACCTGAATCGCCAGCGTGTTCACGGCACCGGCGCGACGGCCGCGATCGGTCAGTTGATCCGCCAGTCGATACGCCTCTTCCTTGAACGGCACCGTGACGTTTGCGCCCTTGCCTGACTCGAAGAACTGTTTGGCGAACGCCGGGAAACCGTCCAGCGGCGCCAGCGCGGTCTGGTAATCCAGCGATTCGCCGGTCTGTTCCGCGAACAGGCGATGAATCATCGGCGACTTGCTGTGAGCAATAGGGTTGCCAAAAACGACGTAGTGATCGGTCATGCTTGCGCTCCTTCGGCCAGCCAGTCGCGGTCCTGCAGGAAATACTCGGTCAGGCGCGCCTCTTCACTCCCCGGCGCGGCCTTCCAGTCGTAGCCCCAGCGCACTTGCGGCGGCAGTGACATGAGGATCGATTCGGTACGCCCGCCCGATTGCAGCCCGAACAGGGTGCCGCGGTCGTACACCAGGTTGAACTCCACGTAGCGCCCCCGGCGGAATTCCTGAAACTCGCGCTGCTGCGGCGTGAACGGCGTGGCCTTGCGGCGTTGAACGATCGGCAGGTACGCGTCGACGAAGGCATCACCGATGGCGCGCAGGAAGGCAAAGCTGGTGTCGAAATCCCATTCGTTCAAGTCATCGAAAAACAGGCCGCCGACGCCCCGGGGCTCGTTGCGGTGCTTGATGTGGAAATAGCGGTCGCACCAGGCTTTGTAACGCGGGTAGACGTCCGCTCCGAACGGCGCACAGGCCTGCTCGGCCACGCGGTGCCAATGAACGCAGTCTTCTTCGACGCCGTAATAAGGCGTGAGGTCGAACCCGCCGCCGAACCACCAGACCGGCTCTTCGCCCTCTTTTTCAGCGATGAAGAAACGCACGTTGGCGTGTGAGGTCGGAACATGTGGGTTGTGCGGATGCATCACCAACGACACACCCAGCGCTTCGAAGCCGCGACCCGCGAGTTCCGGGCGATGAGCGCTGGCGGAAGGGGGCAAACCGGCGCCGAAGACGTGGGAGAAGTTGACCCCGCCTTTTTCGAACAGGCCACCGTTCTCGATCACGCGAGTACGACCACCGCCGCCCGCCGGACGCTCCCAGGCGTCTTCGACGAAGCGGCCGCTGCCGTCTTCTTGCTCCAGCGCGGCGCAGATCCGGTCTTGCAGGTCGAGCAGGTAGGCTTTGACGGCATCGGTGCGTGAGGACATGGGCGTACCTTGAAGTAACGTGTAACCGGTATTTTGAGCGTCGTTCCGCTTCTGGCGTGCATTCGACAATGGCACCGCTGGCGTGAACGACATCCTGAAAGTGGCGCGTAGCATACACCGGCTCGCGTGCGGCCGCAGTTGACGAAGTCCGAGCGAAGGAGTCCGATAGAGCCCTTTCGCACCCACAGTTTTGTTCCAGCAGTTTCGATCCATGACGGAGAAAGCAAATGGCAAAGCGTATCCAGTTCCGCAGCCACGGCGGCCCTGAAGTCCTTGAATATGTCGATTTCGAACCGGCCAAACCGGGTCCAAAAGAAGTCGTCGTGCGCAACAAAGCGATTGGCGTCAATTTCATCGAAACCTATTTCCGCACTGGCCTGTATCCCGTCGCCTCGATGCCGTCGGGGCTGGGAAATGAAGGTGCGGGCGTGGTCGAGGCCGTCGGCAGCGAAGTGACTCACGTCAAGGTGGGCGACCGTGTCGGTTACGGCACCGGCCAGTTGGGCAGCTACGCGGACCTGCACCTGACGCAAGGCGCCAACGTAGTGAAACTGCCGGACGACATCAGCTTCGAACAGGCCGCCGCGATCATGCTCAAGGGCCTGACCGTGCAGTACCTGTTCCGCCAGACGTATGAAATCCGTCCTGAAGAAATCATTCTGTTCCACGCGGCCGCCGGTGGCGTGGGCTCGATTGCCTGCCAATGGGCCGCTGCGCTGGGCGTGAAGCTGATCGGCACCGTCAGCTCTCCGGAGAAAGCCGCTGTCGCCAAGGCGAACGGCGCGTGGGAAGTGATCGACTACAGCAAAGAAGACGTGGCCAAGCGCGTGCTGGAGCTGACCGACGGTAAGAAAGTGTCAGTGGTGTACGACGGCGTCGGCAAAGACACGTGGGAAACGTCGTTGGACTGCCTGGAACTGCGCGGGCTGCTGGTCAGCTTCGGTAACGCGTCGGGCGCGGTGTCGGGTGTGAACCTGGGGATTCTGGCGCAGAAAGGCTCGCTGTACGTGACCCGTCCGACCCTGGGCTCCTACGCCAACAGCCCGGAAGCCTTGCAGGCGATGGCGGATGAAGTGTTCGCGATGGTCACCAGTGGCAAGGTGAAGGTCGATGACATCAAGAAATACGCCCTGAAAGACGCAGCCCAGGCGCACACCGACCTGTCGGGTCGGCGCACCACCGGGTCGATCATCCTGGTGCCGTAAAGATCGCACGGAACGTGGCCGACCCCACGTTCCGCTTCTGCCGAAGGCGTGGGAGCCGGCTTAACTGCGATCTGCCCGAGGTCGCGTCCGACCGACGCGGCAGCAAAACCTGACGACCTTGTTCCGCCTGACACACCGCGTACAACGGTTTTACTGCCGGTGTCCGGCAGATCGTAGGCAAGCCAACTCCCACGCCCTCCGGGCAGAAGCGGAACTATTCACGCTAACTTGCTTTTGATTCTGGCCGAAGGCCGTGGGAGATTCTATGGTTGAGGGCAATGCTTTTTAGCCCTCTTTCCTGCGTCATATTCGTCTTCGTTCTGCATCAGGGAAAATGCGACGC
>NZ_JBIVNG010000019.1:0-84829 GCF_044753445.1 Pseudomonas sp. NPDC088368
CGAACGCAGGCGGCGCGGAGTGGGTCGAGCGGCATGGATGCCGCGAGAGCCGCGCTGGGCCATGGATGGCCCTTCGCGGCGGGCCCACGGAGCGTTGCCGGAGTGAGGGAACCCTGACGAAGTCAGGGCCAAACCAGGAGCAGGGCCTTTTTGGTTACTTTTTCGGCTCTTGGAAAAAGTGACCCGCCGTAAGGGCGGAACCCTAAGTCGCCGTTACCGCAGCATTGGATATACACCGAAAACCCAAGTCGATAAAGCTTCAGGCAGGATGGCTAATCCTCAAAACCCACCTGCTCCGACATCTCATCCACCTTCAACTCCAACCGGTACGCCACCGCGATAAAAAGCGCCTGACACAAACACAACGTCGCACTCAACGACCGGAACGCAAACGAACTCCCCTCATTCACCAACAACACCGAATTCGCCCGCTTGGCCAGCGGCGACAGGTTGCTGTCGGTAATGATCAACGTCTTGGCCTGATGATGCTGGGCAATCCGCAGGCAATGCTGCGTCTCCTTGCCATAAGGCGTGAAACTGATCGCGATCACCAGATCGTTCGCCCGCACGCTGCGCATCTGCTCGCGATAGCTGCCGCCAAGGCCCGAGATCAGGTGAATGCGCTTGTTGGTGTGTTGCAGGTTGTAGACCAGATAATCCGCCACCGCGAAGGAACGTCGTACGCCGACCACGTAGATGTTGTCGGCGTTGACCACCAGGTCCACCGCCTTTTCGAAGGCTTCGTCGTCCAGTTCCAGCGCCAGCCGTTCCAGCCCGGAAAGCGTCGCGTTCACGCATTCTCGCGCCAAGTCGCCTCCGCTGGCTTTCTGAGATTTGTTGGCGATCATGCTGCGGATGCGTTGCTGGTAATTCTGCACCGGCGTGGCTTTGTGGGTGTACGCCTCGCGGAACAGTGCCTGCATCTCGCTGAAGCCGCTGAAGCCGAATCGCTGGGAGAAACGAACGATGGCCGACGGATGCACTTCGCATTCCCGCGCGATGTCGCTGATGCGATCGACCATGATCCGGTCGCTCTGCTGGCTCATGTAACTGGCGATGCGCTTGAGCTGGCGGGGCAGGCTTTCGTATTCCGCAGTGATCAGCTTGAGCAGGGCGTCGGCGGTCTCCGGCGCGCTGATCTGCGACGGCGTGGCGTCGTCGGTCTCGGGCAAGGTCGGCTGATCGGGGCTGGGCATACGGATGAATCCTCTGACTCGTTCATGTGAAACGCGAATGGCCGGTTTAGCAGGTTTCTGTGGGAGCGAATTCATTCGCGAAGGGCCTGCTCAGGCGCTAATTATGTGTCGGCCGGAACATCGCATCGCGAATAAATTCGCTTCCACCGTATGGGTGCAGGGCAAACCGACGGCGCAGTTTACCGTGGCTCATGTTCCGGTCGCTCCTGTTTAGCACGATCTGCCACCCTTTGCGCAAATTGGAAAAAATATTCCACATGAAAATAATTTAGAAAAAATCATTGATCCTGACGGGAGAGCGTTCTAGTCTGCATTCCACATACAGCGCTTCGTTGAAGCCGGGCTTATAAAAATAAAAGGAGCCAGCATGGGCCAGACTCGTTTTGCCAGTGGACGTTCGTTGGACGTGGTATGCCTTGGACGTCTGGGGGTCGACCTTTACGCGCAGCAGATTGGTGCGCGTCTCGAAGACGTCAGCAGTTTCGCCAAATACCTCGGTGGCTCGTCCGCCAACATCGCCTTCGGCACGGCGCGACTGGGCGTCAAGTCGGCCATGTTGACCCGGGTCGGCAATGACCACATGGGCCGATTCCTCACCGAATCCCTCGCCCGCGAAGGCTGCGACGTCAGCGGCATCAAGGTCGATGCCGAGCGCCTGACCGCCATGGTCCTGCTGGGCATCAAGGACCGCGAAACCTTCCCGCTGGTGTTCTACCGCGAGAACTGCGCCGACATGGCGCTGAACGCCGACGATATCGACGAAGCGCAGATTGCCTCCAGCAAAGCGCTGCTGATCACCGGCACGCATTTCTCCACCGATCAGGTGTTCAAGGCCAGCAGCCAGGCGCTGGACTACGCCGAGAAGCACAACGTCAAGCGCGTCCTCGACATCGACTACCGCCCGGTCCTTTGGGGCCTGACTGGCAAGGCTGATGGCGAGACCCGTTTTGTGGCTAACCAAAGCGTCAGCCAGCACGTGCAACGCATCCTCCCGCGCTTCGACCTGATCGTCGGCACCGAAGAAGAATTCCTCATCGCGGGCGGCTCGACCGACCTGCTCGGCGCCTTGCGCAACGTCCGCGAACTGACCGCTGCCACGCTGGTGGTCAAGCTCGGCCCGCAAGGCTGCACGGTGATTCATGGCGCCATTCCTTCGCGCCTTGAAGACGGCGCGATCTACCCCGGCGTGCGCGTCGAGGTGCTGAACGTGCTGGGCGCGGGGGATGCGTTCATGTCGGGCTTCCTCAAGGGTTGGCTCAACGACGAGAGCGACGAACGTTGCTGCCAGTTGGCGAATGCCTGCGGTGGGCTGGTCGTTTCCCGTCACGCCTGCGCCCCGGCGATGCCGACGCTGGTCGAACTGGAATACCTGTTCAACAGCCCGGTGCCGATCACCCGGCCCGATCAGGATCAGGTGCTGCAACGCCTGCATCAGGTCAGCGTGCCGCGCAAGGAATGGAAGCAGCTGTTCATCTTCGCCTTCGATCATCGCGGGCAATTGGTTGAACTTGCGCAGAAGGCAGGGCGCGATCTGGCCTGCATCGGCCAGCTCAAACAGCTCTTTATTCAAGCAGTGGAGCGGGTTGAGGCGGATTTGAATAAACGCGGCATCAAGGCGGACGTCGGTCTGCTGGCGGACCAACGTTTCGGTCAGGATTCGTTGAACGCGGCCAGCGGTCGTGACTGGTGGATCGCCCGTCCCGTCGAGGTTCAAGGTTCGCGCCCGCTGGCCTTCGAGCATGGCCGTTCGGTGGGCAGCAATCTGGTGGCGTGGCCGAAAGAGCAGATCATCAAGTGCCTGGTGCAGTACCACCCCGACGACGAGCCGATGCTGCGTCTGGAGCAGGAAGCGCAGTTGATGGGGCTGTATCAGGCGTCCCAGGCCAGCGGTCACGAAATCCTACTGGAAATCATCCCGCCGAAGGATTTGCCCGGCGCGCATCCGGACGTGATCTACCGTTCGCTGAAACGCCTGTACAACCTCGGCATCTTCCCGGCGTGGTGGAAGATCGAAACCCAGTCCGCCGAGACGTGGGAAAAACTCGATGCGCTGATTCAGGAGCGCGACCCGTACTGCCGTGGCGTGGTGTTGCTGGGCCTGAATGCCCCGGCAGAAACCCTGGCCGCGGGCTTCCGCGAAGCCAGCCGGAGCACAACCTGCCGAGGCTTTGCCGTGGGCCGGACGATTTTCCACGAGCCGAGCCGCGCGTGGCTGGAAGGGGAGATCGACGACGCCGGGCTGATCAGCCGCGTGCAGAGCACCTTCGGCTTCCTGATCGAGTCCTGGCGCGAAGCGCGAGCCTGAATCGATCAACGCTGTGAACACTTTTCAAGGCGACAAAAACAATAAAGGTGCAGCCATGCCCGCTTCCGCAATCCGAATTGGCATCAACCCGATTTCCTGGAGCAACGACGACCTGCCCGCACTGGGCGGCGAAACCCCGCTGACCACGGCCCTCAGCGAAGGCAAGGAGATCGGCTACGAAGGCTTCGAACTCAACGGCAAGTTTCCCAAGGACGCCCAAGGCGTCGCCGACGTGCTCAAACCCTATGACTTGGCGCTGGTCTCGGGCTGGTATTCCAGCCGTCTGGCCAGCCGCTCAGTGGCCGAAGAAATCGAAGCCATTGCCGGTCATGTCGAACTGCTGAAACACAACGGCGCCAAGGTGCTGGTGTACGGCGAAGTCGCCGACTCGATTCAGGGGTCGCGCATTCGTCTGGTCGAGCGTCCGCGTTTTCACAGCGACAGCGCCTGGCAGGAATACGCTGAGAAACTCACCGAGCTGGCGCGTTTTACCCTGTCTCAGGGTGTGCGTCTGGCCTATCACCACCACATGGGCGCGTACGTCGAATCCCCTGACGACATCGATAAGTTGATGGCGTTGACCGGCAGCGAAGTCGGCCTGCTGTTCGATTCGGGGCATTGCTACATGGGCGGAGGCGAGCCGTTGCAAGTGCTGCGCAAGCACATCGATCGGGTCTGTCATGTGCACTTCAAGGACGTGCGCAAATCCGTGGTGCAACTGGCGCGCAACAACCTGTGGAGCTTTCCGAACTGCATCGTCAACGGCACCTTTACCGTGCCGGGGGACGGCGACATTGATTTCGCCGCGCTGCTCGACGTGTTGATCGAGGCCCGCTACCAGGGCTGGTTGGTGGTCGAAGCCGAGCAGGACCCGGCCGTGGCGCCGAGTTACGTCTACGCGAAGAAAGGCTATGACACGCTGCGCCACCTGCTGGCCGCAACCCAGGAAAGCCACGGCGGTTTACATCAGCCTTCACACAGGAGCCTGTGAACATGAATTTTCTGGTTAAAAGCAAAGCCGAAGGCCGCGACGTCGTGGCGTTGGGCGAGGGCGTGCTCGAATACGTCGGTTTCGCGGCCTATCGGCTGACGGTCGGCGAACGCCTGCCGGTCATCTCCAGCGACAAGGAGCTGTGCCTGGTGCTGCTCAGCGGTCGGGTCAGTGTCTGCGGCGAAGCGCCAGCGCAGGGGGCCTTTCACTGGGAAAACCTGGGCGACCGGCAGTCGGTCTTCGAAGACAAATCGCCGTTCGCTGTCTATCTGCCGCCCTACAGTCAGGCGCAAGTCACCGCCCTGAGCGCGGTGCAAATTGCGGTCTGTGCGGCGCCCGGCGACGCGTCGAAAGGCCTGCCAGCAAGGCTGATCAAACCCGACAGCATGAAACGCAGCGTGCGCGGCAAGGCGGCCAACACGCGGTACATCTGCGACATCCTCCCGGACACCGAACCGGCCCATTCGCTGCTGGTGGTGGAAGTGCGCACGCCGTCCGGTCACTCGTCCAGCTACCCGCCGCACAAGCACGACAAGGATGATCTGCCCCACGAGAGTTTTCTCGAAGAGACCTATTACCACCAGATCAATCCGCCCCAGGGCTTTGTGTTTCAGCGCGTCTACACCGACGACCGCAGCATCGACCAGGCCATGGCGGTGGAGAACAACGACCTGGTGACCGTGCCCAAGGGTTACCACCCGGTGAGTGTGCCGTATGGTTATGAGTCTTATTATTTGAACGTGATGGCCGGGCCGAAACGCGCCTGGCAATTCCACAACGATCCGCAGCATCAGTGGCTGATCGATTTGTAAGTCACCCCATTTTTTGAGGAACAGGCAATGAGCAACGCCCCGATTATCGGCCACTACATCAATGGCCAGGTGCAGGACGCCAGCGAGCGTTTCAGCGACGTGTTCAACCCGGCCACCGGCGACGTGCAGGCCCGTGTCGCGTTGGCGGAACTGAAAACCGTCGACCAGGCTGTCGCTGCCGCGCAGGCCGCCTTTCCGGCGTGGGCCGATCAGTCGTCGCTACGCCGCGCGCGTGTGATGTTCAAGTTCAAGGAATTGCTCGATCAGCACCACGACGAACTGGCGGCGATCATCACCCGCGAACACGGCAAGGTGTTTTCCGACGCCAAGGGTGAGGTCGTGCGCGGCATCGAGATCGTTGAATTCGCCTGTGGCGCGCCGACCCTGCTGAAAAGCGATTACAGCGACAACATCGGCGGCGGCATCGACAACTGGAACCTGCGCCAGCCGCTGGGCGTGTGCGCAGGCGTCACGCCCTTCAACTTTCCGGTCATGGTGCCGCTGTGGATGATTCCCATGGCGCTGGTCACCGGCAATTGCTTCATCCTCAAACCGTCCGAGCGCGACCCGTCTGCA
The DNA here is from genome assembly GCF_044753445.1 of Pseudomonas sp. NPDC088368. Taxonomy (NCBI): domain Bacteria; kingdom Pseudomonadati; phylum Pseudomonadota; class Gammaproteobacteria; order Pseudomonadales; family Pseudomonadaceae; genus Pseudomonas; species Pseudomonas sp. NPDC088368. The sequence goes on from NZ_JBIVNG010000019.1 coordinate 5,881, forward strand.
TCGCTGTTGATGGCCCGGCTGCTGAAAGAAGCCGGTCTGCCGGATGGTGTGTTCAACGTCGTGCAGGGTGACAAAGTGGCGGTCGACGCGCTGCTGCAACACAAGGGCATCGAAGCGATTTCCTTCGTCGGCTCGACCCCTATTGCCGAATACATCCATCAGCAAGGCACGGCCCATGGCAAGCGCGTTCAGGCGTTGGGCGGCGCGAAGAACCACATGATCGTCATGCCTGACGCCGATCTGGACCAGGCCGCGGACGCCTTGATCGGCGCCGCGTACGGCTCGGCCGGCGAGCGCTGCATGGCGATCTCCGTGGCCGTGGTGGTGGGCGACGTGGGCCAGAAACTCATCGACAAACTGCTGCCGCGCATCGATTCGCTGAAAGTCGGCAACGGCATCAACGGCGATTCCGACATGGGCCCGCTGGTGACGGCGGTGCACAAGGCCAAGGTCGAAGGCTTCATCGATCAGGGCGTGAAAGAGGGCGCGAAACTGATCGTCGATGGTCGCGGCTTCAAAGTACCGGGGGCCGAGAACGGCTTCTTCGTCGGCGCCACGCTGTTCGACCACGTCACCCCCGAGATGACTATCTATAAGGAAGAGATTTTCGGCCCGGTGCTGGGCATCGTGCACGTGCCGGATTTCGCGTCGGCGGTCGAGCTGATCAACGCCCACGAATTCGGCAACGGCGTCTCGTGCTTCACCAGCGACGGCGGCATCGCCCGTGCGTTTGCGCGCAACATCAAGGTCGGCATGGTCGGCATCAACGTGCCGATCCCGGTGCCGATGGCCTGGCATTCGTTCGGCGGCTGGAAACGCTCGCTGTTCGGCGATCACCACGCGTACGGCGAAGAAGGCCTGCGCTTCTACAGCCGCTACAAAAGCGTGATGCAACGCTGGCCGGACAGCATCGCCAAAGGGGCGGAGTTCAGCATGCCGACGGCGAAGTAAGCGCGTTTCGCCTGCTGGAATGCGATCAACTGTGGGAGCGAACTCATTCGCGAGAGGCCGGTACATCCGAGACACCTACATCGGCTGACCTGTCGCATCGCGAATGAATTCGCTCCCACAGAAAACCCCCTTGATCCGAGACACCTCCAATAAGAACAAGGTGCAAGCATGACCACGACACGTTTGACCATGGCTCAGGCCCTGGTGAAGTTTCTCAATAATCAGTACGTCGAAGTCGACGGCGTGCAGAGCAAATTCGTCGCCGGGGTGTTCACCATTTTCGGCCACGGCAACGTGCTTGGGTTGGGCCAGGCGCTGGAACAGGACAGCGGCGACTTGATCGTCCACCAGGGCCGCAATGAACAGGGCATGTGCCACGCGGCCATGGGCTTTGCCAAGCAGCACCTGCGCCGCAAGATCTACGCCTGCACCTCATCGGTCGGTCCGGGCGCAGCGAACATGATCACCGCTGCCGCCACCGCGTCGGCCAACCGCATCCCATTGTTGCTGCTGCCGGGCGACGTGTACGCCAGCCGCCAACCCGACCCGGTGCTGCAACAGATCGAGCAATTCCACGACCTCAGCATCAGCACCAACGACGCCTTCAAGGCCGTGAGCAAATACTGGGACCGCATCAACCGCCCCGAACAACTGATGAGTGCCGCGCTGAACGCCATGCGCGTACTCACTGATCCCGCAGAAACCGGCGCGGTCACCCTGGCCTTGCCGCAAGACGTGCAAGGCGAGGCCTACGATTACCCCGATTCCTTCCTGCAAAAACGCGTGCACCGCATCGACCGTCGCCCGCCGACTCAGGCCATGCTCAACGACGCGTTGACGCTGCTCAAGGGCAAAAGCAAACCGCTGCTGATCTGTGGCGGTGGCGTGCGTTATTCCGGCGCGGCGGCAGAACTGCAAGCCTTCGCCGAACGTTTCGACATTCCCTTCACCGAAACCCAGGCGGGCAAGAGCGCCATCGTCTCGGCACACCCGCTGAACATGGGCGGCATCGGCGAGACCGGTTCGCTGGCGGCCAACACCCTGGCCAATGAAGCAGACCTGATCATCGGCGTTGGCACGCGCTACAGCGACTTCACCACCAGCTCCAAATCGCTGTTCCAGAACCCGAACGTGCAGTTCCTCAACCTCAACGTCGGCGCCTTCGACGTGCAGAAACTCGACGGCGTGCAAGTGCTGGCCGACGCACAACTGGCGTTGCAGGCCCTGACCGCAGGGCTTGGCGACTACCGCTCGCAATGGGGCGATGCACCGCGCGAGGCTCGGGCGGCGCTGGATGCGGAAGTGGATCGGCTGTACGCCGTCGACTACCAGACCGCGGATTTCGAGCCGGAAGTCGCCGGGCATCTGGACCCGCAAGTGCTGCGGGATTTCATCGAAATGACCGGCTCGTGCCTGACCCAAAGCCGGGTGCTCGGCGTGCTCAATCAACAGTTGCCCCAAGACGCGGTCATCGTCGCGGCGGCGGGCAGTCTGCCGGGGGATTTGCAGCGGGCCTGGCGCAGCACCAGCGTTGACAGCTATCACGTGGAATACGGCTATTCGTGCATGGGCTACGAAGTGAACGCCGCGTTGGGCGCAAAAATGGCGGCACCTGAGCGTGAGGTGTATGCGCTGGTGGGTGACGGTTCTTACATGATGCTGCACTCGGAGCTGGCGACCTCGATTCAGGAGCGGCGCAAGATCAACGTGGTCCTGCTCGACAACATGGCCTTTGGTTGCATCAACAACCTGCAGATGGGCAACGGCATGGGCAGCTTCGGCACCGAGTTCCGGTATCGCAATCCCGAGACTGGCTTGCTGGACGGCGAGTTCGTGCCCGTGGATTTCGCCATGAGCGCGGCGGCCTACGGCTGCAAGACGTACAAGGTGAAGACGATCGAAGAACTGGAAGCGGCGCTGGCGGATGCGCGCAAGCAGACCGTTTCGACGCTGATCGACATCAAGGTCCTGCCGAAAACCATGATCCACGGCTACCTGTCGTGGTGGCGCGTGGGCGTGGCGGAAGTGTCCACCACCGGCACCACTGCCGAGGCGTATGAACGGCAGAAAGCGATGTTGGCCAAGGCGCGTCAGTATTAAGGAGGATCGCTATGAAAATCGGACTCATCGGCTACGGAAAAGGCGGGCGTTTCTTTCACGCGCCGCTGCTGGCCAGCCTGCCCGGCGCGAGCTTTGCGGGGGTGGTGACGCGTTCCCCCGAACGGCGTCAGGACCTGCACAAGGATTACCCCAAGGTCCCGGCCTTCGACAGCCTGGCCGACCTGGTCGCCGCCGGTGTCGATGCCGTGGTGATCTCCACCCCACTCGCCTCCCGCCGGGCGCTGATTCTGGAGGCCATCGAACTCGGCATTCCCGTAATCAGTGACAAGCCATTTGCCCCTTCAGCCAAAGATGCACAGGAACTGGTCGACGCCGCCGAGCGCCGTGGCGTGTTGCTCGGCGTGTACCAGAACCGTCGTTGGGATTCGGACTTTCTCACCGTGCGCAAGCTGATCGATCAGGGCATCCTCGGCGAGATCACCCGGTTCGAATCCCGTGTCGAACGTTATTCGCTGTCGTCAGTGGGCAAGGAAAGCGGCGGCGGGATTCTGCGCGATTTAGGCAGCCATCTGGTGGATCAGGCGCTGCTGTTGTTCGGTCCGGCGAAGCGGGTTTACGCCGAACTGGAGTTCGCCACGCCCGAGCAGAAGGTCGATCACGGCTTTTTTGTGTCGCTGATTCATGAAAACGGCGTGACCTCGCACCTGTGGGGCAACTGTCTGCAAAACGCTCAAGGCCCGCGCTTTCGGGTCAACGGCTCTCAGGGCTGCTATACCGTTGAAGGCCTCGATGGCCAGGAGGCGGCGGCGCTGGCTGGGTTGTCGCCCAAATCCGAGGGCGAACGCTGGGGCGTCGAGGAACATCGTCGATGGGGCTGGTTCGAACAGGGCGAACACCGCGAGCGCGTGCCGTCCGAGCGGGGCAGTTGGCCGGAGTTCTACCGACAATTGCGAGATGCGGTGATGAACCAGGGACGTAATCCGGTGGATGCGCGGGATGCGGTGGCGTCGGCCAAAGTGCTGGATGCCGCCAGAATCAGCGCGCGGGAAGGGCGAGTTATCACCCTTTAATGGGCATACCTTGGTTCAAAGCTGTGGGAGCGAATTCATTCGCGAAAAATATTCCAGACGACAAAAATGCGTCGGTTGAAAGTGCCTATCGCGAATGAATTCGCTCCCACAGAGGTCTTGTCCAGCCCACCCAAAGGAGTCGTCGAGCAAGTAGAAAACAAAAATAGAAATAAATTCTAAAATCTGTTGAAGTAGAAATTATTTTCCAATAGAGTCATTTCCAGGTTGCCGAATCTCGACGCCCAGACCCTGTTCCAACGCTCCGCGGTCTGGACGAACGAAACAAAAACAAGAAAGCCAAGAAGACAGGTACCGTCGATGAACATGCTCAAATCAGCCGTCAAGGTCTGCCGTTCCGCATCACGTTCGCTGCTTGCCCATTCCCGGGCGCTGTCCCGCCTGACCCCCGCTATCACGTTCGACAAAACCCTTGAAACCGTGGCCCGCGTCCTCTGCGTTCAAAGCAGCGGCGTGATGGTCTGTGGTTCGGCGAGTGCGTCGGTGGCCCATTTTCCAAGCCCGGACTTTGCCAGCCCAAAAAACACCCTCTGAACACCCGCAGTCGTTAGCCAATTCATACAACAACAAGAATTTGGAGAAAGACCGTACATGAACACCAAAGCCCGTTTTACCTCCCTGGCACTGGCCCTGATGCTCAGCAGTGGCGCCACCCTGGCCGCCGACCTGAAAATTGGTGTGGCCATGTCGCAGTTCGATGACACCTACCTGACCTACATGCGCGAAGACATGGGCAAAAAGGCCAAGGACATGGGCGGCGTCGACCTGCAGTTCGTCGATGGCCGCAACGACGTCAACAAACAGCTCGACCAGGTGCAGGAGCTGATCGGCAAAAAAGTCGATGCCCTGATCGTCAATCCGGTGGACACCGCCGCCACCGCGCGCATCACCAAGGCCGCCACCGCTGCCGGGATTCCGCTGGTCTACGTCAACCGCCGCCCGGATGATCCGAAGCTGCCCGCAGGCGTGGCGTCGGTGACCTCCGACGACAAGGAAGCCGGCCGTATGCAGATGCAATACGTTGCCGACAAACTGGGCGGCAAAGGCACCGTGGTGATCTTGCTGGGCGAGCTGTCGAACAACTCGACCCGCGACCGCACCGAAGGCGTCAAAGAGGTCCTGAAAAAATACCCGGACATCAAAATTGCCGAAGAACAGGAAGGCGCCTGGGGTCGGCAGAAAGGCATGGACATCACCAACAACTGGCTGACCCAAGGCCGTGATTTCAGCGCCGTGCTTTCCAACAACGACGAAATGGCCATCGGCGCCTCCATGGCCCTCAAGCAAGCGGGCAAGAAGCAAGGCGACGTGCTCGTGGCCGGTGTCGACGGCACCCCGGACGGCCTGGCTGCTGTCAAGAAGGGCGACCTGACCGTGTCGGTGTTCCAGGACGCCAAAGGGCAGGGCGAAGGCTCCATCGACGCCGCCGTGAAACTGGCGAAGAAGGAAACGCTGCCGCAGCAGGCCATCGTGATCCCGTTCAAGCTGATCACGCCTGAAAACGTCAGCACGTTCAAATAACGTCCACACCACGACGACGGACAGGACGCAGAGGCGGGTCATCCCCCTCTGCCCCGATGTCGCCTGAGGAGCCTGTGACCATGTTCGCTTCCGCTACTGCTTCGACCGCTGCTCCGGCCAGCGCCACCGCCGACCGCACGGCCACCGCTGCCGAGCATCCCTACCTGCTGGAAATCACCCACATCAGCAAAGGCTTTCCGGGCGTGGTGGCGCTGGACGACGTGGAACTGCGCGTGCGCCCTGGCAGCGTGCTGGCGTTGATGGGCGAGAACGGCGCGGGCAAGTCCACCCTGATGAAAATCATCGCCGGGATCTACCAGCCGGACACCGGCGAAATCCGCCTGCGGGGCAAACCGGTGGTGTTCGAAACGCCGTTGTCGGCTTTGCAATCGGGTATCGCGATGATCCATCAGGAACTTAACCTGATGCCGCACATGACCATTGCCGAAAACATCTGGATCGGCCGCGAGCAGCTCAACGGCTTTCACATGGTCGATCACCGCGCCATGCACCGCTGCACTCAAGAATTGCTGGACCGCCTGCGCATCGACCTCGACCCGGAAGAGCACGTGGGCAACCTGAGCATCGCCGAGCGGCAGATGGTCGAGATCGCCAAGGCCGTGTCCTACGACTCAGACGTGCTGATCATGGACGAACCGACTTCTGCCATCACCGAGAAAGAAGTCGCCCACCTGTTTTCGATCATTGCCGACCTGCGGGCGCAGGGTAAGGGCATCATTTACATCACGCACAAAATGAATGAAGTGTTCGCCATCGCCGACGAAGTGGCCGTGTTCCGCGACGGCGCCTACATCGGCCTGCAGCGTGCCGACAGCATGGACGGCGACAGCCTGATTTCAATGATGGTGGGGCGCGAACTGACCCAGCTGTTCCCCGAGCGTGACACGCCGATTGGCAAGCTCCTGCTCTCCGTTCGCAACCTGTCGCTGGATGGGGTGTTCAAGGATGTGTCTTTCGACTTGCACGCCGGGGAAGTGCTGGGCATCGCGGGTTTGATGGGATCGGGGCGTACCAACGTCGCCGAAACGATCTTTGGCATCACCCCGTGCACCGGCGGCGAGATTCAGTTGGACGGCGCGCCGATCAAAGTCACCGACCCGCACTTTGCCATCGAAAAAGGCTTCGCGCTGTTGACCGAAGATCGCAAGCTCAGCGGCCTGTTTCCGTGCCTGTCAGTGCTGGAAAACATGGAGATGGCGGTGCTGCCGCATTACGTCGGCAACGGCTTCGTGCACCAGAAAGCGCTGCGCGCCCTGTGCGAAGACATGTGCAAAAAATTGCGCGTGAAGACGCCGTCGCTGGAGCAATGCATCGACACGCTGTCTGGCGGCAATCAGCAAAAGGCCTTGATTGCGCGCTGGCTGATGACCAATCCCCGGGTGCTGATCCTCGACGAACCGACCCGAGGCATCGACGTCGGCGCCAAGGCCGAGATTTACCGGCTGATTTCCCTGCTGGCCAGCGAAGGCATGGCGGTGATCATGATTTCCTCGGAATTGCCGGAAGTGCTGGGCATGAGCGACCGGGTCATGGTCATGCACGAAGGTGAAATGATGGGCACGCTGGACCGTGCCGAGGCAACTCAGGAGCGGGTCATGCACCTGGCGTCCGGCAATTCGATCCACTAAAGGCCTGTCACTGGCCCCTCGTGGGTCGTAACAAGAATAAGAGGCACACATGAAGATGAACGCGATCCTGGAAAATAAGCCCGCCGTGGCGCCGACCAAGCACAAACGCCGGATGCCCACCGAACTGAGCATCTTTCTGGTGCTGATCGGCATCGGCCTGATCTTTGAAATCTTCGGCTGGGTCGTGCGGGATCAGAGCTTTCTGATGAACTCCCAGCGGTTGGTGCTGATGATCCTGCAGGTGTCGATCATCGGGATGATCGCGATTGGTGTGACTCAGGTGATCATCACCACGGGCATCGACCTGTCGTCCGGCTCGGTGCTGGCGCTGACGGCGATGATCGCGGCCAGCCTCGCGCAATCCTCCGACTACACCCGCGCTGTATTTCCCTCACTGACCGATCTGCCAGTGTGGATACCGGTCATTGCGGGGCTGGGCGTGGGTCTCTTGGCCGGGGCTATCAACGGTAGCATCATCGCCATCACCGGGATTCCGCCGTTCATCGCCACCCTTGGCATGATGGTGTCGGCCCGTGGCCTGGCGCGTTTCTACACTGGCGGCCAGCCCGTGAGCATGCTCAACGATTCCTACACCGCCATCGGGCAGGGTGCGATGCCGGTGATCATCTTTCTAGTGGTCGCGGTGATCTTCCACATCGCGCTGCGCTACACCAAATACGGCAAATACACCTACGCCATCGGCGGCAACATGCAGGCGGCGCGCACCTCCGGGATCAACGTCAAGCGTCACCTCGTGATCGTCTACAGCATCGCCGGTCTGCTGGCGGGGTTGGCGGGCGTGGTCGCGTCGGCGCGGGCCGCGACTGGGCAGGCGGGCATGGGCGTGTCGTATGAGCTGGACGCGATTGCCGCCGCCGTGATCGGCGGCACCAGCCTGGCCGGGGGCGTTGGGCGGATTACGGGTACTGTGATCGGCGCGCTGATCCTGGGCGTCATGGCCAGCGGCTTCACCTTCGTCGGCGTCGATGCCTATGTGCAAGACATCATCAAAGGCCTGATCATCGTCGTCGCGGTGGTCATCGACCAATACCGCAACAAGCGCAAGCTCAAGCGCTGAGGATTCGGTCACCACCGACAAAGGGCCTGCTTCAGGCCCTTTTCGTTTTTTTAGGCGCGTTGAACCGAAGGGAAGATGGCCGGTCAGACACGCTCACGACGCCACGTGTAACCGTCAGGCTACAGATGATTCACCTCATGCCTGTGGGAACGAATTCATTCCGGGTGGCAATCCGACGAAGGCCAGTACAGCCAATACATCTTCATCGGCTGACCCTCATTCGCGAATGAATTCGCTCCCACAGGGGGGCTGCGATCCACCAGGATGCCTGCGAACGTCCGGCTACAGGGGGCGATGAAACGCTTTGAAACTTCCGTTTGGCTCAATGCCACCGGGGATTTGGGGGCTTGTTGAGCGAATCTTGTTCAATTATGTTGCCGAGTACGAAACCCGGCCTTAGACTGCCGCCCCTCGTAAATTGAGTGCCGGGTGCGCTTGGAGACGACGGCGCTGGTGACTCGCGACCTTTACGATCGGGCCAAGGCGCTCCCTTGATTCGCCCTAATGCACGTTTTTTTATAGAGAAATCAATGACCAAGGAAAAGTTGCTGGCGATGCCGGCCGATGACTACATGAACGCGGAGCAACACGCATTCTTCATCGAGCTGCTGCAAGCCATGAAAGTGGAAATCCACGAGCGCATCGAGCAGAGCCGTATCGCTATCGAAAGCCTGGACACCCCGGCTGATCCCGCTGATGCCGCTTCCGTCGAAGAAGAGCGTCACTGGCTGGTCAACGTGATCGACCGCGATCAGCGCATGCTTCCGCAGCTGGAAATGGCGTTGACCCGTATCGCCGAAGACACGTTCGGCTGGTGTGATGACAGTGGTGAGCCTATCGGTCTGAAGCGCCTGCTGATCAGCCCGACCACCAAATACTGCATCGAAGCTCAGGAACGCCACGAGCAGATCGACCGCCACCAGCGCCAGGCCTGATCCGCCCGCTGAGGTTCAAAGCCCGATTGCCTTGTGAGGCCGTCGGGCTTTTTGTCGCCTGCGATTTGTGATTCTGATCGCTCCGGATGAAGCGGACAAAAATCCGACCGACTACCACTAATGACTCATGGCGCATAGCCGCCATCTGACGTTTAATGCTTTCAAAATAATGATAAGCAGAGTGGGTCAAGGATATGACGGCTAATGGCATGGGCTCCGGGGCGCGTTCGTCGTCCACACCATCGGCGGTGAGCGGATTGCCGGCTGCAAATCCCCGCTGGCTGGGGCTTTGCCTGCAAAGTCTCGCGTTATGTCTGCTGTTTGCCGCAATGGCGTGGGGCGAACTTTCAGTCTATGTGTGCCTGCCCCTCGGCTTGCTGACCCTCTGGTTGCCGCGCTTTATCCCTGCCCGAACAATCGGTGAGCCTGCTGGCCAGCCTGATGATGCCTTGGAGCGCCTGACCCGCGACCTGTCCCGCAGCACCAGCCACAATGCCTTGTCAGCGGCGGCGGTGGCGTTTTCGGTCAAGCAACTGGCAAGCAAGCTGCAATCCCAGGTCGACGCCGCCGAGCAGATCGTCAGCAGCGCTGACGTGATGATCGCCACTGAGCGCGCCACGTCGTCCCTCAGCCAGCAAGCGTTGGGCGCGGCCAGTGAAGTGCGGCAAAGCAGCGACGCCGGGCTGATCGTACTTAACGCCTCCATCGCTTTGATGCATCAACTCAGCGAGCGCGCCGACAGCAGCCGGCAATTGATCGAAGCCCTGAGTCAACGCAGCGAAGACATTCAACGGGTGACGTCGGTCATTCAGTCAATTGCCAGTCAGACCAATCTGCTGGCGCTCAACGCTGCCATCGAAGCCGCTCGGGCCGGTGAGCACGGGCGCGGGTTCGCCGTCGTGGCCGACGAAGTGCGTGGGCTGGCGGGCCGAACGGCCACCGCCACCGGCGAAGTCGGGGAGATGGTGGCCGATATCCAGCGGCGCACCGCGCAAGTGGTCGAGCAGATCCGCCAGTTGGCGGGGGACCTGGACAGCGGCGTCGAGCAGGTCGAAACCACGGGCCGTCAATTGGCGAGCATTGCGCAGTTGGCCGCCGGGGTTGAAGGGCAGGTCAGCGAGATCGCCTCGGGGGCGGAGAATAACCAAGGGCAATTGAGCAGCCTGTTCGTGGCCATTGAACAAATGCGCAGCGACCTGGCGATCAGCGACGACCAGACCCGTCAATTGGCTAAATCTGCCGTGCAGATGGAGGGCCAGGCCGAGACCATCAGCGAGCGGCTGGCGGAGGTGGGTCTGGAAGACTATCACCAGCGCATCTACGACCTCGCTCGCGAAGGGGCCAATGAGATTGCCCGTCGCTTCGAGCAGGACATCGACCAGCACCGTGTCAGCCTGGATGACCTGTTCGATCGTCATTACCAGCCCATTGCCAACACGTCGCCGCCCAAATTCCAGACCCGGTTTGACCGCTACACCGACCAGGTCTTGCCTTCCATTCAGGAGCCGTTGCTGACCCGGCACGAAGGCCTGGTGTTCGCCATCGCCTGCACCCAGCAGGGCTACGTCCCGACCCACAATCTGGCGTTCAGCCAACCCCTCACCGGCGATCCTGCCGCCGACACAGTGCACAACCGCACCAAGCGTAAATTCGACGACCGCACCGGCATTCGTTGCGGCAGCCATCAACAGCCCATGCTTTTGCAAACCTACACCCGCGACACCGGGGAGCTGATGCACGATCTTTCCGTGCCGATCATCGTCAAAGGACGGCATTGGGGCGGGTTGCGACTCGGGTATAAACCCGGTAGCGGCGCGCTCCACGGTTGACACCGGAAGCTTCCCGATCATCGGCCCGGGTAATGCCTCGGCCTGATGTCCCTTGGCACAAATGAAAAACCCAGAAGTAATATTTATATATTGTTTGTGCCGATATTAAATGTTTAGGTGTGTTTGTTGTTTGTCAGTGATTACGTCTTCCGTTGTGGGAAAGAAGGGGCGCAATTTCTTATTGGTCTGATATTTAAGTGGGAAGTTTCTGAATAACTACTTACTGTATTGACGTTTTCGGAGGTGCAATCATTCTGTGAGTTATATGTCTGGATATGTAAAAAGTTTATTCGGACTTTGACAAACCCTCACAGGTAATTACACATGACAGCACTACACTGGGGTACAGGTTCGAGCAGCGCCGCGGGTAAACTCGGGGTCATCGTCCGCATCGGCGTTTTCTTTGACGGGACGGGCAACAATCGCGTCAACAGCCAGATCGGGGCCGACTGTCAGGCCATGGCGGAAATCTACAAGGGTGCGCACATCAAGGAGTGTGGAGGACGCCACTCCGACCCTTCCAGCAGTTACAGCAACGATTTCACTAACATTGCGAGACTGGCTGACTTATATCGGCACCAACCCAAGGCGGCCAATGACGGGGCCGGGTTGAGACTTTATGAAGTGTTTTATATCAGCGGTATTGGCACCACCTCCGGCGGCAGGGATTCGCGATTGTCCGGCCAGGGATTTGGACGGGGTTACACGGGCGTTGTCGCCAAGGCACTGGTCGCGGTCAAAAAGATCAGCGATTTTCTCAAGACATTCGACGTGCATAACCCCGGTTGCGTGATCGCGGGGCTTGAACTGGACCTTTTCGGGTTCAGCCGGGGCGCGGCGGCGGCCCGTCATCTGGCCAATGAAGTGCTTAAGCAGTCCCGCGGCTCCCTCGGCCCCGTTCTCGATCCCCGCAAGCTGCCGCTGTCTTCGGATTTCTCCTGGGCAGCGGGCAGTGTGCGACTGAAGGTTATAGGGCTGTTCGATACTGTGGCAGCGGTGGGCGGTCTCTCTGATCTGGGCAGCGTGCGCGATGCATCCAATGCGCGGGTGAACCTGTTCCTGCCGCCAGGCTGTGCGCAGCAGGTGCTGCACCTGGTCGCGGCTGATGAGCATCGGCGCAATTTCGCGTTGAACAGTGTCATGCCGGGGTGGCCGAAGGAGATCATTCTCCCCGGGAGCCACTCGGACATTGGCGGCGGTTATCAATCGCAAGGCATGGAAACGGTCTCACTGACCAGACCTCGACGCAGTCTGGTCAGCGCCAATACGCCGTTCGACAGCACTGACGCCTGGTTGCAGACCCACGCCGAAATGGGCCAGTTGAACGCCGAACGCTGGATCGACCCGACTGACGAGACTTCTTCTATCTGCGTCGAATGCCACGAGCGGATGGGGCAGAGGGGGCATGGAATGAAGACCGTCGTGGCCAGCGTGAAGCTGCAACGTCGCGTGTTCGGCCATCTCTCGCGGGTGTACCTGCGGGTGATGCATGGGTTGGCGTGTGATGAGGGAGTGCCCTTTCGCCCAATACCGGACACTGCCGACCTGAGCCTGCCGCCGGAGCTGCGGAACGTGGCAGAGAAATTGATGGCGTATGCGCGGGGACAGGGCAATGCGTTGTCCCCGGATGAAATGACAATGCTCTATCGGCGCTATATCCATTGTTCCGCGCACTGGAACGGTACCCTCGGTCGACGAGGTGCGCTGGTGGATACGTTGTTCGTTCACGCACCGGAGCTGCAGGGGCGGCAGCTGTTTCTCAATGTGTCGCAGCGGGGTTATCCCTTGTGAAGAGACCGGCCGGGGCAAGGGCGGCCTGAATTCGGGTCGCCCTCGTACCGTCCGGCAGTGTCATTTTTTCGGGTGCAGCCGCTCGTTCAGTTCATCCACGACCGGCGCCCACTCGGCATCCACTCGCAGTTCTTCTTTTAAAAACCGTGCCTGTTGCGGGGTCCAGAAGTCGGCATCGATCAGCTTCACGTCATCCGGCAGGGCGTGTTGGCTGATAAAAGCGTCAATGCTGGCCGGATCGGCGTCCAGCCCCAGTTGTTCGAACAGGGTCGCAAGTGTCGGTGTCGTGAGTTCCATGGTGTCTCCCTTGAAGGCTGCAGTCGTGATGAGCGTGGTCAGTTCGTCACCTGTGTTGCATGTGAGTGCGAGAGGTGAGCAAGAGTTCGACGCATCTGCCTGAACGATTCAGCCCGCGCCCCGCGTGATGTCTCGGCAATTGGACACAGCCGCATGCGAACATTCGTGTACAAAAACGGCTACATTACGGACGAAAGGCATATATCCCGTATAGACTCTCAGCCGGTAGAATCCTGGCGCGTGCCAGCGTCCGGCACCCGGGACGCATCGTTTTCCTCGTCGTTACCCTTGCCTGGCCAGTTGCCGGGCAAGTTCATATCAGGTTGGGAGTTTGTACATTGGCAGTAAGTAATCTGGATACCCATGCGTTATTCGTGCTTGGCGATTTGCGCGCGAAGTTGGTGAAGCTGTTCCAGGCACGTTTCGTTTATGTCATCGAGCAGTCTCCCGAGGGCATCTACATGTCCGAAATCGACACCGAGGCTGCGCTGGTCGTCGATGACAAACCGCGTCTGGAGCTCAAGGTGGGCGATCACTTTCGTGCTGCCGTATTGCCGAGCCGTGAAGGTGGCAAGTTCGAACTCCGTTTTCGTGAAATCAAGATGACCGTCTATGGTCTGGGCGAGTATGCCTTCGTCGAAGTGCCCGAAGGTCACGGCATTGTGTTCAAGGAATCCCACACGGTGTTCATGGTGTTCGCGGCCCATGAACAGATTCAACTGGGCCTGAGCAAAGTCTTGAAAGCCGCCACGGCTAAAGCGGCCAAGTGGCGCAAGGGCGAACTGGTGTTCAAGGCCAGCGAGTGACTCGCTGACCCTAAACCTTTTTCGCGTCAGAAACGAGTCTGCACGGCCAGTTCGAACGTTCGCGGTTCTCCCAGGTAATACGCCGGTGACACATGGGCGAAGCGCGCATACAGCTCATCGGTGAGGTTGCGGACGCGGCCGGTGATCGACGTGTGTGAGTCCACCTTGAAGGTCAGGAAGCTGCCATAAAGCGTGTAGGACGGCACCGTCTGCGTATTGGCATTGTCGGCATACACCGACGCTACGTAGCGCGCATCGACGCCGCCTTGCCAGCGAGGGGTGAAGTCGTAGGTCAGCCACAGATTGCCGACCCGGTCCGGCACGTTGGTCGGTGTGTTGCCCTTGCGGGAGACCACCACCCCGGCGGCGTTCTTCTCACTGAAGTCGTCGTACTGCGCGTCGACCCAGGCAATGTTGCCTTCGAGGAGTAGAGCCGGCGTGATCCGTAGCGCGCTCGCCAGTTCGAGGCCATGCGACGACTGCTGGCCCACGGGAATCGTGTTGGTCGGGTCTTGCGGGTCGGTCACCGCGAAGTCCTTGCGCTCGATCGTGTAGGCGGCAACTGTCGCCGAACCCCGGCCTTGCAAGTAGTCGAACTTGCTGCCGATTTCCCACTGCTTGCCCGTGGACACATCGAAATTCTGCGTCCCGCCGGGTTGCTCGGCGGCGGTGCTGTATTGCACGTAGACGTTGGCGCTGGGCACGAACTGCCAGGTCAGGCCCGTGCGCCCGGTGACGGGTTGCCAGTCGCGACGCAGGTGACGCGGGTTGCTGGCGGTCACCACGCGGTGGTTGGTCACGTCCAGGTCGATGTCGTCGTAGCGCAGGCCGGTCACCAACGACCATTGTTCATTCAGCGCCAAATGGTTCTCCACGAAGACCGCTTTGGTCGTCACCTCGTTGGTCTTGTCCTTGACGAACCCCTGCCGCGTGCCGGGCAAGTCGTAAAAGTGGCCGGGGTCGAACGCGTCCGGATTCACGGTGTTGTTCGCCGGGACATTCCACGGGTTGCTGGTGGTGCTGTTGACCTTGTACTCGAAGCCCCCCGCCCAGGTCGTGGCCATGCCCAGCAGATGGCTGTCGTGACGCAACTCGAACTGATCGCCGCCTTGCGTGCCTTCGTGGCGCACGAGGTAGGCGGTGGAGCGATTGATCGCGCTGTTGTCGGCGCTGTACTGGTAGGTCTCCAGGTTTCGGTAATCGCGCTGGCTGTCGAGGTGATAGAGCGTGTTGCGCAAGGTCGTGGCGTCATCAATGCGGTAATCGATGATCGAGCGAATCCACTTCGTGCGCTGTTCGTACAGCCCGTCGTCGACGTTGTAATTGCGAAAGCGGTCGTGCTTGTCGATCTTCAATTTCCCCGCCTTGGGGTTGAGCACCGGCGTGCCCCAATAGGGGCTGTCTTCGTGCTCGTCCTGATATTCCAGCGCCAGGGTGTGGGACAGGTTCGGCGTGATGTCGCTGAGCAGGGAAAAAGCGACGTTCCAGGCATCGTTTTCCTGGCGGTCGATGTAGCCGTTGCTCGTCGTGTGGCTGACGTCCAGACGGGCGTAGTGCTGAATGTCCGAGGTGGGGTCGCTAAGCGCGTGGTTCACGCCGAACGCGGTTTGGGTGGTGTCGAAACTCCCGTAGCTGATGCGCCCCTCGGCGGCCTGTTCCTCGCGATTGGCCAGTTTGGTGACGTAGTTCAGTGAGCCGCCCACCGAGCCCGCGCCGTTCATCACGGAAGACGGGCCGCCGAGCAGTTCGACGCGGTCGTAGATCCAGCTGTTGACCGGGCGTGCCAGGCCGGTGGCGATGTTGATGCCGTTGAACATCTGCGTCACCTGGCTGCTGGTGAAACCACGATAGGAAATGAACCCCCCGAAGCCGGGCGGCGCGCTGGCGTTGACGCCGGGCAGGGCGTTGGCGGCGTCCTGAAAGTTTTGCGCGCCTCGGCGTTCGATGTCCGAGCGATTGGCGACGGCGATGGAGGCGGGTGTTTCGCGCAGGCTCAGGCCGAGGTGGGTGGCGCTGGCGGCCTGTTGTTCGAGGTCAAGGCCGGCAGGGTCGGTGAGGTGTTCATCGTTGATCGTGACGGGTGCCAGATCGATGGCCGATTGCGCATAGGCGAGTGGAGACAGGCTGCCGATCAAACCGGCGAGCAGGGGAATGCGTTTCATGGTTAAAACCTGAAATGAGGGCGAGCGAATCCCGAGTCTTCGGCGCGTGTTCGCGGCGGACGTGCACCGGCCACGGAAACGGCGATCCGAAACACGGGAAAATCAAGGGGCTGAAATCAGATCAGGCGAAGGGCGGCGCGCGGGGATTGGCGGTGGGCCAATGGAAAGCGGAGGGGATTTCGTAAGACGCGACAACCGCAGGTGGTGGGCTGTGTTGCTCGGGGAGGATGGCGAGGGTCAGGCTGGAGTTCAGCGCCGGGCCCATGCCGCCGGTGGAACATAAAGGGCAACCGAACGCCGCAGACAGCGTCGGGAGCTTTTGATCACCCGGTTTGAATGCCTCGACGGTTTTCAGCGCCCGGCCATCGGTGGAGCAGAATTCTCCGCCGATACCGTTGAGTTGCATGCCGACCATCTGGCCATGACCGATGCTGCAGGCGAACACATTGAACAGGACGCAGCAGTAAAGCATCCATGCGATCAGGTGTCGGTCAGAGCGGGCCAGTTTCATGGCGGGAAATTTAACAGAAGTGAGGCGATGAACGGGGTGCGGCAAATTGGCGCGATAGGCGCAGGCCCGCTTCGCTGCCGTCGTAACCTCCGGCGTCTCCCACAGGGTCCGCGCTGTACACGGTCCTCACTGTGGGAGCGAATTCATTCGCGAAGGCCAGTACAGCCAATACATCTTCATCGCCTGAGCCTCATTCGCGAATAAATTCGCTCCCACAGACTGCTCAGGCATGCGAATACGGAAGTCAGCGCCCTTCGTGTTGGCCTTCGGACACTTCCGGCGGGACGTCAGCATCTCCGGCCATGCGCTTACGAAACAGCCCGGTGCGCGCCAGTAGCAGCGTTGTCACCGGCACGGTGATCGCCAGCAGAATCGGGATCAGCCAGGCGTGCAACACCGGCCCTTCTTTCAGTGCCGAGAAATAGACGATCGACGCCAACGCCACGCACCACGCGCCAATGGTCGAGGCGAGTGCGGGAGGGTGCATGCGCTGGAAGAAGTCTTTCATTCGCACCAGCCCCAACGCTCCGATCAGCGCGAACACGCTGCTCGCGACCAATAACAGCGCCGTCAGCACCTCCACCCAAAACGGCAACACCTGCAACGAATTCATTCGATCACCTCACCGCGCAGCAAGAATTTCGCCAGCGCGAACGACCCGACAAAACCGAACAGCGCAATCAACAGCGCCGCCTCGAAATAGGTGTCGCTGGCATACCGAATCCCCAGCACCAACATCATCAGCATCGCCAGCAGGTAAAGGTAATCCAGCGCCAATACCCGGTCCTGCGCCGAAGGGCCTTTGAACAGGCGGATGAGGGTGAGGATCATCGCCACCGTGAACAGCGACAGGCTGAACAGGATCGCGTTGGTCAGCAGCGGGCTCATTGAAAAATCTCCATCAACGGGCGTTCGTAGGTGGTCTTGAAGTGTTCGATGAAGCGCGCCTCGTCATCCAGGTCGAAGACGTGCATCAACAACGCGCTGCGATCGAGCGCCAATTCTGACCAGACCGTCCCCGGTACCACAGTGCAGATCATCGACAGCGCGGCCAGCCCGTGGGCGTCGTGCAGGTCGAGCGGCACTTTGACGAAGGCCGAGCGTGGCGGCTTTTGGCGAGCGCGCAGCACGCCCCACGCCACGGTCAGGTTCGACACCAGCACGTCACGTCCCACCAGAACGAACAGCTTCAGCGCCACGCCCGGTCGGCGAATCCGCGCAGGCTGCGGGCGCAACGGCGCGAACAGGATTGGCGCAAAGAACCCGAATAACGCGCCGAGCAACAGATTGCCCGCGCTCAGCGACAGGTTGAGCAGCAACCACAGCGCCCATAATGCCAGCGACAAGAGCGGGGCAGGAAACACGCGGCTCATGGCTGTACCTCCGTGCTGGCGGTGCTCGGGGAGGGCACCGGTCTGGCGGCCATCACCGACAGCACGTACTGCTGCGGATCATGCAGCGCCTGGGCGGTGTCCTGGGTGTAATGCAACAGGCCCTGAGCCTTGAACGTCAGCACGATGCACGCGCCGAGCAACAGCGCGATGGGCATGCATTCATTGCGGCGCAGCGCGGGAGAAGGACGGTCCTGCGCGGTCCAGAACCGCTTCATGCCCACGCGCACGAAAGCGAACAGCGAAGCCAGCCCCGAGACGATCAGCAGCGAGACCAACGCCCAACTGGCGCCACGAATGGCTTCGTCTTTTGCCACATCCTGCCCCAGGGGGTTGAGCAGGGCGCTGATCAGCGTCAGTTTGCCGAGGAACCCCGACAGCGGCGGCATGCCGATGATCAACAAGGCGCAGGCGATGAAACTCAGGCCCAGAAACGCCATGGTCCACGGGATCACCTGACCGACCACGGCCTTCTGTTCGTCATCAAGGTTGGTGCCCGGTAGTGGGTGCAGCGATTCCATGGCTTTAGGCAGTTGATCGGCGTCGTCTTCCAGCGGAATCTCATTGGCCGAACGCGAACGCTCCACCAGTTCGGCGAGCAGGAACAGCGCGCTCAGCGCCAGGGTCGAACTGACCAGGTAGAACAGCGCGCCCGCCGTCAGGCTCGGCTGACCGAAGCCGATGGCCGACAGCAGAATCCCCGCCGACACCAGAATGCTCAGGCTGGCCATGCGCTCCAGCCGCTGGGCCGCGACGATGGAAACGGCCGCCACGGCCAACGTCGCCATGCCGCCCCAGATCAGCCAGTCGCCGCCGAAGAACGCCGACGCGCCGGCTTGGCCCGAGAACAGCAGCGTCCACAGGCGCAGCAGGGTGTAGGCGCCGACCTTGGTCATCAGTGCGAAGAGCGCCGCCACCGGCGCACTGGCGGCGGAATAGGCCGGAACCAGCCAGAAGTTCAGCGGCCACATGCCGGCCTTGGCCAGAAACGCGACCGCCAGAATCGCGGCCCCAGCGTGCAGCAGGCCCAGATCAGCCTCGGAGACTTGTGGGATTTTGACCGCGAGGTCGGCCAGATTCAGGGTGCCGGTGACGCCGTAAATCAGCGCGGCGCCGATCAGAAACAGCGACGAGGCCAGCAGGTTGATGGTGATGTAATGCAGCCCCGCCGACACCCGCGCACGTCCCGAGCCGTGGAGCATCAGGCCATACGACGCGGCCAGCAGCACCTCGAAAAACACGAACAGGTTGAACAGATCGGCCGTGAGGAACGCGCCATAGAGGCCCATCAGTTGAATCTGAAACAGCGCATGAAAACTTGCCCCCGCCCGGTCCCACCGGGCCAGCGCGAACAGCAGCGCGCAGAAGGCGACGATGCCGGTCAGCACCAGCATCAGGGCCGACAAGTGATCGACCACCAGCACGATGCCGAAGGGGGATTCCCAGTTGCCCGGCAGATACACGCCAATCGAACCGGTGGTCCCGGTCTTCTGCACCCACATCATCAGCGTGATCGAGATGCCCAGCCCCAGCGCCGTGGACAGCACGTTGATCGCGGCCTTGATCGGGCGACGCTTCTCGCCGATCCACAACATCAACGCGGCGGTCAGCACCGGCAGCAGGATCGGCGCGATGATCAGTTGGTTCATCAAGCTCATTCGCTGCCCTCCCGGCCGTCGACGTGGTCGTTGCCGGTCAGGCCGCGAGAGGCCAGCAACACCACCAGAAACAGCGCGGTCATGGCGAAGCTGATGACGATGGCGGTGAGCACCAGCGCCTGAGGCAGCGGGTCGGTGTAGTTGAGCAAGTCCTGAGGCACGCCGTCCTTGATGATCGGCTCCTTGCCGATGAACAGGCTGCCCATGCTGAAGATGAACAGGTTGACGCCGTAGGACAGCAGGCACAGGCCCATGACCACTTGAAAGGTCCGTGGGCGCAGGATCAGCCACACGCCGGACGCCGCCAGCACGCCAATGGCAATCGCGATGACTTCTTCCATCACAGGGCTCCTTGTGAGGTGGCGGGGCTTGTCGGCACGGCCGGGGCAGGCTCGATGGGCTGCGGCAACGACGTGGGGCGATGGCTGCGCACCGATTGGTGGGCCAGCGCGGTGAGGATCAGCAGCGTCGAACCGACGACCACGGCGTATACGCCGATGTCGAAGAACAGCGCACTCGCCACATGCAGGTCACCGAGGAGCGGCATGTGCAGATGCGCGGTGTGGGTGGTCATGAACGGGTAACCCAGGGCCATCGACCCCAGCCCGGTCGCCAGGGCGAAGATCAATCCTGTGCCCATCCAGCGCAGCGGGCGCAGGCTCATGTGCGCTTCGACCCACTGCGTGCCCGCGACCATGTACTGAAGAATGAAGGCCACCGACATCACCAGCCCAGCGACGAACCCGCCACCCGGCTGGTTGTGGCCGCGCATGAACAAGTACATCGAGACCACGAACGCCACCGGCAACAGCAGGCGCACCAGCACGGCGGGCACCATCATGAAGCCGAGCGCGGTGTCCTTGGCATGACGCGGGTTGACCAGATCGGTAACCACGTCCCGCGCCAGCAGACGTTGTTGCGCGGGCAAGGCAATGCTTTCTTTCGGCGGACGGAAACGGCGCAGCAGTGCGAACACCGTCAGTGCGACCACGGCCAGCACGGTGATTTCGCCGAAGGTGTCGAAGCCCCGGAAATCCACCAGCATCACGTTCACGGCGTTGGTGCCGCCGCCCTGGCTCAGCGCCCGGCTCAAGTAGAACTCGGAAATCGCGTTCGGCGTGGGGCGGGTCAGCATCGCGTAGGACAGCAACGCCATGCCGCCGCCCACCGCCACGGCGAGGATAAAGTCGCGCACCCGGCGAACCCGCGCGCGATTGCGTGAGCGAGTGGGCGGGGCGACGTTTTCGTTCCGGCGCGGCAGCCAGCGCAGGCCGAGCAGGATCAGGACGGTGGTGACCACTTCCACGGCCAGTTGGGTCAGGGCCAGGTCGGGCGCCGAGAACCAGACGAAGGTCACACACGTCATCAAACCGCAGACGCCGACCATGGTCACGGCCGCCAGTCGGTGGTACTTGGCTTGCCACGCAGCCCCGAGGGCGCAGGCGATGGCGATCAACCAGAGCATGACGAACACGCCGGAGCCCGGAATTTTAGGACGGTCACCCCAAGTCAGCCCGCTCTCGTACATCGGCACGAAGCCCGCGACCAATGCCACGAACACCATCAAGAACAGCTGGGCTTGCAGGCGCCGTGTGGTCAGCAGCTCTTCCAGCGCGCGGGCGACGCGCAATTTGGTGATCAGCACCGCTTCGAACAGCCGCTTGCCGTTCAGGCGCCCGATCAGCGGAGTGCGTTTGAAACGGTCGCGCTTGAAGTGCGGACGCAGGAAAAGATAGAGAACGATGCCCGCCGCCATGGCGATCAGGCTCATGATCATCGGGGCGTTCCAGCCGTGCCAGATGGCGAGGCTGTATTCGGGCAACGTGCCGCCGACCACGGGTTGCGCGGCAGCCGCCAGCAAGGGGCCGACCGACAAGGCGGGAAAAATGCCGACGATCAGGCAGGCCAGCACCAGCAACTCCACGGGCACCCGCATCCAGCGCGGCGGTTCATGGGGCGTGTGGGGCAGGTCGGTGGCTTTCGGGCCGAAGAACACATCCACCGTGAAACGCAGGGAATAGGCGACGCTGAAGGTCCCGGCTATCGTCGCGATCACCGGCAGCGCGGTTTCGACCCAGGCGGTGGAGGTGATGAACACGGTTTCGGCGAAGAACATTTCTTTCGAGAGGAAGCCGTTGAGCAGCGGCACCCCGGCCATGGCGGCGCTGGCGACCATGGCCAGGGTCGCGGTGTAGGGCATGAGTTTGATCAGGCCGCTGAGTTTGCGAATGTCGCGTGTGCCGCTTTCGTGGTCGATGATCCCAGCGGCCATGAACAGCGAGGCCTTGAAGGTCGCGTGGTTGAGGATGTGGAAGACCGCCGCCACCGCCGCCAGCGGGCTGTTGAGGCCCAGCAGCAGGGTGATCAGGCCGAGGTGGCTGATGGTGGAATAAGCCAGCAGGCCCTTGAGGTCGGTCTGGAAAATCGCCGAATACGCGCCGATCACCAGAGTGCAGGCCCCCGCCCCGCTGACGATCCAGAACCATTGTTCGCTGCCGGACAACGCTGGCCACAGCCGCGCCAGCAGGAACACCCCGGCTTTCACCATCGTCGCCGAGTGCAGGTACGCCGACACGGGCGTCGGCGCGGCCATGGCGTGGGGCAGCCAGAAATGGAAGGGGAATTGCGCGCTTTTGCTGAGGGCGCCGATGAGGATCAGGGTCAGCAGAACGGGGTAGAGGGCGTGGGCGCGGATCGCATCGCCCGAGGCCAGCACCCGGTCCAGGTCGTAGCTGCCGACCACGTGGCCGAGCAGCATGACCCCCACCAGCAGCGCCAGCCCGCCCGCGCCCGTGACCATCAGCGCCATGTACGCGCCGCGTCGGGCGTCGGCGCGATGGTGCCAGTAGCCGATCAACAAGAACGAGAAAACGCTGGTCAGCTCCCAGAAAAACACGATCTGAATCAGGTTGCCGGACATCACCAGCCCGAGCATGGCGCCCATGAACGCGAGGAAAAACGAGAAAAAGCGCGGCACCGGGTCGTCCGGCGACATGTAATAGCGGGCGTAAAGCGAGACGAGGGTGCCGATCCCCAGCACCAGCATCGAGAAGAGCCAGGCGAATCCGTCCAGACGCAGGACGAAATTCAGGCCCAGACTGGGCAGCCAGAAGAACTCTTCGCGAATGACCCCGCCGTGGGCGATTTGCGGGTACCAGAGTGCGACCTGTATCGCGCCGATCAGGGCGATCAGGCCAGCCAGAATGGATTCACTGTTACGAGCGTTGTGCGGCAAGAGCGCCGCCAGACAGCTGCCGATGAAAGGCAGAAGCAGTAGAACTATCAGGGACATAGGCTTCTAATCTGCGGAAAAATGTCAAGGATCATACGGTCTGCGTCGTGCATCACCAACCGCCAAGATGTCGCAGAATCCTACAAAGACTGTAGGCAGCAGCGTAGTTGACCTCCGTAAATGACGTTCGTTGAACCGTCGAGGTCTACGCCAACTTCGGGTATGCCTCAGCCCCTGTGGGAGACGCCGGAGGTCACGACGGCAGCGAAGACGGTGTGTCGGTGGCGCAGGAGTTGCCTGATCCTCCGCTATCGCGGCCGTCGTAACCTCCGGCTGCTCCCACAGGTCTTGTGCTTGGCTCGGGCATGAAGGACGTCAGCATTTTCAGCAAGACCAACGACGATTGGCGGTTCTGTTCATTTAAGCGACAATGCCCGCCAGTTTCCGGAGCGCCTCATGTCTGATTCCATCGAAAACCTTGCCGTTGACGCGGTCCTCGACGCGTCCGGCCTCAATTGCCCTGAGCCTGTGATGATGCTGCACCAGAAGGTGCGCGATCTGCCGGCCGGTGGTTTGCTCAAGGTCATCGCAACCGACCCCTCGACCCAGCGCGACATCCCCAAGTTCTGCGTCTTCCTCGACCACGAACTCGTCGAGAAGCAGGCCGCCGACGGCGTTTACCTGTACTGGATCCGCAAGAAATCCGCGTGAGTGCATCCTGAAGTGAGCGCGGTGCTGGCCCCCTCGAACGCCAGCGCCTACACTGCCGCCACCTCAGGGAGCCCGACCATGCGCATCGTTGCCGACGAAAACATTCCACTGCTTGACGCCTTCTTCTCCGGTTTTGGGGACATCCGTCGTTACCCCGGACGCACCCTCGACCGCGCTGCGGTGGCCGATGCCGACATCCTGCTGGTGCGCTCAGTCACCAAAGTCACCCGAGAGCTGCTGGAAGGCACGCCGGTTCGTTTCGTCGGCACCTGCACCATCGGCACCGATCACCTCGACCTCGATTACTTCAACCAAGCAGGCATTCAGTGGTCCAGCGCGCCAGGCTGCAACGCGCGTGGCGTAGTGGATTACGTGCTCGGCAGCCTGTTGACCCTCGCTGAGATCGAAGGAGCTGACCTCGCCCAGCGCACCTATGGCGTGGTCGGCGCAGGGCAGGTCGGCGGTCGTCTGGTCAAGGTGTTGAGTGGGCTGGGCTGGAATGTGCTGGTCTGCGACCCTCCGCGTCAGGCAGCCGAAGGCGGCGATTACGTCAGCCTCGACGAGATCATCGCCCGCTGCGACGTCATCAGCCTGCACACGCCTCTGAATAAAAGCGGTGAGCTGCCGACCTGGCACCTGTTCGACCGCGCGCGGCTTGAAGCCCTCCGGCCTGGCGCTTGGCTGATCAACGCCGCCCGCGGCCCGATTGTCGACAACACCGCGCTGCGTGAAGTGCTTCTTGAGCGGGAAGACCTGCAAGCCGTGCTGGACGTCTGGGAAGAAGAGCCACTGGTCGATGTGGCGCTGGCGGACCTGTGCGTCATCGGCACCCCGCACATTGCCGGTTACAGCCTTGACGGGCGTCAACGCGGCACGGCGCAGATTTATCAGGCACTGTGCGCGCACCTGGGCCAGCCAGCGACTATCGAACTGCAAGACTTGCTGCCCAAACCCTGGCTGGCGCAGGTCACCCTCGACGCCGACACTGACCCCACTTGGGCGCTGAACATGCTGTGCCGGGGCGTGTACGACCCGCGCCGCGACGATGCGGATTTTCGTCGCAGCCTGGTGGGCGATTCGTCCAGCCAGCGACTGGCCTTCGACGCCCTGCGCAAACACTATCCGCCGCGCCGGGAAATCGAAGGCCTGCGTGTCAGCCTGAACGGCCCGTCCGCGCCGTTGCAGCAGATCATTCAGGCACTGGGAGCCGAGTCAGTCGACGCGTGACTCATTCGACGTATTTCTTGATGTAACCCCACAGCGTCTCCGGAAGACGCTGGGGGACCTGCTGCCAGAACCCGCGCATTCGGGCGAGGGCGGCATAGGCTTCCTGCCAGGCTTCCCGACGGTCCTCGACGCCACTGACGGGCGCTTCCACCAGCGCAATGAAGCTGGCGTAGCTGCATGGCACCGGCAGGGCCTCGCTGCGCTCGATGCGGTGCGTCTGTTCCTGAACCGTGACCTCCACGCCGTTTTCGTCGGTGAACACCAGCGGCGTCAGCACATTGATTCTGTCGCACCGGCTGCTGCACAGTTTTTTCCGATTCTTCAACGCACCAAAGCCGCGCTCGTACATGTTGATCGTCGAGCCGCTGACGCGCATGCAGGCGGTTTCGAAGGCGTTCAGGATCACCTCGGCATTTTCGATACTGGTCTCGATGGTGGCAATGTCGACAAATCGTTCGAGGCTGCCTTTCTCCAGCGCATTCAGGGCGCGCTTGATCGTCGAAAGGTGCACGAAGTCTTTCTTGCAGCCGATCAGGTGCACGTCGAACTGGTAATCCGCCAGTTCCGGACCGGTGATGACGGTGGCGAACGCTTTGGTGTCCAGTGCCGTCTCCATGATGATGTTGAATTTGTTTTTGTACGCATGGGCGAAAATCAGGCTGCCCAGCTCCCAGATGAACGACTCGGTGTGTTTGTAGCGACGGGTCACGTCTTGGTCGGCGAACTCGGCGTAACGCGGGTGCAGTTCACGAAAGCTTTCGGTATAGAGCCGCACGTAGTTGCCGTAGCGCGGGTCCTTGAGCAGGGTGTTGTCGAGCATGTAGGTCTTGCCCGACCCTTGCACCCCGGCCACGATCAGGATTTTCGGGGCGGGCTGATCATCGACGCCGATGTCTCGATGGACAGCGAACAGGCTCTTTTCCAGTTCGGTGTAAACGTCGTTCAATTCCTGTGGGGTGTAGCCGTAGCGTGAAGCGGACATCTCGTTCTTCCTTGGATAACGTCAATTGACGGTTTAAGGTCAGGACGTAATCGAAGGATCGCGGGACATGCAACCAGCGCTAAGACCCCGTTTATTGCGGGATGTTGCTCTTCAATAAATGACGTTCAGGCGCACAGAAAAAACCCGGCGGGAGGGCCGGGTTTCAAGGGAGTCTGTTCATCAGTCTTGTTTTTCAGGTTTGACCCAGTACTTTTCGCATTCCTGACACGCGGCCTGAACCATTACTTCAGTAATCAGGACCTGATTCCCGTACTCGTCCAGAATGGCGCCGCCCAGTTGAGATTCGGGCTGGGGCCGTACCACGGGTTCTTGATTGCTGCTGTTTTGCAAGCTCATGGCCTGTCTCCTCATCAGGGGGTGCGCTTCAGGTTATCCACGCTCGATGACCGCGCGATGACATCCCTGAACACTTCAAGCGCGCACGCTTCAAGCGTCCTTTCAGTCCAACAGATGACGGCGTCAACCGCCAGCCGACCGTTAGACCAATCCACTCTAACCGTCCCCGATTAGCGTCATAACGCGGCGCTTTAACAGCGTGGACTCCCTTATCCTGACTGGCAGACCGCGATTGAGTTCAGCAAAACACGACGAGCGTACACAGAAGGGCAGGTGTAGGCTCTGCCCTGAATTTTCCTACAGGTGACTTTCATGGCTTCTGTGTTTTCCGGTCGTCAGCGGCATGCACTTCGTCTGGCGCTGCGGATGGTCTCGCCGTATCGCAAGCAGGCCTTTGGCGCCTTGGTGGCGCTGATCGTCACCGCCGCCATCACGTTGTCGATGGGACAGGGCATCAAAATGATGGTCGACAAGGGTTTTCTGACCCGCTCGCCGGAATTGCTCAACGAAAGCATCGTGCTGTTCATGGTGCTGGTGGTGGCGTTGGCCATCGGCACGTTTACCCGCTTTTATCTGGTGTCGTGGATTGGCGAGCGGGTGGTGGCCGATCTGCGCAAGCAGGTGTTCGATCACTTGGTCAGCCTGCACCCCGGGTTCTATGAGAACAACCGAAGCTCGGAAATCCAGTCACGCCTCACCGCCGACACGACGTTGCTGCAATCGGTCATCGGCTCGTCGCTGTCGATGTTCCTGCGCAATGCCCTGATGGTGATCGGTGGCGTGATCCTGCTGTTTTTTACCAACCCCAAGCTGACCAGCATCGTGGTCGTGGCGTTGCCGTTGGTGCTGGCGCCTATCCTGATTTTCGGGCGACGGGTGCGCAGCCTGTCGAGGGAAAGCCAGGACCGGGTGGCGGACGTTGGCAGTTACGTGTCGGAAGCGCTGGGACAGATCAAGACGGTTCAGGCCTACAACCACCAGGAACAGGACCGACAGCGTTTTTCGCAGACAGCGGAAGGCGCATTCGAGACGGCGCGTAAGCGGATTCTTCAGCGTTCGTGGCTGATTACCCTGGTCATCGTGCTGGTGCTCGGTGCCGTGGCCGTGATGCTGTGGGTCGGCGGCATGGACGTCATCGCCGGGCGAATCACCGGGGGCGAGCTGGCGGCGTTCGTGTTCTACAGCCTGATCGTCGGCAGCGCGTTCGGCACCCTCAGCGAAGTGATCGGCGAGTTGCAACGGGCAGCCGGCGCAGCGGAGCGCATCACCGAACTGTTGCAGGCCCGCAGCGAAATCACGCCCCCGAGCAGTGATCTGCTGACCTTGCCGGAGCGCGTGAGCGGTCATTTGGCCTTGGAAAATGTCAGCTTTGCCTACCCGTCCCGGCCTGAGCGTAACGCGGTCGAGGGGCTGAGCCTGACCATTGAATCGGGTGAGACGTTGGCGTTGGTGGGGCCGTCGGGGGCGGGTAAATCGACGCTGTTCGACCTGTTGCTGCGTTTTTATGACCCGCAGCAGGGGCGTGTGTTGATCGAGGGTGTGCCGGGTGAGCGTCTCGATCCGTTGGACCTGCGTCGCTGTTTTGCCTGGGTTTCGCAGACCCCTGCGCTGTTTTTTGGCAGCGTCGAGGACAACATTCGTTACGGCAATCCCGACGCCAGCGACGAACAGGTCGAAGCGGCGGCGCGAATCGCTCATGCCCACGAATTCATTCAATTGCTGCCGCAGGGCTATCAGACGCATCTGGGCGACGGCGGAATGGGGTTGTCGGGCGGGCAGCGTCAACGTCTGGCCATTGCCCGTGCGTTGCTGGCCGACGCGCCGATCCTGTTGCTCGATGAGGCCACCAGCGCGCTGGATGCCCAAAGCGAGCATCTGATCCAGCAGGCATTACCCACGTTGATGAAGGGTCGCACCACCCTGGTCATCGCTCACCGTTTGGCCACGGTGCAGAACGCTGACCGGATTGCGGTGATGGATCAGGGGAGGCTGGTAGCCGTGGGCACGCACCGTGAGTTGATCGCCAGCAACCCGCTGTATGCGCGATTGGCGGCGTTGCAGTTTAACGCGGGGACGAGCACCCGCGACCACGTTCAGCGGGATGGGGATCGGTAGGAGCGTGGCTTGTCCCGCGATCTGGCGCGTAGCGTCAGTAAACAAGTTGTCCCGCGTTCATCAGGCCCAACGTGGCATTCCGATGGGCTGCCTCTTCGCAGCAGATCGCGGGACAAGCCACGCCCCTACAGTTCGTCTGTGCTGATAAAAACAGCGCCCATGATGGGGCGTCTGTATTTCAGTCCTTGCGGTATTCGCACAGGTAAGCGGTCTCGACGCTCACTTCCAGGTCGAACTTGCTGTTCGCCGGCACGCGGAATTGGTCGCCTGCGTTGAAGGTTTCCCAATCGTTGGCGCCTGGCAGCAGGACTTTCAGCGAGCCCGAGACCACATGCATGATTTCGCGATCAGCGGTGCCGAAGTTGTATTTGCCTGGCGCCATGACGCCGATCGTGGCTGCGCCCTCGGCTTGCTGGAAGGCGATGGACTTGACGGTGCCGTCGAAATACTCGTTGACCTTGAACATGGCTGATCTCCTCGAAAGGGCTGAAAAAGGGCGGACAGTATGCCCAACGTACAAAAGGCCGTCATCCGCTTTGGTAAATGCGTCATCTTTCAGGAAGGAATGACCAACGGGATCAATCGCGCTGTGTTGCGTGCGTCGGTCAGCGCTCGGTGTTGCTGGCCATTGAAATGCATGCCCGCCAGTTGCAGCGCGGCATTGAGACCACAGGGTTTTTGCAGTTGTCGGGCCTGAGCGAAGCGCTGCTTGAGGTTAATGTGCGGCAGGCCGCTCAGCTCGCTCGCCAGTCGATGTTCCTGCCATTGCAGCGTTAATTGCTCGCGGTCGTAGTCTCCCCAACTGACCCAGCCCACCAGCCGTGTGCGGTGATGGCTCATCCAGCGTTCAAATTGCGGCCAGATCGTCGTTATCGGCGACGCCGTGTCCACCTGGCTTTGTTGAATATGGGTCAGCTCGCGGCAAAACGGGGTCAGTTGCGGCCTGCGCGCCGGGCGCACGAAGCGTTCGAAATGGTCGATTTCGCGGCCGTCCGAATTGACCACGCAGGCGCCGATCTCAATGATTTCCATCTCTGCCACTGGCCATCCGCCCTCTTCGGTGGTGGCCTCCAGATCTATCACCAACCAATGGGGCATTGCTCGCTCCAGTATCCTAATCCGTGGCACCGTGATGCAGCGTAGCCACATTAGGCCCACTGCGTCCAACGTGACGATCACGGATGATCACTGCGTGGGACTCATCTGACGGACGATTGTTTAACCCGCCGGGTGATTTTTTTCGTCGGGCAGATGGGGTCAATGCTGGCCAAGCGCTTGCTTGGTTGAAGCGCTCGGCATAAATTGCCGCGCGACCGATGGTTTTTGTGGGCGTTTTTTGCGATCGAGTGAAAGGGCATGGCGGTGGATGAACGCGACACGTCGACGGTGATGCACGGGCTGATCGCGGGCGGACTGATGACTGATCCGGACAGCCCACGGGGCAAGCTGCTGCAAGTGGCCGCGCACCTGTTTCGTCACAGAGGGTATGAGCGCACCACCGTGCGGGACCTGGCGGCGGCCGTGGGGATTCAGTCGGGCAGTATTTTTCATCACTTTCGCAGCAAGGATGAAATCTTGTGCGCGGTGATGGAGCAGACCATGGTCTACAACACCGAGGTGATGCGTGTCGCATTGGCGCAAACCCGGGATGTGCGTGAGCGCGTATTGGCGCTGATCCGCTGCGAATTGCAGTCGATCATGGGCGGCACCGGCGAAGCGTTGGCCGTCATGATCTATGAGTGGCGCTCGCTGTCGGCCGACGGGCAGGCGAGGGTCCGGGTCTTGCGCAACGCTTATGAGCAGTTGTGGCTGCACGTGCTGGGGGAAGCCAAGGCCTGCGGTCTGGTGCAAGGGGATGTGGCCGTCACCCGACGTTTTCTGACGGGCGCGTTGTCCTGGACCACCACCTGGTATCGCGCCGAGGGCACTCTGACCCTGGAACAACTGGCGGAGCAGGCGTTGCTTTTATTGTTGAAACAGCCGGATCTGGCATAAAGCCAGCTTTGATGTCGTTTGACCGTTGTCTAATTGTTCGCGAACGCATAGCTTACGCGTACTCCGATTCGCCAGAGGTGCTTTGTCTTGATGTCTACGCCCGTGCGGATGGCTTTGAAAACGCTGCTGTTGGCAACGACGACCCTGTGGGCCTGGCAAGCGGGCGCGGCGCAGATCGTGCGCATTGGTGCGGCGCATTTTCCGCCGTACACGATTCGCCCTGAACGGGGCGAAGACACCGGGTTGTTGCCACAGATGGTCAGTGCGTTGAACGCTATGCAGACCGACTACCATTTCGAGATGGTGCCAACCTCAATTCCCCGTCGTTTCCGCGATTTTCAGCAGGAACGCTTCGACATGGCCATCTTCGAGAACCCGGCCTGGGGCTGGAAGGACATTCCCCACGAGGACGTCGACATGGGGCTTGAAGACGCCGAGATTTTCGTCGCCCATCGTATGCAAGGGCGCGGGCAGAACTATTTCGATGACCTGACGGGCAAGCGCCTCGCGTTGTTCAGCGGTTATCACTACGCTTTCGCGCGGTTTAACGCTGACCCCAAGTTCCTGGCCGATCAATACAACGCCACGCTGACCTATTCCCATGACAGCAACCTGTTGATGGTGCTCCGGGATCGGGCCGACATTGCCTTGGTCACCCGCTCGTACCTGAGCACGTTCATGGCCAGTAACCCTGAAGACGCCGATCAATTCCTGATTTCAGACCGGGTCGATCAGATATACCGGCACTACGCGCTCCTGCGACCGAATGCGCCGATTACCGGGGAAAAGTTTGGGGAGTTGCTAAGAAAGCTTCGGGAGAACGGGCAGATGTTCAAGATCTTCCAGCCGTTCCGGATCGCCGTGACGCCACAGGCCACACATCACGCCGTGGCGCTGGATGAGAGTGACGGTACGGATTGATAGAACAGAAGGGCAGGCGGGGGCGGCGAGGTTTCACCGCCCGACGCGGTCTAGCGGTCGCGGGCTTCCTTGGCGTCCATTTCGGCGTTGCGCTCGTGAACGCGCTTGAGCTGTTCATCGGTCAGGGGCAGTTTTTTCGCTGAGTCCTTCAGCATCACCAAACCGCCGACGATCGAGCCAATTGCAATTACCAGAATCAACCAGGCATACCAGGGCATGAGGCTCTCTCCTTATTGTGATATCGCTTTGAGCAACGGCGCTGCCCAGTGGTTCCATTGTAGGGGATGCCCGGTCGTGCGGGGATGCGAGTCGGCTTCGAAACGGTGTGACGGTTGGCCCCAGGCTTGGCGGCATCTTTGTCTTTTACCGATCACCGGGTCCCGCCCTGCGATGGGTTCAGCTACAATGCGCGCCGATTTCGACTTGCCAGAGAACCCGCTCATGTCCGCCTGCCAGACCCCCATCATCGTCGCCCTGGATTTCCCGACCCGCGAAGCCGCGTTGAAACTGGCGGACCAACTGGACCCCACGTTGTGCCGGGTCAAAGTGGGCAAAGAACTGTTTACCAGCAGCGCGTCGGGCATTGTCGAGACCTTGAACGACAAGGGCTTCCAAGTGTTTCTGGACCTCAAGTTTCACGACATCCCCAATACCACGGCGATGGCGGTCAAGGCTGCGGCGGAAATGGGCGTGTGGATGGTCAACGTGCACTGCTCCGGCGGCCTGCGCATGATGGCGGCCTGCCGCGACGTGCTGGATCAACGCAGCGGCCCGAAGCCGCTGCTGATCGGCGTGACCGTGCTGACCAGCATGGAACGTGAGGACCTGGCAGGCATCGGCCTGGACATCGAACCCCAGGAACAGGTGCTGCGTCTGGCGGCGCTGGCAGCAAAGGCGGGGATGGACGGTCTGGTGTGTTCGGCGCTGGAAGCTCAGGCCCTGAAAACGGCGCACCCGTCGTTGCAACTGGTGACGCCGGGGATTCGTCCCGCGGGCAGCGCGCAGGATGACCAACGGCGCATCCTGACCCCGCGCCAGGCGCTGGACGCCGGTTCCGACTACCTTGTCATCGGCCGCCCGATCAGCCAGGCAGCAGATCCGGCAAAAGCGTTGGCTGCGGTGGTGGCGGAGCTGGCGTAAGTCTCGTCCTTTGCGGCAAGCGCTCTGTAGGAGCGAATTTATTCGCGATTGGCCCATACAGACGACACATCTCCATCGCCTGTACCAACGCCTCGCGAATGAATTCGCTCCTACAGAGGGTAAGCGACGCCGCGATTTATGACGTCAGCCAGCTAGAATCACGGCGGGTTTCAATACCCGATCCGCTTCAGGATCGATTCCATGCTTTCTTTCGACGGACGACCGTAGAATTTCAGCAGTTCCGACGCCCGGTTGGTAAAGAACCCGTCGACTCCCCGAGCGCTGATGGCCTTGAAGTCCACCGCGTCGTCCACGGTGTAGGGATGGATGATCAGCCCACGGTCATGGGCCATCTTGTTCATCCAGGGCTGCACCAAATCCATGTAGCTCTGATCCCTACCGTTTTTCAGCGCGGCCGCAGGGCCTGTGCCTATGGCACCGTGAGCCTTCGCCCAGTCCATCCAGGCCGCGAACTCCTCCTTGGATTTCACCTGCTGCGTTGCGTAGAACGCCGCCTTGTCCTTGGCCCCCGAATCCTTGAACGTCTTGTCCGACGCCGCCGGGATATACCCGTCGCCCGTCCACAACAACAGCACTTTTGGCGTGTCAGGCATGGCTTTCTGCAGCAGTTCCAGGCTCGGCTTCTCGAACGTCTGCAACACCACGCGGCCCGGCATGTGCGCCACGTTCACATGGCCTTTCTCCGCCGCAGGGCGTTGGCTCAGCCAGCCGCGTTGCTCCAGTTTCTTTTTCAAATCCTCTTCGACGCCGGGGAATTGCGCCGGCACCTTGGTCTCGATGTACAGCCCCGGTTTGTTCTTGCCGCCCTCGGCGATGTCGATCACTTCATCCAGGGTCAGAATCTTCAACCCCGCATAGCTGGCGCGGGCGCGATCCGGGTGGGCCTTGTTGAACCAGGAGCCTGCGTCCAGTCGCTTGATTTCTTCGAGGGTGAAGCTGCTCAGCGGATCTTTCACCCGGTCCGGATAGACCTCGGCGACGTTGGTGGTGCGCTCCAGCGTGTCGTCGTGCAAGGCAATCAGCACGCCGTCCTTGGTGCGCTGAATGTCCATCTCCAGATAATCCGCGCCCAACTCGCGGGCCAGGGTGTAAGAGGGCACCGTCTCTTCCGGTGCATTGAACGAGGCGCCTCGGTGGGCGATGACCGCAGGCCAAGGCACGCCGATTTTCGCGGCCAGCGCCTTGCCCGGTTCGTTGGCTGCCGTGGCCGAGCCCGACGACCACATCACAGCGGCCATTGCGGTGGCCAGCACGGTCTTGGAAAGCAAGTGGGTGGAGAGCCTGTTGAGCATGTGATGACATTCCTTATGTGCATGATTCATTCATGAAGCGGCGGGAAACCGCTGCGCGTGTCAGCCTGCGTGTTGAGCGGCTGCGTGTCCGGGCGCATGGGGTCAGACCATAAACAGCCGATGAGTTGCGGGCAACCAGACTGTCGCTGCTGGAAAAAAACTGTCGTTATGGCGGATTGACGAATGGCTGAAACCAGCACGTTTCGGCAATATGGCTCACAGTTTCATGCGCTTTCATGACGCTAAATCGTCGGGTGCATGAACGTTTCAGTTAGCGGGCGGCTCTTTTCGTATGGAAACAAACACTTACGCGGCACTGGTGGGCTTTGTCGACATGCTGATGGACGCCATCTGTGTGGTGGACGTCGAAGGTCGTTACGTTTTCGCGAGTGCGGCGGCGGAGCGCATCTTTGGCTACCGGCCCGACGAACTGATCGGTCGCAAAATGATTGAGCTGGTGCACCCCGATGATCGCGAACGCACGTTGGCAGCAGCGCGGGACATCATGGGAGGGCAGCCCAACGTCGGTTTCGAGAACCGCTACGTGCGCAAGGATGGGCGCATCGTGCACATCATGTGGTCAGCGCGTTGGTCCGAAGTGGATAACCTGCGCATCGCGGTGGCCCGCGACATCACCGAGCGCAAACGTTCCGATTCCGTGCGCTCGGCGCTGCTGAGCATTTCCGAAGCCGCTCACGTCGCCAGCGACTTGCCCGCATTGTTCAAGGACATTCACGGCGTGATCGCAGACCTGCTGCCCGCGCGCAATTTCTATGTCGCCCTGCGAGACAAATACAGCGGCCTGGTGAATTTTCCCTACTACGTTGACGAGCTCGATCCGACGCTTCAGCAGCCGGTGGCTGACGCCCTGGCCTCCGAAGTGGTCGGCACCGGGCGGCCGCTGCTGCTGGCGCCTGTACTCGTCGATGCTGATCCGGTCATTCCGACGCCTGAGCACCTCCGGAAACTGCTCGGTAGCGACGGCCTGTCGTGGCTCGCCACCCCACTGGAAACCCAGCACGGCATCATCGGTGCGCTGTTGGTCAAGAGCCATCCGGACTGCCCGCATTACGGCGAGCGGGATCAGGAACTGTTGCAGTTCGTCTGCACCCAAGTGGCGGCGGCCATCGAGCGCAAGCAGCTGTATGACCGCCTGAAAAGCATGGCCCAATACGATCAACTGACCCAATTGCCCAACCGCATGCTCTTGCAAGAGCGTCTGCAACAATCCCTTGAACGGGCAAAACGCAGCGCGGGACGACTGGCGCTGCTCTACCTCGACCTCGACAAGTTCAAGCAGGTCAACGACACCCTGGGCCACGCGGCGGGAGACCTGCTGCTTCAGGAAGTCGCCCATCGCCTCAAGCTGTGCGTGCGCGAAACCGACACCGTCGCGCGAATCGGCGGCGACGAGTTCGTCATCCTGCTCGACCGCGTCAACCATCCGGACGACTCCGCGAAAGTCGCGGAAAAAATCTGCAGGACCCTCAACGTCCCCATGGTCCTCAAAGGCAACGACTGGCAAATCCTACCCAGTATCGGCATCGCCAACTACCCGGAAAACGCCACCGACCTGACGCAACTCTTCCGCCATGCGGATGAAGCGATGTATTGCGCGAAGAAGGGTGGGGGGAATCGATTTCAGGGGTGAAAACCGCTCTAACTCGCGCTACTGTCTGTCCCATCGAATTTTCCGCGACGGGGTGATGATGAAGACGGTCCTGGTGTTGGTCGAGAGCGTGAACGAGTACTTACCGATCTTGGAAGAGCAGGGGTTTCGGCTGATCCTGGCGCCGACCCCGGCCATGCGGGCGGAGGCGGTGGCGACGCGGGGCAGCGAGATCGACGCAGTGCTGACCCGTGGGCCATTGGGATTCACGGCGGCCGAGATGGCGGCGTTGCCGAAGTTGGGGATCATCTGTGTGATCGGCGCCGGTTACGAGCAGGTGGACCTGCCTGCTGCAGAAGCGCGAGGCATCGTGGTGACCAATGGGGCGGGAGTGAATGCGCCGACCGTTGCAGACCATACGATGGCGTTGCTGTTGTCGCTGGTGCGTGACATTCCCCAGGCCGATGCGTCGGTGCGGCGCAGCGAGTGGCGCAAGGTCACGCGGCCTTCGTTCGCCAACAAGCGCCTCGGTATTCTGGGGCTGGGTTCGGTGGGTATGGCGATCGCCAAGCGTGCGCTGGGTTTCGACATGCAGGTGAGTTACCACAGCCGTTCGCCTCGGGCCGGTGTGGATTTCACCTATTGCGCCACGCCGCTGGAACTGGCGGCTGAATCCGATTTTCTGATCGTTGCGACGCCGGGCGGCAGCGGCACGCGTCACCTGATCGACAGCGCCGCCATCGAGGCGCTGGGGCCGGAAGGTTTCCTCATCAATATTGCCCGGGCCAGTGTCGTGGACACTGCAGCGCTGGTCGACGCGTTGCAACACGGGCGTCTGGCAGGTGCAGGTCTGGACGTGTTCGACGACGAGCCGCAGGTACCGGATGTCCTGAAAACGCTGAACAACGTGGTGTTGACGCCTCACGTGGGTGGGTTGTCGCCGGAAGCTTCACGGGGCACGGTGCAGATGGTTGCGGACAACCTGCTGGCGTTTTATGCGGGCAAGCCGGTCCTGACGCCTGTCTACAGCTAAGCCCCGACCGTGTCGTTTTCATTCTTCTAACAACAATCAGGAATTTCTCATGTCTTCATCGTCTGCCTTGAAAGTCGCGCTGGTCACCGGCGCAGGAAGTGGCATCGGCCGTGCCGTGGCGCTGCAATGGCTCAAAGACGGCTACGCCGTGGTGCTGGCCGGGCGTCGCCTGGAACCGCTGACTGAGCTGGCCGAACAGGCGAGAGCGGCGGGCCAGCAAGCGCTGGCGGTGTCTACCGATGTGCGCGATGCGGCCAGTGTCGAGGCGCTTTTTGCCACGATTGAAAAAACGTACGGGCGTCTGGATGTGTCGTTCAACAACGCAGGCATCGGCGCACCGGCGGTGCCGATGGATGAGTTGTCGGTGGAGCAATGGAAGAACGTGATCGACACCAACGTCACCGGGATGTTTTTGTGCGTGCGCGGCGCGTTCGGTCTGATGCGTCGTCAGGTGCCGCAAGGTGGGCGGATCATCAACAACGGCTCGATCTCCGCGCATACACCACGTCTGTTCAGCTCGCCGTACACCTCCAGCAAACACGCGGTGCTGGGCTTGACCAAAAGCACCTCGCTGGACGGTCGGCAGTACAACATCGCCTGCGGCCAGATCGACATTGGAAACGCGTTGACGGAGATGACCGACCGCATGACCAAAGGCGTGTTGCAGCCCAACGGTGAGTTGCAGGTGGAGCCGACGATGAACGTGCAGCACGTGGCCGATGCCGTGAGCTACATGGCCAGCCTGCCGCTGTCGGCGAACGTGCTGAACATGACGGTGATGGCGAACAGCATGCCGTTTGTGGGGCGTGGGTGAAAAGGCACCAGATCGACGTTTAAGTTCGCGTGAGAAATCGAAACCCGCACTGATTGCTTTTGATTCTGGGCGGAGCCTGTAGGAGTTGGCTTGCCTACGATCTGGCGCGAAGCGGCAGCAAACCCTGTGTACGCGGTGGGTCAGGTAATTCCGAGCCGTCTGGTTTTACGACTGCTTCGCAGCCGATCGCAGGCAAGCCAGCTCCCACGCCTTCGGCAGAAGCGGGTGATTGGTGAGTCAGGGCTTTGGCAGTCGCCAGGTCGTGATTTTCCAGCTTCCGGGCTGGAGGAAGAGCAGGAAGGCGCAACACCGTTGCTCCGTCCAAAACCTCCGGGGATCTGTCCAACCCGGCCTGCCGCCGAATCCGCACACTGTGTCCCTGTCGAGCCACTTTCATTCGAGGACATGACCATGAGCGAATTCGTCATTGCACCCGTCGCCACGCCGTCGCTGGCCGTGGCCGGCACTTCTGCCCGTTTCCCGATCCGTCGCGTGTTCTGCGTCGGTCGCAACTATTCCGAACACGCACGTGAAATGGGCCACGACCCTGATCGCGAGCCACCGTTTTTCTTCGCCAAGCCCGCCGACGCGGTGGTGCCTGCCGAAGGCACGATCCCTTACCCACCGCTGACCCAGGACCTGCACCACGAAATCGAGCTGGTGGTCGCGATTGGCAAGGATGGCGTGAACATCGACGCTGAAGACGCCCTGAGCCACGTCTGGGGCTATGGCGTCGGCCTGGACCTGACCCGTCGTGATTTGCAGGCGCAGGCCAAGAAAATGGGCCGTCCATGGGAATGGGCCAAGGCATTCGACGCCTCCGCCCCGGCCACTGCGCTGTTGCCGGTGAGCAAGGTCGGTCATCCCGACAGCGGTTCCATCTGGCTGGACGTGAACGGCGAACCTCGCCAGCGCGGGGACCTGGCGGACCAGATTTGGGCCGTCAAAGACGTGATCGCTTACCTGTCGCAATCGGTCGGCGTCAAAGCGGGCGATTTGATCTACACCGGCACGCCAGCGGGCGTCGGCGCGCTGCAACGGGGTGACGTGGTCACCGCAGGCATCGAAGGTTTGGCCGAACTCACCGTCACCATCGGATAAGCTGCAAGCGCCGAGCGGCAAGCTGCAAGCTGCAAGCTGCAAGAGAAAAGCCTGTGCGCGTTGGCTTCACGCTCGCAGCTTTTAGCTTGCAGCTCGCCGCTCAAAACTTGTAGCTTGAAGTCTTTTTCCGGGCTTCATTTCGATGGCGAACACCCCCCGCATTCAGACCTACGGCATGCAACAGCGCAGCGACCGCATGGATTTTTACATTCGTGACAAGTCCGCTCGCCCGGCGCTGACGTCGCCCCATCGTCACGAATACTTTCAGATCCAGATCAACCTCGGCGGCGACACCGTGCAGCATATCGGTGGCGCGATCCGGCCGTTCCCGCGCAACACCCTGGCGTTCATCCTGCCCCATCGTCTGCACGTGATTCCGCATCCCGAAGACGGCAACTTCGTGCTGATCAATTTCTCTCAGGAATTCCTGCTGCAACGTCTGCACTGCGACCCGATGGACCTGGAAGACGTGCCGCTGACCGAAGCACCTGAACTGGCGCCATTCCGGTTTCAGGAGCACCTGGATTTCATCTTCGACGACGCACAGTTCGTCGAGGTGACGACATTGCTCATGCAGATGCGCGAAGCGGATCAGACGAGGAAACTGGGTTCGGGGTCGGTGTTGCGGGGGTATCTGCTGCAGTTGATTGGCGAGGTCTGCAACCTGTTCGAAGCCGAGTTGCGGGCGCTGTCGGCGAACAAGGCCGAGCGAAGAGGGCGGCGTGATGCGATGGGGCGGGTGATGGATTACATTCGCGATCACATTGCCGATCCGGCGATGACCCTGACCGACGCAGCGGCTGCGGCGTTTCTTTCGCCCAACTACCTGACCCACCTGCTGCGCAAGGAAACCGGCAGCACGTTTTCCGAACTGGTGCTGGAGCGTCGCATGCGTCTGGCCCGTACGCATTTGATGAACAGCAACAAACCCCTGAGCCACATTGCCGAGATTTGCGGGTTTGCCGATGAGGCGTATTTCTCGCGGCGGTTTCGCAAGGCCCATGGTGTGCCGCCGGGGCAGTTCCGGCGGGAGCAGCGGGGAACATAAACCAAAACTGTGGGAGCGAATTCATTCGCGAAGCGGCCGTACAGCCCATGCACCTTTATCGGCTGTGCCATTTTTCGCGAATGAATTCGCCCCCACAGAGATCGGGGATCGCCGCTGGAACCGGGGCGATCCCTTGGATCAAACCAACCCGGTCGCGTAATACACGCCAATCACGAAGAACGCCGCCAGCACCTTGAAGATTGTCATGCCGAAGATGTCCTTGTAGGCCTCGCGGTGGGTCAGGCCGGTGACGGCGAGCAGGGTGATGACCGCGCCGTTGTGCGGCAGGGTGTCCATGCCCCCGGCAGCCATCGAGGCGACGCGGTGCATCACTTCCATCGGGATGTGCGCGGCATTGGCGGCGGCAATGAAGGTGTCGGACATGGCGGCCAGCGCGATGCTCATCCCGCCGGAGGACGAACCGGTAATCCCCGCCAGAATGTTGATGGTGATTGCCTGATTCAACAGCGGGTTGGGGATTGCCTTCAGCCCGTCGACCACCACCAGAAAACCCGGCAACGCCGCGATCACCGCGCCGAAGCCGTATTCCGATGCCGTGTTCAACGTCGCCAGCATCGCGCCGCCCACGGCCGTCTTGCTGCCATCGGCCAGTTTGCTGGCGACAGTGCGAAAGGAGAACACCAGCACGGTAATGATGCCCACCAACAACGCCGCCTGCACCGCCCAGATCGCGGTCAGCTTGGCGACGTCGGTCTGGATCGGCGCCTTGAGGCCCGGCAGGTGAATGCCATAAGAACCGCCGTACCAGCCCGGAATCCATTTCGTGAACAGCAGGTTCATCACCC
Organism: Pseudomonas sp. NPDC088368; assembly: GCF_044753445.1. Taxonomy (NCBI): domain Bacteria; kingdom Pseudomonadati; phylum Pseudomonadota; class Gammaproteobacteria; order Pseudomonadales; family Pseudomonadaceae; genus Pseudomonas; species Pseudomonas sp. NPDC088368. Next base: position 46,013 of record NZ_JBIVNG010000019.1, read on the forward strand.
CTACCAGGATCAGCGGCAGCAGGGCGATCAGCGGGTGGGGCAGCTTGATCTGCTCCGGGGTTTCCGGCTCATTGCGCAGGTTGGTCCCGTAACCTTCACCGGCCCGGGCGGCCTTACGACGCTGGTATTCCAGATAGACGATGCCGCAGGTCAGCACGAACAGCGAACCCAACACGCCCAGCCACGGTGCGGCCCAGGAGTTGGTGCCAAAGAAGGTCGTCGGAATGATGTTCTGGATTTGCGGAGTGCCGGGCATGGCGTCCATGGTGAAAGTGAACGCACCCAGCGCGATGGTCGCGGGCATCAGGCGCTTCGGGATGTTGCCCTGACGGAACATCTCGGCAGCGAACGGGTAGACCGCGAAGACCACCACGAACAGCGACACACCGCCGTAGGTGAGCAAAGCACAGACCAGCACGATCACCAGAATCACCTGGCTGCTCCCCAGCAACCCGATGACCGCCTGGACGATGGCGCGGGAAAAACCCGACAGTTCGATCAGCTTGCCGAACACCGCGCCGAGGAGAAAGACCGGAAAGTACAGCTTGATAAAGCCGACCATCTTGTCCATGAACAGGTCACTGAACACCGGCGCCACGGCGGTCGGATCGGTCAGCAACACAGCGCCAAGGGCCGCCAGTGGGGCGAAGATGATGACGCTGTAACCCCGATACGCAGCCAGCATCAGAACGCACAACGCCAGAACGGCGATGACAACACTCATGAGTCAATCCTTAAAAGCGGCACAGCGAACCGCCACCCGGCCTGGTCAGGCGAGGTGTGGTCCGCAGTGGATGTGATTGTTTTTATTGTTCAGGCGAGCGGTCGTGCGCTCGCCTTTTTCCGCAAAAAGCCAACTGGAGCGTGACGCTTATTGGGCGGCACCGGCGTAGGGCACGTCCTTGTGGCCATAACGGCGCACGCGGATGTTGGCCTGTTCACCGTGACCGGCGAAGCCTTCCAGCGCACACAGGCGCGAGCAGTATTCGCCGACCATTGACGACGCTTCGTCGGTGAGCACCTTCTGGTAGGTGCAGGTCTTGATGAACTTGCCGACCCACAGACCGCCGGTGTAACGCGCGGCTTTCTTGGTGGGCAGGGTGTGGTTGGTGCCGATGACCTTGTCGCCGAACGACACGTTGGTGCGCGGACCGAGAAACAGTGCGCCGAAGTTGCGCATGTTCTTGAGGAAGTAATCCGGGTCCTTGGTCATCACTTGCACGTGTTCGAAGGCCAGGTCGTTAGCGATGGCCAGCATTTCCGCTTCGTCCTCGGCGACGATCACTTCGCCGAAGCTTTCCCAGGCGCGACGGGCGATGTCGGCGGTCGGCAGAATTTTCAGCAGACGCTCGACTTCGGCCATGGTCTCGCGGGCGAGTTTTTCCGAGGTGGTCAGCAGGATGGCCGGGGAGTCAGGACCGTGTTCGGCCTGGCCCAGCAAGTCGGTGGCGCACAGTTCGCCGTCGACGGTTTCGTCCGCGATCACCAGGGTTTCGGTCGGGCCTGCGAACAGGTCGATGCCCACGCGACCGAACAGCTGGCGCTTGGCTTCGGCAACGAACGCGTTGCCCGGACCGACCAGCATGTCCACCTGCGCGATGGACTTGGTGCCCAGCGCCATGGCGCCGATCGCCTGAATACCGCCCAGGCAGTAAATCTCGTTGGCACCGGCCATGTGCTGCGCGGCGACGATGGCAGGCGCCGGTTTGCCGTGGAAGGGCGGGGCGCAGGTGATGATGCGCGGTACACCGGCGACTTTCGCGGTGATCACCGACATGTGCGCCGATGCCAGCAGCGGGTATTTACCTCCGGGCACGTAGCAGCCTGCGGCGTTCACTGGAATGTGTTTGTGGCCGAGGATGACCCCCGGCAGGGTTTCGACTTCAACGTCGACCATGGAATTGCGCTGGTGCTGGGCGAAGTTGCGCACCTGGGTCTGGGCGAATTCGATGTCCTTGAGGTCACGGTCGCTGAGCTGATCGAGACAGGCCTGGATTTCAGCGTCCGTGAGGCGGTAGTCCTCGCGGTCCATCTTGTCGAAACGGATTGCCAATTCACGCACGGCGGCGTCGCCACGTGCTTCGATGTCGGCCAGCAGATTTTCAACGGTATCGCGGACTTCACGGGCAGCGGATTTGATGACTTCTGCTTCGGCGCCTTGTTTAAGCCACTTAGCCACGGTGTTCTCCTTGGAGATTGTTCTTATGGGTATGAAGATTTGCATACGTATGCAATGGCTTGATCTTAATCCAGGATTTTTCAGGTTGCAAACCCCTCACGCCAAATGGACGCGAATTTCAGCGCGGGATGTGACATAAGCGATTGGCAGGTATCATCATTTTTTTTTCGGCGGTCGAAACGATATGTCAGACAACACGGAGCGGGGACGGCGTCCGGTGACGGCCCATGACGTGGCCAGGCAGGCGGGGGTTTCCCAGTCGGCGGTGTCGCGCACGTTCACCAAGGGCGCCAGTGTGTCGCCCGACACCCGGCGCAAGGTCGAAGAGGCCGCAGCGCTGCTGGGCTATCGCCCCAATCTGGTGGCGCGCTCGCTGATCACCCGACGCTCCAACCTGATCGGCGTGGCCATTCCGGGCATGGCCAACCCGTTTTATGCGCGAGTGCTGGAATCGCTGTCAGCGGCCTTCGAAGGCTTGGGCTATCGCATTCTGTTGTTTTCCATGGCCAACAACGAAGATTCCGACCCGGTGCTGGAAGAAATCCTGCGCTATCAGGTCGACGGTCTGGTGCTGGTGTCGGCGAGCCTGTCGTCGCATTTTGCCGAGGAGTGCCGCACCATCGGACTGCCCGTGGTGCTGTTCAACCGCACCAATGGCAGCACCTCTGTCTCCAGCGTGACCAGCGACAACCTCACGGGCAGTCGCACCATCGCGCAGTTTCTGGTGGCGGCCGGGCATGAGCGACTGGCATTCATCGCGGGCAAGGAAAGCTCTTCGACCAACCGTGACCGTGAGGCAGGTTTCAACGGCTACCTGACGTCGCAAGGGCTGCCGCGGCCGTTGCGCGACGTGGGCGAGTACACCTTCGAAGGCGCCATGGCCGCGACCCGCCGGTTGCTGAGCCTCGATGCGCCGCCCGATGCGATTTTCTGCGCCAACGACCTGATGGCGCTGGCCGCGATCAACGTGTGCCATGAGCGCGGGGTGAAACCGGGCAGCGACGTCTCCATCGTCGGGTTCGACGATTTGCCGCAAGGGCAGTGGCCCATCTTCGGCCTGACCACGTTCGAACAGCCCATGACCGAAATGATCGGCCGCGCGGTGAACATCATCTGCGCGCAACTGGCCGATCCGAACACCTCGGCGATTCAGGAGATTCTGCCGGGGCGAATGATCGTACGCGACACGGCGCGAATTCCCGCAACGGGCATGCTGGAGATCAATGGCGAGCGGATCTGGCAGCCCTGACGCGTGTCAGCGGCATCAGGCTTTCAAGGCCCGGGTCAGTTCGCTGAACAGCGCCGACACCGAACGCAGGGCCCGGCAATCCGGCCGGGTCAGCAGCCAGAGCTCGGTGTCGTAGCCTTCCAACGGTTCGCCCAACCGTCGCCATTCCCCTTCGCGCAACATGAAATCCGGCAACGCGGCGACGCCCATTCCCGCCCGTACCAACTGCGCGACGGCGAGCATCGAGCTGCATCGATAGGCCACATTCACCCCCGGAAACTGCTGACGCCTCCACGTAACGGTGGGGTGGTCGGGCAGGAAGTCATCGGGGGCGATCCAGTCCATCCGCTCCCATTCGACCTCGCCGCACCGTTGCAGATACGTCTCGCTGGCGCACACCTGATACGACACCGTGCCCAGTCGCGTGCCCACCAAGTGTTCCGGTGGCGCGTTGGTCAGGCGCAAGGCGATGTCGGCGTCTCGACGGCTTAGGTTGGCGAAGGCGCTGGAGGTATTGAGCTCCAGCTTCAGGCCGGGGTAATCGGGCATGAACTGCCGAAGCGCCGGGAGCAGCAGGTCTTGCAACACGGCCTCGGTGCAGGTCAGGCGCACGGTGCCGCTGACGATCTGCTGGCCCTGTTCGAGGCTGATTTGCGCCAGCGCCAACGCCTGTTCCGCGCTTTCCGCCTGCTGCGCCAAATGCATGGCGGCGTCGGTGGGCTGATACCCCGAGCGGCTTTTTTCGAACAGCGACGTACCCACCGAGGCCTCCAGCCTGCGCACGGACCGGAACACCGTCGAAACGTCCACTTTCAGCAATTCGGCCGTTCTGGGCAGGGTCTTGCCGCGCACCAGGGCGAGGATCAGCGCCAGGTCCCCGTGGTTGATTCGGTATTGCGTCGTTGCATTGATCACTTGTCGAAACGCCAATGTTGATTGCACGGCGGCAAGCTTATAGTCAGCGCCGGACTGACCGCAAAGCGTTTCGATATCAGGGAGCAGGCATGAAACAGAAGCACAGCATTCGCATCGCATTGGTGGGGGATTACGACGAGAGCGTGCCCGCGCATCAGGCGATTCCCGTGGCACTGGACCGGGTGGCGGGGGAGACCGGCATCGTCGTCGAATGCCAATGGCTGCCCACGCCGGACGTGGGAAACGGCGAAGGTTTGAAGGCATTCGATGGCATCTGGTGCGTCCCGGCCAGCCCTTATCGCGACATGGACGGCGCGCTGACCGCGATCCGCTTCGCCCGTGAACAGCAGGTGCCGTTTCTCGGGACCTGCGGCGGTTTCCAGCACGCGCTGCTGGAATATGCGCGCAATCACTTGGGCTGGACCAACGCCGAACACGCGGAAACCGCGCCGGACTCCGATCAGGCCATCATCACCCCGTTGAGCTGTTCGCTGGTCGAAGCCTTTGCGCCGATTCGTCTGGTGGCTGGCTCGCGCATCGCCACAGCCTATGCCGCCGAGCAGACCCAAGAGCGTTATCGCTGCCGTTACGGGCTGCGCAAGGAGCTGGAAGCGCAGATGTTTGCCGGGCCGTTGAAGGTCAGCGGCTATGACCTCGACGAGGAAATTCGCGCCATGGAGCTCGATGGGCATCCGTTTTTCGTCGCGACCCTGTTCCAGCCCGAGCGCGCGGCACTGGAAGGCAAAACGCCGTCGCTGGTGAAGGCTTTCGTGGGGGCGTGCGCGTTGAGCTGAGGGGCAGCGTTTACGCTTCTGACTGCACACGCTGAGCGGCCAGTCGACGGCCGCTCTGCAACACGAACACCCCGCCCAGAATCGCCGCGATGGCCACCACGTCCAGTCCGTGCACCGGCTCGCCGGCGACAAAGATGCCGATCAACAAGGCGATAACGGGCGGGATGTACGTGGCCGAGGCGGCGATCACCGCGCCCAGCCGTTCGACGATGAAGTAATACAGGATGTACGCCACCCCGGTGCCGGACAGGCCCAGTCCGAGGGACACGCCGATCATGGCTTTGGGGCTGTCGGTGATGTGTTCCATGCCGGTACGGTCGGTGACGGCCAGCAGAATCAGCAGCGCCAGGCCGATCTGATACGTGCACAGCGCGACCGCCGAAATGTTCAGCCCGGTCAGGAAACGTTTGGCGTAGACGAACGAGCTACCGATGCTCAACGAGCCAAGCATCATGTACATCACGCCTTTCACCGAAATCGCCGCGTCGCCGGTGGCCCATGGCCGGGCGATCAACAGCACGCCGACGAACCCCAGCAGTACGCCCAGAGTCATGCGCCCGTTGAGTTTTTCTTCCCGCAGAAACAGAAAGGCACAGCCGAAGGTGAACAGCGGAATCACCCCGCTGAGCAGGCCCGCGACGCTCGACAGCAACAGGGTCGTGCCTTCCGCGTAGAGGTAGTAGTAGACCGCTGTCGCCAGCAGCGCCATCACCAGAAAGTGATGCAGATGGCGCACGTGGCTCCAGCTCAAGGCGCGGGTCGCCAGGGCGTAAATGAGGATTGGCAGGAAACCGAAGAATGAGCGGACCAGCACGATCTGCGCGGGAGAAATCCACTCCAACGCCCACTTCATGAACATGAAGTTGGTGCCCCAGATCAGCCCCAGGAGGGCAAAGGCGAAGTAGGCGATGTTTTTCATGGGAAGTCGGTCTGCCGCGTGGTCGATGAGGTGGCGATTGTGCGCGGTGGCGTGATCCGTTACAAATCATCATCTCTATGGGATGGGATAGAAAATCTACGCCATGAAGCCTTCTCCACCTCTGAAAGCGTTGCTGTGTTTCGATGCAGCCATGCGATTGAACAGTTTTTCTCTTGCTGCCGATGAGCTGAGCGTGACACCCGGCGCGGTCGGTCAGCAGATTCGCAACCTTGAGCAATGGCTGGGCGTGTCGCTGTTCACCCGGCAGATCCGGCAGGTGCAGCCGACGCCGGACGGCCAGGCGTACTGGGCGCGTATTCAGCCTGCGTTGGCGCAGATCATCGACGCCAGCCACGCCTTGCGTGACCGCCACAACAACAACGTCTGGCTGAACATGCCGCCTAGCCTGGCCGCCAAATGGTTTGCCCGGCGCATGGCCGGCTTTCTTGAAAGCCATCCCGGCGTGGCGTTGCACTTGAGTTCGTCGATCAGCCTCACCGATTTCAGCAGCGAGCGGGTCGATCTGGCGATCCGGCATTTCGACGGGCATGCACCGGACCTGGACGTCGAGCTGCTGCATCAGGACGACGCGAGGGTGTATTGCAGCCCGGCGTACATTGAGCAGGTCGGACTGCGGGCGCCGGGAGATCTGCGACGGGCGACCCTCTTACACAACACCTTGCACCCGCATTGGTCGGACTGGTTACAGCGCTTTGCGGGAATCGGCGAAGAGGAGGGCAGGGGCATTCCCGGCATACATTTCGATCAGTCATTGATGGCCATTGAAGCGGCGCGGCGGAATCAGGGGGTGGTCATCACCAGCGAATGGCTGACCCAGGAGGAGGTGGCGAGCGGGGTGTTGGTGGAACCCTTCGCACAGCGCTTGCCGCTGACGAAGGGGTATTACCTGGTGCAGCCCAAGCATTCGATCCTGCGCCCGACGGTGCAGGCGCTTAAGGCTTGGCTGATCGTACTGGCCAATCAGCCATCGAACGAATGAAGCGTCTTACGGCATCAACGGCGGAATGTACGCCAGCGTCGTGCCCAATGCCCACAGCAGGAACAGCACCAGCGGCGTGTGGACCAGCAACTGCACGAACGAGAAGCCGATCAGGTCGCGGGCTTTGAGGCCCAGTACACCCAGCAGCGGCAGCATGTAGAACGGGTTGATCAGGTTCGGCAACGCTTCGGCGGCGTTATAGATCTGCACTGCCCAGCCCAGGTGGTATTTCAGGTCGTTGGCGACTTGCATCACGTACGGCGCTTCGATGATCCACTTGCCGCCACCGGACGGAATGAAGAAGCCGAGGATGGCCGAGTACACCCCCATCAGCAGCGCGTACGTGTCGTGGGAGGCGATGCTGGTGAAGAACGTCGAGATGTGGTGCGCGACGGTCTGCGCGTCACCGCCCTTGACCGTGGTCAGCAGCGCGGCAATCGAACCGTACAGCGGGAACTGGATCAGCACGCCGGTCGTGGTCGGCACGGCACGGGCCACGGCGTCCAGAAAACTGCGCGGACGCCAGTGCAGCAGGGCACCGACCATGATGAACAGGAAGTTGTAGGTGTTCAGGCCAGAAATCGCGGTGATCGCGGGTTTGGTGCTGAATTCGTTGTACAACCAGCCGGACGCCAGCACGACCATCAGAATGATCAGCAGCGGGCTGTATTCCAGCCACTCGCCCGGACGGGTGCGCGGTGGCAGTGGCGGCATGCTGAACGCCGGGTCGACGCCGCAGTCCTTGGCTTCGCGGGCACTGTTCGGGCCGGGCGCGGTGGCGTAGGCGACGATGATCGAGATCACCACCAAGGCCAGCAACATGACACCCGACTGCCAGAGAAAGATGGTCTGGGTGAACGGGATCATGCCGGTGATCGCCAGAATCGACGGCGGCAGGCTCGCCGGGTTGGCTTGCAGTTGCGCGGCGGATGACGACAGGCCCAACGCCCACACGGCGCCGAGTCCCAGATACGCGGCGGCACCGGCGGCGCGGTAGTCCATTTTCAGGTCGGTACGACGGGCCAGCGCACGCACCAGCAGACCACCGAACACCAGCGACAGGCCCCAGTTCAGCAGGGACGCGACCATGGAAATCAGCGCGACCCAGGCCACGGCCGAACGACCGTTTTTAGGGATGCGGGCCAGGCGGTCGATCAGCTTGACGGCGGGCGGCGAGCTGGCGACGACGTAACCGCCGATGACCACGAAGGCCATTTGCATGGTGAAGGGGATCAGGCTCCAGAAACCGTCGCCGAACGCTTTGGCGGTGTCAGCGGGTTTGGCGCCGATGACCAGCGTGGCCAGGGTGACGATGACGACGGCGAGGGCGGCGAACACCCAGGAGTCGGGGAACCAGCGTTCGGCCCACTTGGCGCAGCGCAGGGCAAATCGGGCGGAGCGGCTTTCTTCAATATCAGCGGCCACGTAGGAATACCTCTTGGAGTTGTTATTAAGGGCTATTGAAATAGCTGTTTTTAGGGTTGGCAGTGGTACGAAAAAGATGGAGCTTTAGATACAGCAAAGCCCCTTCGTTGCGGAAGGGGCAGAGTGGCATAACGATATGACGCGGATGTATCAGGGCTCAACGAATGGCGTGGCCCTGTAGGAGCGCGCTTGCCCGCGATAGGATCGTTCAGACACTGCGTGGGTGACTGTTCTGGCCTTGATCGCGGGCAAGCGCGCTCCTACAGGGGGCGCGCCAACTCGGGAACTCAGAACGTCATTTCCTTCACGTCATCCGGCACGATCAGCTTGCCGGCGGTCTTGGCGATGATCTCTTCGACCGTCACGCCCGGAGCGGTTTCGCGCAGGATGAATGCGCCGTTTTCGATCTCCAGATAGGCCAGATCGGTCAGGACTTTCTTGATGCAACCCGCGCCCGTCAGCGGCAGGCTGCAACGGGACAGGAGTTTGGACTCACCGTCCTTGGACGCGTGGGTCATGGTCACGATGATGTTGTCGGCACCGGCCACCAGGTCCATCGCGCCGCCCATGCCTTTTACCAGCTTGCCGGGGATCATCCACGACGCGATGTTGCCGTCGACGTCGACTTCGAACGCGCCCAGCACGGTCAGGTCGACATGGCCGCCACGGATCATGGCGAAGGATTCGGCGGAGTTGAAAATCGACGCGCCGAGGCGGGCGGTCACCGTCTGTTTGCCGGCGTTGATCATGTCGGCATCGATCGTTTCTTCGGTCGGGAACGCGCCCATGCCCAGCAGGCCGTTTTCCGATTGCAGCATCACGTCGATGCCGTCAGGGACGTAGTTGGCGACCAGGGTCGGAATGCCGATGCCCAGGTTCACGTAAAAGCCGTCTTGCAGTTCGCGCGCAACGCGCTGTGCCATTTGTTCGCGGGAGAGTGCCATGATCGTGGGTCTCTTTTATTCTGTCCGGCGTGTGAAAGCCGACGTTTCCAAAGGGATAAGCGTTCGAGTGCGAAGCGGGAGATCAGGCTTTCCTGATCGTGCGCTGTTCGATGCGTTTCTCGAAGGTGCCCAGGATCACGCGGTCTACATAGATGCCCGGCGTGTGGATTTCGGTCGGCAGCAGCACGCCCGGCTCGACGATTTCCTCGACCTCGACCACGGTGATTTTCCCGGCGGTGGCGGCGATCGGGTTGAAATTCTGTGCGGTGTGACGATAGACGACGTTGCCGAAGTGGTCGGCTTTCCAGCCTTTGACGATCGCGAAGTCGCCGGTGATGGCTTCTTCGAGAATCACGTTACGGCCGTTGAACTGGCGGGTTTCCTTGCCTTCAGCGACAGGGGTGCCGTAACCGGTGGCGGTGTAGAAAGCGGGGATGCCAGCACCGCCTGCGCGCATTTTTTCAGCGAGGGTGCCTTGGGGAGTGAGTTCGACTTCCAGCTCGCCGTTGAGCAACTGTTCCTCGAACAGTTTGTTCTCGCCGACGTAGGACGCGACCATTTTGCGGATCTGCCGGTCTTCCAGGAGGATGCCCAGGCCGAAACCGTCGACGCCGCAGTTGTTCGACACCACTGTCAGGCCTTTCACGCCCATGCGTTTGATCTGCGCGATGAGGTTTTCAGGGATACCACACAGGCCAAAGCCGCCCGTCAGTACCGTCATGTTGTCGGTCAGGCCAGCGAGGGCCTCTTCGTAAGTTGCAACCCGTTTGTCGAGTCCAGCCATGGTGATATCCCGCCTGATTTGTAGTTGTGTCTGACAATCATGCTGCCAGAGAGCGTTGTTTGCATCTTCTCTCTGTCTCAGTGATTTGTTAATTTTGTTTTTTTCATAGATTGATAAGTATTTCAAATATATGAACGTGAAACAGCTTCGAGCATTTCTGGCCGTCGCGCAGTCCCTAAGTTTCGCGCAAGCGGGGGAGCGCCTGCACCTGTCGCAACCGGCGCTGAGCCTGACCATCAAGGCATTGGAAGAGGACTTGGGCGGTCAATTGCTGACCCGCACCACGCGTAATGTCAGCCTGACCCCGGAAGGGGAAACGCTTGTGCCCTTGGCCCGTCAGCTGTTGGCGGATTGGGACAACGCCGAAGAACTGCTGCGCCAGCGCTTCACGTTACAGATGGGCAAGGTGTCAGTGGCCGCCATGCCATCGTTCGCGGGCAATCTGCTGCCGATTGCGCTCAAGGTGTTTCGCGGGCGCTTCCCCAGGGTCAATGTCGCGGTGCACGACGTCATCAACGAACAGGTGCTGGAAATGGTCGATCACCGCCGCGTTGAATTGGGCATCGGCTTCGAACCAGAGTCCGCCAATAACCTGACCTTCACGCCGTTCTACACCGACCGTTTCGTCGCGGTGGTGCCGATGGATTCGCCCTTGGCGGCGAAAGGGGAGGTGACGTGGGACGAGCTCCTGCGCCACGACTTCATCACCCTGCAACGGCCCTCCGCCGTGCGGCTGTTACTTGAGCAGGATCTGCAAACCCAGCACGGCAAGCTCTCGGTGGCGTTTGAAAGCCATCAGCTGTCCACGGTCGGCCGCATGGTGGCGAACGGGTTGGGTGTCAGCGCCGTGCCCTCGTTGTGCATTCAGCAAATGCAGGAATTGGGCGCCCGCTGCATTGCGCTCGAAGGGCCGCGCATCGAACGGCGGATCGGGTTGATGACCCTGGCTGATCACAAGCTGTCGGCGGCAGCGCAGGCGTTGCGGGATGTGCTGATCGAGTGCGCCCAGGCTGTTTCTACGGCGGAATGACGTTCCCTGTAGAGCGAATTTATTCGCGAAAATCTTCCAGCTATTAGAGATGTATCGCCTGTTCCGACCCTTCGCGAATAAATTCGCTCCTACAGCGGTAGCGGTGTCAGCGAACTTCCCCTTTTGAACACGAACATTGAATTCATTTAGATGAATGGATGAATGGCAGGGCTTTTCGGCCACTTTCCGAGAAAAAATCACTGCGACGACTTGCCGCATCCGGTATCGTTTGGCCATCTGAAACAAAGTGTTTCAGAAAACCTTGAATAAGAATCGAACGATTAAGGGGTCACTCTTGGACTTGTCGTCTGCTGCGTGGGTGTTTCATGACACCCGCCTGATCATCTGCTGCCTGATCGCCATTGCCACGATCATCGTGTTGATCAGCGCCACCAAACTCCCGCCGTTTCTGTCGATTCTGGTGGGTACTTTCATCGCAGGGATAGGTGCGGGGCTGCCAGCGGAGGCGGTTGCAAAAGCGTTCAGCAAAGGCGCGGGCGGGATTCTCGGGGAAGCGGGGATCATCATTGCGCTGGGTGCCATGCTTGGCGCGCTGATGGCGGAATCGGGGGCGGCGGATCGCATCGCCTCGACACTGCTGGGGTTGGGCAAGGGCAAAACGCTGCCATGGGTGATGGCGCTCGTGGCGATGGTCATCGGCCTGCCGCTGTTTTTCGAGGTGGGGTTGGTGATGATGGTGCCAATCATCTTCGTGATGGCGCGTCAGTCGAACCTGCCGCTGCTGAAGATCGCGATTCCGGCTTTGGCGGGCATGACCACGCTGCATGCACTGATGCCTCCCCATCCGGGGCCGCTGATTGCGGTCAGCGCCTTGCACGCCGATCTGGGCCTGACCATGTTGCTAGGCATTTGCATCGCGATTCCAGCGGTGATTCTGGCCGGTCCGCTGTACGGCAACTGGCTGTCCAAACGCTTGCATATTGAAGCGCCCGCCGAACTGGGCGAGCTGTTTTCCGCCAAGTCCAACGTGAATCGTCAGCCGGGCTTTGGTATTTCCCTGTTGATCATCCTGTTGCCGGTGATTCTGATGCTCGGCAGCACGCTGGCCAAGGTGGCGATGGAGCCGGAAAGCAACGTCGCGCTGACCCTGAAATTCCTCGGCGAACCGCTGGTGGCCTTGGGGATCGCCGTGCTGGCGGCCACGGTTTGCCTCGGTTGGGCCAACGGCATTTCCCGCGAACAGGTCGGCGGCACGCTGCGTAAAAGCCTTGCGCCGATTGCCGTGCTGTTGCTGACCATCGGCGCCGGTGGTGGTTTGAAGCAAACGTTGCTGGATGCGGGTGTCAGCCAGACCATCAGTAAAGTGGCCGAAGGCGCGCACATGCCGTACCTGCTGCTCGCCTGGCTGATCGCCGTGGCACTGCGTCAGGCGACGGGTTCTGCCACCGTGGCGACCACCACGACCGCAGGTATTCTCGCGCCGATGATGGCGGGCCTGGCGCCGATCGAAGCGTCGTTGGTGGCGTTGGTGATCGGCGCGGGTTCGGTGTTCTTCTGCCACGTCAACGACGCGGGTTTCTGGATGGTCCGCGAGTATTTCGGCTTGCAGCTCAAACAGACGATCTGGGTGTGGTCGGTGTTGCAGACCATCGTCTCGGTCGTGGGCCTGATCGGCACGTCGCTGTTATGGCATTGGTTGGTGTGATGCCCGCCTGAATTCCACTCAACCCCTGTAGGAGCTGCCGGAGGTTACGACAGCTCCCTCAGGGAATGCTGCGTTTCATCAGCATCACGGTGTTCAGGGTTCAGGCTCTGAAAACCCGATAGCGACTATCAAGACGACTGATTTCAGCTGGAATGCCCCGGCGCGTAGCCTTGGCTTCATTCCAGAAACGAGCCGAATGGAGGCTCCCATGAACCGTCTTCTTGCCCTTGCCCTGTTGCTTTCAGTCGCTGTCGTTTCTGGCTGTGCCGCTGGCAATCACCCCGAATTGCGCCCATACACCGCTGAAGAAACCCACCAGTTGGCCCTTGAAGACCTCAACCGTCGCGGCCTCTCCTACGACGATTACCAGGCCCGCAAAGCTCAGTTGATGGCTCAGCCTCAATTGCAGCAAACCCACGAATTCGACAACCGCGGCGAGTTCAACGCCGAGGTCAGCACGGCTTCCAAGGCTCGTCAGGGCTGAACGCTGTACGCCAATACAGTTGCTGTGACCTGAGTTTCGCCAGCTAACTGTACGGACGAAAGTCAGCCTTACTGTCCATGTGTTTCCCGCCTCGCTTTCGCTAGCGTGGCAGGCAGAAAACAACACACTGGACCCGTCTCATGCTGACTCCCGACCTGCTGCTCGCCTTTATCCTGTTCGCCCTCGTTTCATCCATCACGCCGGGTCCCAACAACACCATGCTGCTGTCCTCGGGCGTGAACTTCGGTTTCAACCGCACCATTCCCCACATGCTCGGCATCAGTTGCGGTTTCGCGTTGATGGTGCTGGCGGTCGGCTTCGGTCTGGGGGCGGTGTTCAAGGCTTATCCCGTGCTCTACACCGTGCTGCGTTACGCGGGCGCGGCATATCTGTTGTACCTGGCGTACAAGATCGCCACCTCAGGCCCCGCCAACGAAAGCGATGCAGGCAAAGGCAAACCGATGAGCTTCCTCGGCGCGGCAGCATTCCAGTGGGTCAATCCCAAGGCGTGGGTGATGGCGGTCGGCGCGATCAGCACGTACACGCCCATGAATGGCTATTTCACGAACGTCGCGGTGATCGCGCTGGTGTTCGGCATCGTCAACCTGCCAGCGGTGGGGATGTGGGCGGGGTTTGGCAGCCTGTTGCGCAACGTGCTGCGAGATCCGCTGTGGTTGCGGGTGTTCAATGGGGTGATGGCGGCGCTGTTGGTGTTGTCGCTGTATCCGTTGTTGGAGCACTGATTCGGTCTGTCGGACGCCACGTCCGGAACATGAAACGGTGAATGAACTGTGGGAGCGAATTCATTCGCGAAAGGGTGGTACATCCGACAGAGATTTATCGGGCGTGCCGGCGTATCGCGAATGAATTCGCTCCCACAGGGAAATGCGTTTAGCTGCTTACAACGCCAGCTTCAAATGTCCCCCGGCCTCTTTATGCCGCGCGTTCGTACGGTGTTGCAGCCCCAGCAGGAAATGATCCAGCCCGTCGTGCAGTCGCTGGGTCAGCAGTTCGTCGAGATCCCCACCGAGATCGTTGTCGCCGTAGCTGATCTGGGTGTCGATGGCGAACACGCCGTGCAGCACTTCCTGGCATTTGAGCGCGGACAGCACCGGCTTCAGCGCGTAATCCACGGCCAGCATGTGCGCGATGCTGCCACCGGTGGCGATGGGCAGGACAACTTTGCCGTGCAGCGAGCGCTCCGGCAGCAAATCGAGCAGGGTTTTCAACGCGCCGGAAAACGACGCCTTGTACACCGGCGTGCCGATCAGCAGACCGTCGGCCTTGGCCACGGCGTCGATAAAGGCGATGACTTCGGGGCTGTCGAAGCGTGCGTAAAGCAGGTCTTCGGCATTGAAGTCCTGGACGCGGACAGGCTTCACGCCGACGCCGTGATCGGTCAGCCACTGTGCCGCGTGTTTCAGCACCACGCCCGAGCGTGACCGGGTCGATGGGCTGCCTGAAATTGAAACGACCAACATGTTCAGATTCCTTGGGGTCAGTCACCCGAGGTGCAACGTGCACCGTACAGGCCGCGTGCAACGCGAAAGTGAGTGGGCGGATAGACCCTGTGACAGTTTTAAAGCAGCATGCGTGCCAGCGTGGCCGACGAACGTATTGCCCAATGATTGCGCGGGTTCCACGACAGTTGTGCGTAAACGCCTGATGATGCGAACTGATGCAGGCGGAGGCAAGTGTTGAATAGGTGTTGTTGGGGCAACAGTTGCGGGTATCTCGGCGCCATTGCCTTTAGCTGGATGAACAAAACGCCAGCTAAAAAAAATCCCCGCAGCCAACGACTGCGAGGATTTTTGCTTTTGCTTTTGCTTCTAACTTGCCACTTGAAGCTCCAGGCTCGACGCTGCTCCTTTAGTTCCGGAACATCGCACCCGTCTGGATGATGTTGTTCGAACCCAACAGCTGGCTCACGTAACGGCTCCAACGGGTGATGTTGGCCGGGCCGACAAACACGACGTCTTGCGCCGCCAGTTCGAAACCCTTGGCCAGCGCGTAACTGGTCGGTTTCTTCGCGTTCAAGTGATACACCGTCGCCGAGTGGGTCGCGTCCTGCGCCCGAATCACGTAAACGGCCTCACCGTCCGCCGCGTCCGGGCTCAGGCCGCCGGACGTGCCGAGGGCTTCAAGCAGGGTCACGCTGGTGGTGCTGAACGAAATCACCTGTGGACGCTGAACCTCGCCCAACACGTAGATCTTGTTTTTCGAGTTGCTGTTCAGGTGCAGGTAGTCGCCGTCCTTGAGGTAGATCTTGCTCAGCTGCGAATCCTTGCGGTTCAGCGAATCGACGTCGATCACGTAGTCCTTGCCGTCGCGACGCAAGGTCAGGCCAGCGAGGTTAGCGTCGGTCAGGTCCAGGCCAGCGGTGCTGATCGCTTGCACCAGGCTCAACGGGATGTTGGTGATCGGTTGTGGCCCCGGCGCTTTGAACGCACCGGACAGGAGGATGCGCTGGCTGTTGTAACGCAGCACTTTCACGTCCACCTTGACCTCGGTGTATTGCGGCAACAAGCCCATGCGCAGTTGTTCGCGAATCTGCGAAACGGTCTTGCCCGCCGCTTGAATACGACCGACATACGGGAAGAACACCGTGCCGTCGTTCAACACTTCGCGGCTGTTGGCGTCCAGTTGTTCCTGAGAGCCGGGGGCGGTCAGTTCAGGGTGTTCGAATACGGTGACCAGCAGGGCATCGCCCGGCCCGACCACGTATTCAGGGGTTTTGTAGGTCATTAACTCAGGTGGCAATGGCTTGGCCTGGGAAGCAGCCGTTTTTTGCTGCTGGGCCAGGGTCGTCGGAGTGATCTGGACGAGCGTGACCGCCGGACCGTCAGGGTCCTTTTCAGTGACATCGCTCAGTGACATGTATTGACCGGGGGCGAATGCGCAGCCTTGCAAAACCAGACTGGAAAGCAGCACTACCGCTAACGTTACTTTCATATGAATGTTCCTTCTAATCCTAATAGGTGCGTACTGGCACCGCAGTGATTTCATTGCATCCCTTACTCACACCGAACAGCGGATCACGTTATTTCATACACCCATGCACCTCCTGCCGCGCTCGTCAGCGACGGCCACGTCGTTTTTATTGGCAGATTTTTTCTAAAATGCGTTCTTGTTGACGAAGCCTTTGAAGAGCGTCAGCAGGATGATTTTCATGTCCAGCCAGACCGACCAGTGCTCGATGTACTGCAGGTCGAATTCCACGCGTTTCTGCATCTTGTCCAGCGTGTCGGTCTCGCCACGCCAGCCGTTGATTTGCGCCCAGCCGGTGATGCCCGGCTTGACCTTGTGTCGCAGCATGTAGCCCGAGACCTGCGTGCGGTATTGCTCGTTGTGCGCCACCGCGTGAGGGCGCGGGCCGACGATGGACATGTCGCCGCGCAGCACGTTGAAGAATTGCGGCAGCTCGTCCAGCGAAGTGCGACGCAGGAAGGCGCCCAGCGGCGTGATCCGGCTGTCGTTGCGCGTGGCCTGGGTGACGACGTCGCCGTTTTCCTGAACGCTCATGCTGCGGAATTTCCAGACCATGATCGGTCGGCCGTCCAGCCCGTAGCGGCGTTGGCGAAACAGCACAGGGCCCGGCGAGGTGAACTTGATGGCCAATGCGATCAGCATCAGCGGCAGGGCGATCATGCCGAGGATCACGCTCGACAGCACAATGTCCTCGATGCGCTTGACCATGCTCCACGCGCCGTCCATGGGCGAGTCGAAAATGCTGATGCTCGGCAGGCCGTTGATGCTTTCGGTGCGGGCGTGCAGCAGCTCGAACATGAACACGTCCGGGATCACGTAGACCGACGCGGTGGTGTCGCTCAGCCCCTTGATCAGCTCTTGAAGCCGCGCCTGGGCGCCAAGAGTCAGGGTGATGTAGACCTTGTCGATCTTGCCGTCGCGGGCGTCGGCGATCAGTTGATCCAGATCGCCCAGCACCGGAATGCGCCGGCCGATCCGCGCGAGGTCCATTTGCTCCGGGGTCTCGTCGTAGAAACCCAGCAGGTCCAGGCCCATCCACGGCGCGCTTTCGATGGACATCGCCAGGCGTTCGCCGCAATGGCCGGTGCCGACGATGGCCACGCGTCGGGCGTTGAAGCCGCGGGCGCGAAAGGTGTGCAGCACGCTGCGAATCGCCAGCCTATAACCACACAGCGCCATCATGACGGTGGCGAACCACGCCATCTGGCTGTTATTGGCCAGGTTCGCCGGGTGCAGCAGCAGATAATCCACGGTCAACAACAGGATGAACGCCAGCCCCCAGTAGTTGGCGACTTTCAGCAGTTCGCGCAGGATGCGTTCGCCGCGCCACGAGCCGTAGAGCTGGTGGTACTCAGCGAGCCAGTGGAACGCCACCGCCGCCAGCAGGATTTGCATCCAGGCTTCGGCGTCCATCTCCGAACCTGCGATGAGGTTGACGCAATAGCCGCCGATGGCAATCACCGCCAGATCCAGCAGGCGGTGGGCGACGGACAAGGACGATTGATGAGCATGCAAGATGCCGCGAAGAGGTGTGCTCATGTTCGGTGCTCGCTCAGACAGATTTAATCGGAACAACGCGGGCGGCGAGGTCGCCAGGGACCAGGCTTGAGGCAGACAAACTGGGTGTAACAAGGCTCGGCGCTGGCTGCGTGGCCCGGTACTGCGCGGGTTGGCGGGCCTGGCGCGAGGCGCTCAAGCGCATCTCGACGAACTGACGCATTTCCTGCTCGAAGCGGGCTTCGCTGAACCGCTCGGCGTTGATGCGACAGGCCTGTGCCGTGATGCGGGCGCCGGAGGCTTCGAAGGTCTCGACCGCCTCCATCAACGATGCGGCGCTCTGCTCCGGATAAAACACCCCAGTCGGTTGCGGATGATCCAGCCCGCAGACGGTTTCCAGCACGCCGCCCTTGCCGAAGGCGATGACCGGCGTGCCGCAGGCCTGCGCCTCCACCGGGCTGATGCCGAAGTCTTCCTCGGCGGCGAACACGAAGGCCTTGGCGTTGCGCATGTGTTCCTGCAACACCGCGAACGGTTGATAACCGAGCAGCGTGACGTTTGGCGCGTGGGCCGCCACGGCTTTGGCTTTTTCCATCTCCGGGCCGTCGCCGACCACCACCAGACGCTTGTCCGGCATGGCGGCGAAGGCTTCGATGATCATCGGCATGCGCTTGTAGGGCACCATGCGCGACGCCGTGAAGTAGTAATCCTGCTTGGTCTCTTGCAGGGTGAAACCGTTGGTGTCCACAGGCGGGTAGATCACCGTGGATTCGCGACGGTAGGACTTGGTGATTCGGGCGCCGATGAAGTGCGAGTTGGCGATAAAGTCATCGACTCCTGCGGAGGTGCGCTGATCCCACATCCGCATGTAGTGCAGGATCATCCGTGCGACCTTGCCCTTGAGGCCGCTGTTCATGTTGGCTTCTTTCAGGTACTGGTGCTGCAAGTCCCAGGCGTAGCGGATGGGCGAGTGCACGTAGCTGATGTGCAATTGGTCCGGGCCGCACAGCACGCCTTTGGCCACTGCGTGGCTGCTGCTGATGATCAGGTCGTAACCGGACAGGTCCAGTTGCTCGATGGCCATTGGCATCAACGGCAAGTAACGCTGATATTTGGTGCGCGCCTTGGGCAGACGCTGAATGAACGTGGTCTTGGCCACCTTGCCGCCCAAATGGGCGCGGTCCTGATCGCTGAGGAAATCGATGACGGAAAACAGATCCGCCTCGGGCCAGATATTGATGAGCGCGGCCAAAACCCTTTCGGCACCCGCGTACGTCACCAGCCAGTCGTGGACGATTGCAATTTTCATTGGAATTCTCTGCATTAACGGCTCACGAAAACCCGCCACGTCGAGCGAAGCTCGCGCAGGTTTTCCCAGAGCGGTTGTCATTGGCGCATGCACGGCTTCAGACGCTGATGGTTTGCGCCTTGGCCTTGCGATTATTGAGACGTTTTCCAAGTTGGATAAAAGGTGTCTCGATGTAGCGGAAAGACAGATGAGACGCCCCGAGGGTCAGGAGGGTGGCGACGACCGCAAGGGTCAACGCCGAAGCCCCGCTGCTCTTTAGAAGAAACTCAGCCAGCATCAACATTGAAGGGTGAAGCAGGTACAGCGAGTAACTCACCGCGCCCAACCACACCAGCGCGGGGTGGTCCAGACGCACGCTGCGGGTCAGCAACAGAAAACTGCTGATGGCCAGCGCGTAGGTGAAGCAGTAACGGCCCCATGTTTCTCCGGTGCCCATGTCTTTGCTGTAGGCCATGATCAGCGTCGGCATCAGCAGCACGGCGAAGGCAATCAACAGCGTTTTCAGGTTACGGGTCAGTTCTTTGCTGTGTTCGGCCAGCAGCCACTGGCGCCACACCGAACCGAAGAACATCAGCGACAACGCCAGCGGCAGGGCCACCGGCAACTTGCGCTCGCTCACCGCGCGAACCACGGCCATGGCCAGGGCCATCAGCAAGAACAGCAACGAACAACGGGTGCGGAAGGTCTGGTCGTACAGCTTGCCACCGATGAACAGCGCCAGGCACAAGGCGTAGAACACCAACTCGATGAACAGCGTCCAATACAGCCCCACCACGTCATCGAAGCCCAGGGCCGCCTGCACCATCGTCACGTTGGCGACGATTTGGGTGAGGGAGGGCAGCGGTGCGTCGGTCAGCTTCAGCATTACCACGAACAACAGCAGCGAGAGCCAGTACGCCGGGTACAGGCGCATGAAACGTGAAATCAGAAATCGCTGCGCGCCGTCGGGACCGGGCTTGAGGCTGTAGGGGATGACCACGCCGCTGATCATGAAGAACCACAGCACGCCCAGCTTGCCGGGGTCGATCAGGTAATCGAAAACCCAGACATGACCGATGATCGGCGCATAGAGGTGCGTGAACACCACCATCAGGGCCGCGATGCCGCGCAGCGCGTCAAGATAGGCCAAACGTTTCATGGGCGTGCCTCAGAGCTTGCTGGACGATTCACGACGCAGGGCGTCATTGCCGGTGCTGGTGCGACGATCCCTGGGCTGGTTGAGCAGGGTGTCGATGCGCTGCGACACGCGCCGCGCCGACTCGTCCCAGGAAAACCGCGCCACGTTGTTCAGGCCGCGTCGTCGCAGCGACTGGCGCAGCGGCAAGTCCACCAGAATGCGTTCCATCGCCGAGGCCATGTGCGTGACATCCATCGGGTCGAAGTACAACGCGCTGGCCTGCAACACTTCTGGAATCGACGCCGCGTTGGCGGCCAGCACCGGGCACCCACAGGCTTGCGCTTCCAGGGGCGGGATGCCGAAGCCTTCATACAGTGAAGGGAACACGAACGCCGTGGCCCCCTGGTATTGCTTGATCAATTCCTCATCGCTCAGCCGACCGAGAAAGCGGATGCGCTTGTCGCGGCTGGCCAGGCGTTGCAGGTTGTCATCGGCAAACACGTCACTCGCTCCACCGACGATGTGCAGTTGCAGGTCGTCGTGGTCGCGCAGCATCAAGAACGCTTGAATCATCCGGCTGAAGTTCTTGTGCGCGCTGGGCGAGGACACGGCGAGCAGATAGTCGGGGTGATCCTTGAGCGGCGGCCCCGGCTGGAACGCTTCGCTCACCGCGTTGGGCACCACGAAAATCTTCTTTTCCGGGTAGTTGTAAAACTGCGAAATCTCGCCCTTGGAAAAGTTGCTGACGGTCAGCAGCGCCTTGATGCGCGACAGCATGATCGGCGTCATCGTCCGGTACAGCAGGCGAAAGGCACGGGTGTAGCTTTCAGGGTGACGCACGTACGTGACGTCGTGGTGGGTCGCGATCTGGTTGCCGTAGAACAGCGGCGCCGTGCTGCACAGGGAAATCAGCAGCGGGTTGCCGTTGCGGCGCAGGTACAGCGGCAGGTCCAGCTGTTCCCAGACATGGCCGCTGTGGCTGCCGATGCACTGCACGTCGAGGGCGCGGGCCGTGTCGTGCATTTTGATGCCGTGAGGCGCGACGAAAACCACGTCGTCACGCAGCTGTTTGAGGGCCAGACAGGTCTGTTCCGCGAAGCGTTGGACGCCGCGCAACTCCTGAGTCAGAAAACGTGCATTGATCACAATCATTGTGGGCGACCTGATAAGAAGATGAATGGGTCGTGCGTGGTCCTTCGACGCCCGGCATGGCCGAGCGCTTTGACGCGAATTGAGGCTGTTTCGGATTGCGCCATCGACCTGCTTCTGCCGAAGGCGTAGATGCTCAGATGCATCGCCGGACTGCTTCTGCCGAAGGCGTAGGAGCTGGCTTGCCTGCGATCTGTTGCGCAGCGGCAGCAGAACCGGGCACTTCGGTTGTGTCAGGCGTAATGCGTTTACTGCGTTTGCGACTGCTGCGGTCGGACGCGACCCCGGAGCGATCGTAGGTAAGCCAACTCCTACGGCCTGCGGCCAAAATCAAAAGCTCCGATCGTGCCGGTTCCCACAGGCACGGTGTGCGCTGGCATTCATCTGCGAATCAGGGCAAGGCAAACAGGGCAGGGCGGGTACCCAGCGTGATGATCTTGGGAAACTCATCGATCGGCACTTGCGCCGAACACCGTCCCTCGTTGCAACTCCACGGTATGCCGCTGTCGACCAATCCTTTCTGCGGCTCTCGCGTGTCGATGTACTGCACGTTCCCGTGCAACACGCTGCTCGAATCCAGTTTGATTGACCGCGGATAACCTGCCGTCCACGCCACCATGATCTGGTCCGAACCGCGGGCGAACCTCAGCAGGTACTGCGAGTCGATCTCCCGGCTCTTCTCCGCGTCATAGCGAAACTGATGCAAGGTCGGGCTGATTGCCTTCAACGTCAGGTACGCCTGCTTGACCCCCAGGTCCTGCGTCAGCAACCCGAAATTTTGTTCAGGGTCCGTGGCGTCGGGGCCATCGTTGAGCAAGCCGTTCCACCACATCCCTTTGATGTTCGGCATCGTCTGCGCCAGGAAGAAGCTGCGCGCCAGAAATGCCGCCTGGGTTTTCTCGTCGCCGCCGCAGCGCCCTTCGTTGCTGGGCCAGCCCATCTCGGTCAGGTACAGCGGCACGGCAGTCTTGTTCTTTGTCTTGTCCTTGAGGTCTTCACTGATCCGTCGCAGCCAGGCGATCCAGTTCTCTGGCGTGTTGCGTTCATCCGCGCGGCAATGCACGTACGGGTGCAGCGACAGGCCATCGACGACATTCAGAATTCCCGATTCCACCAGCCGGTCGGCGAAGCCCAGGTCCATGCCCTGACTGGTCACCGCCCCGGCGAGAATCACCATCGGCCGCTGGTTGGTGCGAATGCGCCGGGCCGCTTCCTGCACCAGCACGCTGTAATCCTTGGCGAAGTCAGAATCGACAGGGTTCTCCTTGTCCCACTCGTTCCAGACTTCATAAAAATCCACACTGTCCGCCAATTGACGGGTGACAAAACTCACGTAGTTGCCATAGGCATCCCGCACCAGTGGTTTTCGCGGCTTGGCGTAGTTGTCGTAAAACGGGTTGCCGTAGCCCAACACCAGCAGTGGCCGTAGCCGATTTTCCTGGGCCTGGCTCAGAAACGTCTGCCATGACGGCTCGATTTTCATCAAGCCTCGTCGGGGTTCGGCGCTGGACCAGTAGGCATCGTCCCGCACCGAATCCACGCCCGCCGCCTGCAGCAGTTGCAATGCCTTGGCTGGCGAAGTGTTCTTGTTCATCAGGTGGGTATCAACCCCGATGATGAAGGAATCGTCGGCAAGGACTGCGCCGCACATGCCCCAACTCAGCAGCAGGACCGTAAGGGGTCGTCGTAACCTCGTCAGGTGCGTGATGGGCATGGTTTGTCTCAATGAAGAGGCACGGTCCGGAGCGCTTGCTCAGGTAGGTCTCGGGCCGTCGGCGGGTGGAGTCGCGTGACTACGGTTTTCAAACAGGGTGCGGCAATCCAGTCGGGTCTCGCTGGGCAATGTTGTCCAGCAAAGTCTGGGCAAAGATGCTTTCGTAACTGTCCAGCATCAGCTCAAGATCCAGCAGCGACGCCACGCTGACCCGCGCCTCGTTGCTCAACCGGGCCAACAAATCAGGTTGCTGATGCAGCCGGAGCATCGCGTGGCCCAGTGAGTCCGGATCACTCGGACTGCACAGCAAACCGTTGAGCGGGTCCTGAATGATTTCCGGCAAGCCACCCATACGGCTGGCGATCACCGGCACCGAGTGGGCGCAGGCCTCGACGGCGACCATCCCGAACGGCTCGTTCCACAACGAGGGCACCACGGCCACGTCGATTTGGCTGTAGAACGCTTCGGGCTTCTGATACCCGACGAAACTGATGTTCGGCGACGTCGCCAGCGCCTTGAAGGCGGCTTCGTCGCCGGCCTGTCCACGTCCGGCGATCTGCAGCGTCGCGTCGAACGGCAGGCGCTGAAACTGCTCGATGAGCCAGCGTACGCCTTTCTGCTCGGACAGGGTGCCCATGTATCCGAAACGCAGCGGGGCCTTCCTCATCACCGGGTCAAGCTGGCGTTGCCGGCTCAATCCGTTGCGCACGGCAGCATAAGGACTGGCGTTGTGCACCACGTAACCTTTGGCCTCGTTGAAGTAACCGCGCTTCTGCAACTTGTCGAGGATGAACTGGCTGACCCCGACCACCGTCGAGACCTGTGCCGAGCGGGCGTCGTGGCCTTTGCGAAACGACTGGCAACTGCTGCATTGCCGCTGACAGCACTGGCCGCGCTTGAACATGTTGCTGCTCGGGCACATCAGGTACATGTCGTGCAGCACCTGAACGATGGGCAACCGGGCGGCGGTGATTTCATCCCAGACCGAGACCGACCAGCCTGCTAGGTTGTGGCAGACCACCAAATGGGGTTGCTCGACGCTGATCACGTCCTTTACATAGCGACGCATGGCGCCGTTGTAACGGTCTCGCAGGTGCCAGCCCAACCGCGCCAGACGCCCCGGGCGCTGTGCGCCGAAGTGCCAGTAGAAATTGTGCAGACCGGCGCGGTAAACCTTCACGCCATTGACCGTCTCGGTCGCCAGCCCCGTGTCGGGACCGGTCACCAGCACGCTGACCTGGCAGCCGCGTTGTTGCAGGCCTTCGACGGTGCGCTGAAGAATGACCTCCGCGCCGCCACCGATGTGGGGTGAGTACAGGCTGCTGATGAACAGTATTTTCATAGTGGATACGACTGATTCAGACCCAGTACGCCGGACTCACCGTCACGGATGGCTTTTTCGATCAGGCCCAGGCGCTCTTCGGCGCCCCGGCGCTTGGCGATCAACCGCAACAACCGGAAAAACACCCAGCGGTTGAGGCTGTACAGCAGCGACGAGTTGGCCCAGACGTTCTTGTCGAACCAGGCCTGGTTGCGCGCGCCGTAGTATGCCCGCAAGTCGGAGCCGCCCAGCAGGAAGCTCTCGTAGATGTTGTTGGTGCGCGCCTTGATGTTCCAGGAGCTTTCCAGATCGTCGAGCACCGCGTCCGGCACCAGGAAAATCCGTCCGCCACCCGCCGTGATGCGCCAGGTGTATTCGCTGTCGTCGGCGTACAGCATCAACGCGTCCAGCGGCAGGCCGATCTTGCGATACAGGTTGCGGTGGGCGAGCAGGCCGCCGTAGGTCGCGAACGGCAGCTCCACCATTTGCAACTTGCCTTGAGCCCCTTGCGGTGCGCCCCACGGCAGGCGGCGCCAGATTTTGTAAGGCAGCTGCGCGATGTGGAAACCGAAGAAGCTCGAACGGCGCTGGATCGCGAAACGTTTCGGCACACCGGCAGCGATGTCTGCTTGGTGGGTCGGACGAAAACCCAGCACGGCGGCTTTTTCTTCGCCGTCGATGAGTTTGCGTTCTTCGAGCACCTGATGCAGCGTCGCGATGGCGTTGATCGTCGGCGCGTTGTCGTCGTCCATCAGCCAGATGTGTTCGGCGCCGGCGTCCAGCGCGGCCTGAATGCCCACCGAGTAACCACGGGCCGAGCCGGTGTTCTCGTGCATGTAGATCACGCTGACCTGATCCGGCCAGGTACGACGCAGGGTGTCCAGTGGCGAGGTCGACGCGTTGCTGACAATGATCACGCGGTCGATCAACGGGCTTTCCAGCGAACGGCTGACAAGCGTGTGCAGGTAATTGAAACGGTCACCATAGGTGAGCGTCACCAGCGTCGTTTTGGAGGTCATGGTGAGTTCCGGGCAAAGAGGATCGAGAGCGCCGGGCGAAATGCTCAGCACTCATAAACGAAGTCGGGGGTGTTGCCGAGCACAGGGCTGACTACTGTGGGGGCGAATTCATTCGCGATGCGGTTTCATATCCGACAGATCAGCATCGGATGTACCGCCCTCTCGCGAATAAGTTCGCTCCCACAGAGGTTTGCGCGCCTACAAAGGGTTGCGGGTTTTCAGCTGACCCGCACTTCCATCCGCGACAGACTGCTGACCGGCAAGGTCACTTTCTGTTCGCGGTGCAGCAGGTTGAGCAGAATCACAGCACGCTCATCGCCATCGGCCGTGAGGAAGATCGCTTCCACATCGTTGAAGCCCTCGGCGGTGATGCGCACGGCTTCGCCCTGTTGGAACGCCACTTTCGACGGTGGCGCCAGCAGGCGTTCGCGGATCTGCTCGATCAGGTCATCCTTGACCGGAATCGGCATCCCGCCAAAGGTCACGATACGGGCCACGCCACGGGTCGAGCGGATCGGATACCAGTTGTCATTCGTCTGGTCCATGCGAATGAACAGATAGCCTGGGAACAGCTCTTCTTCGGTGGGGCCGCGAGAACCGCGTTTTTTCTCGCCGTGCTTGACCGGTCGGTAGCACTCGAAAAGCTGGCGCTGCAAATGTTCTTGCGCTCGGCCTTCCTGGCGGGGTTTGGTTTGAATCAAGTACCAGCGGGCGGGGTTGCTGGAAGGGCTATCGGCTTGAGACATCGTTCTTCACTCCACTGCAATCCGGTTCGTCGGGGTTGAAACACGCTCAGGGTGTGGCGTCGGCCTGGCCAGCAGTCCGGGATCGGCGGCGGGCGGGTGCTTGTCCAGCTGATATTGAGTCAGCATGTGTTGGACCTGCTCGACGCAGTTGAACATCAGTACATCGATGATGGATAAATTCGCGACGAAAGGTTGCCCGAGCTGTGGGTATTCCACCGTGCCCATCCGGAAAAACCGCACCAGCAGGCGGTTTCTCGCGAAGTGGTCACGGTCGTACACCACTGATCCCCCCTCGGGGGTGATGAACGTCGTCGCTTCAAAGGTGTGGGCAATGCGGATGATGCGTTCCTGCTTGTCCGCCGGGCTGCCCAGAATCAGGTCCGAACTGCGCATGATCGGCGTGACGATGTGCAGGTAGGCGCACATTTCACGCAGCGCGTTTTCGGCGTAGAGCGCGATGTTCTGTTGAGGGAAGCGGATCAGGCGCTCGATCAGCGGCATGACCTGGGCGAAGTAGGGCGCGTGCTCGTAGCTTTCGGTGATCAGACGAATCAGCCGCTCGGCTTCTTCGTTGAAACCCTCGCACAACTGGCGCTGATTGATCTGCAACAAAAAGCGGTCTTTCTTCAACGGAAAGCTGATCAGGCGGGCTTCGTCGCCATGAAGAATGCGGTTGCGGTTGACCCAGCCCGAACGCACATAGTGCAGATCGTCTCCCAGGACGAAAACGTCTGCCGCGGCGATGAGCTGAAAGTAACCCAGATAGGGGAAGAGATAAGGTTGCATCACTGCAATGGTCCTGGCCATGAACGTCTCCTTTACTGCACTTCTACTGCCGGGTGCCCCGCCCGTGTGGGTGCGGCGGGGCGTCATGGGTTATTTACGAACGGTCGTGTAGTCGTAGCCGTACGCGGCGCAGTCGTAGTCGGCGGTGGACGCCTTGCGCAGCACGCCGTTGAAAATCGCCCCTTTGATCACGATGCCGTTGTGCATCAGGCGACGTTTGCACGCCTCGATTTCCTTGGCAGTGCTCAAGCCGAACCGGGTGACCAGCAGACAGGTGCCCGATTGGCGCCCCACCAGCGTGGCGTCGGTGACGGCCAGGATCGGCGGGGTGTCGACGATCACCAGGTCATACAGCGGCGACAGGTCGGTGATCAGCTTGTTGAAGTTGTCATGCATCAACAGCTCCGACGGGTTGGGCGCCGCGAAACCACAGGAAATGAAGTCCAGGTTGCGCACTTCGGTGTGGTTGATCACTTCCTTGCTTTTCAGCCGCGCGGCCAGGGTGTCGGACAAGCCGTGCTTGGGCGTCAGGTTGAACAGCTTGTGCAGGTAGCCTTTGCGCATGTCGGCGTCGATCAGCAGCACGCGTTTGCCGGTCTGGGCAATGATCACCGCCAGGTTGCTGGAGACGAACGATTTGCCCACGCCCGGCGTCGGGCTGGAAATCATCAGCACGTTGTTGCGCGCTTCAAGCATGGCGAAATGCAGGCTGGTGCGCAGGCTGCGCAGCGACTCGATCGCCAGTTCCGTTGGCGCGCTGACGCTGAGCAGACGTGGCTCCTTGCTGCCTGAACGGCTGCCCACTTTGTCCATGCGCTCCTGCTGCCGCGAAAACGGCAGCGACGCGTAGACCGGCATGCCCAGGTTTTCGATCACGTCGGGGTTATCCACGCCGCGATAGAACGCCTGACGCACAAACACAGTGGCAACCGCCAGCAGCAGACCCACGAGGGCGGCGACCAGCACGATGATTTTGCGCATCGGCTTGACCGGCTCTTCGACGTTGGCATCGGCGTTGTCGATCACCCGGACGTTGCCGATGCTGCCAGCGCGCAGAATGTCCTGCTCTTGGCTCTTGTCCAGCAACAGGGTGTACGTCTGCGAAGTGACCTGCATGTCGCGGGTCAGGCGCAGCAATTCCTGTTGCGTGGCAGGCAAGGTTTCGATTTTCTTCAGCAGCGCGGCTTTCTGCGCTTCAACCTGGCTGATCTGGGTCATCAGACCGCGATAGGTAGGATGCTCCGGCGTGTACAACCGCTCGACATCGACCCGCTTCATCTTCAGGTCAGACAACGTGCCTTCCAGCTTGACCACTTGGTCGAGGACCGATTTGGTTTCCACGCTCAGGTCCACGGACTTGGCGCTGGTCTGGAAATTGTTCAGCGCGATTTCTGACTGCTCCAGTTGCTTGCGAACCGCTGGCAACTGCGAGCGCAGGAACTCAAGGCGCTGGGCGGCTTCGGCTGAACTGCGTTCCACGTTTTGGCGCACGTACAGGCGGCTGACTTCGTTGAGGATGCGCTTGGCCAAGACGGGATCGGGGTCCTGAATCGTCAGGTACACGATGCCGGAGTCCTTGCCCGCTTCAATGATTTTCAGGCGGTCCTGATAATCCAGTGCGGCGGTCAGGGTGCGTTGACGGATCACCGTGAACTCGGTGCCCGGACGACCTGCGAGCGCGGCGACCTGAATCTTCAGGCCACTGCCTTCAACGCTCTGACCGACCGGGCCGCTGAGCAGCTTGTTGTGGTCTTCGTCGTACAGGCTGAAGGTTTCAGGCTTGTCGATGACCATCGTCATTTTCTCGCCGAGCAGCGCTTCGGGCACTTCCAGCTGGAAGATGTCAATCTTCTCGCCGCCCCACGCGTAGCTGTCGAGGCCGAACATCGACGAGGCGATTTCGCCTTCGTGATCAGGCTTGAAATGACGGGCCATGTAACCGCCGATGCCCGGCACGTATTTCGGTTTCTGAATGATGTTGAGCTTGAGGTCTTCCACGACCTTGCCCAGCACCGCGCGAGATTTGATCAGTTCGATTTCGGTGGTCGCCTGGGACACCGACAGCGGCTTGGCGTTGATCTCCGTGCGGCCCTCGATGCCGATTTTCTTCGGCTCGATCTGGATCATCGCGTTGGCCTGAAAGATCGGCGTGGCGAGGACGGCGTAGGTGAGTCCAATCAGGACGCAGACACCGACAATCGATGCAATCATTCCTTTGTGATCGAAAAGTGTGCGCAAGATAGTCGCCAAATCGATCCGGGAGTCCTGGACCTCGTCCAGGGAAGTACGGTTCATAGCGGTCATTTATCTTGGATCTCCTGACTGAAGATAAGGAAGCCAGTCGTCGACGCAACGCGAAAGCTGCTCGTAGGTCTGTTCAAAGGCTAGTTTCGGGCGCCGGTAGGGGTCGGCTATTTCCAGTGCGTGTTGCCATTTGCCAATCAGAAACGTCTTGCCGCGTACCTCGGGGGCCAGCTTGAGCACGCTTTGCATCTGGCGGTTTTCCATCAGCAGGATCAGGTCCGCGTCGTAGAGCATTTGCCGATCGATCTGTCGACTGCGATGCCGGTGGGCTTCGACGCCGTTGACCTGCAACACGGCCTTGGCCAGTGGGTCCATGGTGGAACTGAGCATGGCGTGGGTGCCGGCCGACGAGATCACGACGCCTGTGCGTACGCGCTGTCGGAGCATCGCCTCGGCCATGGGGCTGCGACAGATGTTGCCGACGCAGACCACCAGAACGTTACTGAACATGACCTTTGCTGAACGTCGTCATCAGTCTCTTGCCGATGTTAGTGCTGAAGTTGCGCCCCACTTGCAGCAAGGTCTGAACCTTGCGCTGGGGCGTGATCGCGGACAGTGAGTAACCGACCAGCTCCATCAGGAAGTGCTCATAGAGCTCATCGTTGCCGAGGCGGTTGTAGTAGTTGGCCAGTGCGCCGGACGTCTGCAACGCCATGTGCAATTTGCGTTTGTTCGAGCGCATGGAGAACACCCCGCCCGGATGCAGGCGATACATGGCGGGCTTGATGTCGGCCATGAATTTGCCCTTGCCGTAGGCCCCGAGCAGCGACCACCACACCAGATCGTTCAGCGGCGCGCCGACCAGTTCCTTGGGCAGCGAGTCGAAGACGTTGCGAAACACCGTGGTCAGCGTCGAGATGGGCCGGGCCTTTTGCAACTCCAGCGCCGTGGCGTCGCCCCGCAACTCGCCTTGCAGCTGAATCGGGTACTGGCCGTTGGTGTCGAAGGGAATGGCGTCGTGGTAGGTCAGCACGTAATCGGGGTGGTTTTCGAGGAACTCCACCTGGATCTGCAGTTTGCGCGGGTCGGTCCAGTAATCGTCGCCTTCGCAGAAAGCGATGTAGCGGCCCCGTGCCTGGCCAAACAGGCGCGGCACTGACGAGTTGCCTTGTGAGTACTGGTTCGTCTCGTGATAGAAGGGCCGGATCAGCGTCGGGTAACGTTCGACGTATTCGGCAATGATGCGGGCGGTGCCATCCGTGGAGGCGTCGTCGTTCACCAGAATTTCGAATTCGAACGACGTTTCCTGCATCAGAAAGCCTTCCAGCGTCTGAGCGACGTAGGCTTGCTGGTTGTAGGCTGGACAGACAATGCTGACCAGGGGTGCGGCGGACGGCGAGACGCTCGTCTTTTTGCTAATAGCATCCATGGCTGTGGCTCTCGGTTTAAAGCCTCGTTAGAGACTGGGCTTGCTGAACAGGACGGAAATCTTCGTCACCAGTGGCTTGTAGCTGGCAGCTACCACCATCAGCGTGATCAGGCCGCTGACGGCCAGACCCAAGAACGTGTTGAAGCGATTGTCATCGGCGATCAGTCGCAGCACCGGCTCGCTGATCGCCAGGCCCACGGCAGTCATCACGCTGATGCGCAAGATGTCGCGCAACCAGAGGCCGTGAATGCCCGGCGCGAGGCGTTGATGCACGATCATCGGCCAGATGGCGAACGACACCACGCGCAGAACGAACCAGGCGAGGGCGGCACCCCAGGCTCCGTAAAAGTGAATCGCCAGCACCATCACTGGCACCGTGATCAGCGCAGAAATGACGCTGTACCAGACGTGCAACCGCATCTGCCCATAGGCGTATTGCAGGTAGAACTGAAACGCGCTGACGGCCATGATCGCGCTGCCCAGCGAGTACCACGGCAGAATCGAGCGGCTCCAGTCGGCGGCCAGTCGATCGCCCGACCAGGCGTACACCATCTCGTGGGCATGCAAGGCGATCAGCGCGGCCAGCGGAAACAGAAACGTGCAGACGAAGCGGTTGGCGGCCAGAAACAAAGCGTGCATGTCGTCGCGACGACCTTCGGCCATCAACACCGTCAGACGCGGCAGCAGCGTCTGCGCCAGTGGGTTGCTCAACATCATGATCCCGGTGGTGATCAGCGCCACCAGCGAGAAGTAACCGTACTCGTTGAGCGGCAGCATCTCGGACAGCAGCACCTTGTCGATCTGCGTCAGCACGATCCACAACACCGCAGTGCCCGACATGCTGGCGGCGAACGGGATGATCGGTTTGACCAACTGCCAGTCGAATCCGGTCAACAACGACGGCTTTGGCATCTGCTGATACGCGCGGGCGGCAAAGATCAGGGTTTCGACCAGCCCCACCAGCACCTGAAACTCGAAGAACGTCACCGGGTCGCTGGTGATCGTACTCACCAGAAACAGCCCGCCGAAGTAGCGCAGGGTGGCGATGATCACGTTGGCGATGTTCAGCCAGGCGTGTTGTTCGAGGCCCTGAATCCCGCTTTTATAGAGTGTCGAAAACAGCCGCAGGGCGATCACGATACCCATCAGGCTGATGCACTCGACCAGCGTCTGAGTTGACAGCTCCTTGGCGTTGAGCCAGTGCACGGCGATCCAGTCGCTTCCGGCCATCATCGCCACACAACACAGACCGGCCAGCGGCACGAAGATCAGTTCGAACGACCGCAGCAGGCGACCGGAGTGATAGTCCTGCACCGTCGTCCCTTGCTGGTGCGCAACGGCGCGCACCAGGCTGGGCGACAGCCCCGCGTCCAGCAATTGCAGCCAGGCCTGCAACACCGAGAAGAATCCGATCAGGCCATATGCCTCGGCGCCCATGTGGCCGAGGTAGAACGGCATGATCAGGATTCCCACCAGCAGCGTGTAGGCCTGGCCTGCATAGCTCAACGCAGTGTTGCGTATGACTGAGCGTTTGGTTTGCATGGAATGTCCCTTTCTTGCCTAAACGTGACGTGACACCGGGTTCAGATGGCGCTCGCCAGGTTCGGGGCCTGGTAGGACGCGTGACCCAGGCTGCATTCGGCAATCACGGTGGCAATCACCCGTTCCTGATCTTCCACTTGCAGGCCCGGGAAGATCGGCAGGCAGAGCACGCGGTCACTCAAGGCGCGCGACGCAGTTTGTGCCGCCTGCGGTTGCAGGTATTCAAGGGTGTCCAGCGATGGGTAGAAATACCGGCGCGGATTAATGCCATTGGTGTTCAAGGCACTGCGTACGCGCAACAACTGCTGCTCGTCGCTGAGAGCGATGGGGTAGTAACTGTTGTTGAGCTCGCTGTTATCTTCCGGTTTTTGAAGGTCGACGTAATCGCCCAGGCGTGTGGTGTAGCGGTGGGCAATTTCAGCGCGTTGCTGAAGAATGTTCTCGATGTCGTCGAGAATGCACAGGCCCATTGCCGCTGAAAATTCGTTGAGCTTGGCGTTGATGCCGATGCCGTCGATCTTGTCGACTTCAACGATGCCGAAGTTGCACAGCAAGTGAACGCGACGGGCCAGCTCATCGTCGTTGGTGATGATCGCGCCGCCTTCAATGGTGTGAAACAGCTTGGTAGCGTGAAAGCTCAAGGTGCTGATGTCGCCCCAGTTGAGCACCGACTGACCGGCGTGGCGCACGGCGAAGGCATGGGCGCCGTCGTACACGACTTTCAGATTGCGCCGACGGGCGATTTCTTCGATGCGTTCCACCGCGCAGGGGTTGCCGAACACATGGGTGCCGACGATGGCGGTGGTGTCCGAGACGATGCGGCTTTCGATGTGCTCAGGGGAGATGTTCCAGGTCTGCGCATCAATGTCCGCGAAAATCGGGCGAATGCCTTCCCATTGCAACGAGCTGCTGGTGGCCACGAAGCTGAAGGGCGTGGTCACTGCGCTGCCGCTCAGGCCGAGTGCGCGGTAGGCGACTTGCAGGGCGAGGGTGCCGTTGTTGGTCAGGATGACGTGCCTGACGCCGAGGTATTCCTTCAGGCGCTCTTCCAGTTGGCACACCAGCGGACCGTGGTTGGTCAACCAGCCACGCGCATAGATGCCTTCGACGTAAGTTTTGAACTTGTCGATATCGCCCAGGTAAGTCTTGGTTACGTTGATCATCGAAATCTCCATTTCTGACGCAAATCTTTCAGGGCTTTTAGGCAGCCGTGCTTTCAAGGCGGGTTGCACACCGTGTGCGGTCCGGTTCAGCTCTGTGTGGAAGCAGGAGGCTGATTGCCGGCTTTATTACTCATCCGTCTCGCTCGACCCTGGTTGATCCGCAGAATCAGCCGGGTCGCCAGACTGCCTGTGTGGGGGTCACCAAAATGGAACAGCGCCGTGGCGCGCTTCACCTCGGCACCGCAGGGCTGATTGGCGTGCAGCGTGCGGTAGCCCCAGAAGAAATAAACATTGCCGGGTTCCAGGCGCAGGACATACGGCTTGAGCCAGTTGCGCTGCATGCCTTTGACGATCCAGCCACGGGTAACCTTGTTCTGCAGCAACGCTTTCTCGATCACGTTGAACAGCACCCAGCCACGCACCCGTCGAATGTTCGGGAAGAGCATCAGATCGCCGCGCTCCTCGCCCTCGGTGGGGATGAACACCGGGATCAGCGCCGTCACCAGACTTGCGTCGTAGTGAAAGGCATTGGATTCGCGCTTCCCCTGATTGCCCTGTACGCAACGCAGCACCGGAAAGATCCGATCGCTGCGGGCATCGTGCCGGGCGGCATGTCGGTAGAGGCCACCCAGCAGTGACTTGAAGCGCGGGTCGGTCCAGTAGCTCGACAGCAGGCTTTCGCCCAGCATCGCTTCACCGTGATAGGCGAAGTATTCACCCTGGTGTTTGCGCGCTTGCTCGTCGGTCCAGACGCGCAGCTGTTGAAGGTCTGCGTCGGACACTGCGCCGTCGAGCTTTGCAAAGCCGTGGGTATCGATTTCGTCAGCCAGGCGCTGGGCCAGCTGCTCATCCATGTCGAAAGATAAAGGCATTGCATCGCGTCCTCTAGAGAAGGAAAGGGGACACAACAGGTTGCGATTGAGGCTTCAGGCACGCTACCGCCCGAATCTGCAGATCCTGCTGTTCTACTCACTGTTTGTTCACGCTGTCTTTTCAAAAGAGCCTTGGGAAAAGCGTTGGGCAAAGCTACCGCCCAACCGAGCACTTTCAGTTCTTTTGAAAATTTTCTTTCGGCCAACACATGCCCACCGGCGCAAGGGACACACCGTTTGTGTTCATTAACTTCGTAGGCAGATACAGCATGATGAAGTCCAAAATGTCTTCTGCGCACAGCTCTGCGGCTGCGCTGCTAAAACAGGAAAACATTGGACAGGCATATATATCGACGGGCGCGGACTTTCTGTCAAATTATTTCGCCAACATTCTGTAAAATTTTTGATAACCCGTCATTTTGCTTACATAACCTATTGATTTATATAGAAGTCAAAAAAATAGCGTTGCTCTATCACGGTGCGCTGACGCTTTTGAAGCATTGAGGAAACGACTCCAAAGCAGGTGGGAAACTTGGCAAAGGACAGTTTTCCACCGCCAGAAGTCAGGCGCAGGGTACGGATATCGGTTTTATGGCGCGGATTAATTGAACGTCTTAGTGCGCTCGTTTGTGATCGAAACAGGAACTGAGCAACTAACGAAGTGATGAAAGTTTGGCGCCGTTTTATCCAACTTTGCCCGGCTTGTTAGTGTTGGATCAGTTCGAGATTAATAACGCAGTCTTTGAAACTTTCTGAAACGTCTAATGTCACGCCGTTCTAACTGCTTGAGGCATAACGCGTTCCGACTGACCGTTGCCGTTATCTCGTGACACCTGGCATGCGGTTGCTCCCCGCCGATACGTCCTCCATTATCTGTCAGGTGCGACGCAAACAATTTCGGGTCAGCAGGAGATTCAATGAACACGCAGTCGAAAACCAGTGGAGTGGTGGCGCAACGCTTGGCGCAGGCACGCGCCCTTATGAGTCGTGAAGGCATCGACGCCTGGCTGGTGCCGTCGGCCGATCCTCATCTGTCGGAATACCTGCCGGGGTATTGGCAAGGCCGACAATGGCTGTCGGGCTTCCATGGGTCGGTCGGCACGCTGATCGTCACCCCTGAGTTCGCGGGCGTGTGGGCCGACAGCCGTTACTGGGAGCAGGCCACTAAAGAGTTGGCCGGCAGCGGGATCGAACTGGTCAAGTTGCAACCCGGCCAACCGGGGCCGCTGGAATGGCTGGCGGATCAGGCCAAGGCTGATTCCGTTGTCGCTGTTGACGGTGCTGTCCTGGCGGTAGCGTCCTCGCGCACGCTGGCCAGTAACTTATATGCCCGTGGCGCTCGACTGCGCACCGACCTCGATCCGCTGACCGAGCTGTGGGAAGGCCGCCCGGTGCTGCCCACCCAGGCTATTTATGAGCACGTCGCGCCTCAGGCCACGCAATCCCGCCCGGAAAAACTGACCCGGCTGCGGAAGGTGATCGCCGAGCGTGGCGCCGACTGGCATTTTCTCGCGACGCTGGACGACATCGCTTGGCTGTTTAACCTGCGCGGCGAAGACGTTTCCTACAATCCAGTGTTCATTTCCTTCGCGTTGATCGGCCCTGATAGCGTCAGCTTGTTCGTGGCTCCCGAGAAAGTGAACCCGGCGCTGTGCAAAACCCTGGAAAACGAAGGCATCACGCTGCGCGAATACACCGCCATTGGCGCCGCGTTGCGTGACGTGCCGAAAGAGGCGAGGCTGCTGGTGGACCCGGCGCGAGTGACCTGTGGCCTGCTCGACTACCTGGACAGCGAAGTCACGTTGGTCGAAGGCCTCAACCCGAGCACCCTGTTTAAATCACAAAAAAGCGAGGCGGACGCCCAGCACATTCGTCAGGCCATGGAACAGGATGGCGCCGCGCTGTGCGAATTCTTCGCTTGGCTGGACTCGGCGCTGGGCAATGAGCGTGTCACCGAGCTGACCATCGACGAAAAACTCAGCGCGGCTCGCGCGAAGCGTCCGGACTACATCTCTCAAAGCTTCGCGACCATTGCGGGCTTCAACGGTAACGGCGCAATGCCGCATTACCGCGCCACGGAAGAGGAACACGCCGTCATCGAAGGCGACGGGCTGTTGCTGATCGATTCTGGAGGCCAGTATCTGGGTGGCACCACCGACATCACCCGTATGGTGCCTGTCGGAACGCCGACCGCCGATCAAAAGCGTGATTGCACGCGGGTATTGAAGGGTGTGATCGCACTGTCCCGCGCCCACTTTCCGCGCGGCATTCTCTCGCCACTGCTGGATGCGATCGCTCGGGCGCCGATCTGGGCCGAGGGCGTCAACTATGGTCACGGCACCGGGCACGGCGTCGGCTACTTCCTCAACGTGCATGAAGGCCCGCAGGTGATTGCCTACCAGGCACCGGCCACGCCGCAAACCGCGATGCAGCCGGGGATGATCACCTCCATCGAGCCGGGGACTTATCGTCCGGGTCAGTGGGGTGTGCGGATCGAGAACCTGGTCATCAACCAGGAAGCGGGCAAGACCGAGTTTGGCGAATTCCTGAAATTCGAAACCCTGACCTTGTGCCCGATCGATACGCGCTGCCTGGAGGTGAGTCTGCTGACGGAAGAAGAACGTGAGTGGTTGAATGCCTACCACGCGGACGTCAACCGCCGCTTGAGCCCATTGCTCGACGGCCCGGCGCTGGCATGGCTGGAATTGCGCACCGCCGCCGTCTGATTGGGTCGAGCTCCATAGGGCGGAAGCTACAGGAAGGATTCGATGCCTGCGCCTGGAAGGGCAGGCAGGCGAATGGAGAGGGCTTCAGGGCTGAGTCGGCTTCTTGCACACGATGATCATGCTGCGGCTGGTATAGCCAGCCGGATTAAGTCCCAGCGGGAAATCTCCCGGGTCCTCGGTCGCGTCGCCCGATTTGGCAATGACCCGGTATTGCCGGGATTCACAGGAGTCGGTCGCCATCTTGTAGCACTGATCCCACGAAGAAGAGAGACCGGAGCAATTGATGTGCAGGCCCCGCTTGCTCTTCAATGGCTTGGAGGTGGCGGCGCATCCGGCGACGCTCAAAATGGCCAGCATTATTAAAATGTACTTCATTCATTTCCTTACCCGACCGGCTACCACCGCTCAGTCCCTAGCTTGAATTCGCTCGCTTGCCTGAAGCCAACAGCCATGCCCATCCAAATGAAGCTCCGCAATGGAGGGGCTTGGACGTAAACATGGCGCAACAGCGTTACAAATACCAGTGACATCGTGTAACTGCGACCAAAAAGCGTCAGTCGGCTGGCACCAAGGCCACAGGCTCGGGGCGAGTAGTCAGTGTCGCGCCGACTGAGGCGACGATGATCGCACTGATGGCCAGCCACTGGGTCAGGGTCAGGCTCTCATGCAGAAACAGCAATCCGGACAGTGCGCCCACGGCAGGCTCCATGCTCATCAACGTGCCGAATGTGCGAACGGGCATTCGGGTGAGGGCGATCATCTCCAGGCTGTAAGGCAGTGCCGTCGAAAGTACGGCGACGCCAAGGGCGATCGGGATCAGAGCAGGGTCAAGCAAAGCGCTGCCCGCATGCGCTACCCCAATCGGGGCAATGAAGATGGCGGCAATGACCACGCCGAGCGCAGCTGTTTGCACGCCATGATCCGCGCCGGCCTTCTGGCCGAACAGAATGTAGCCCGCCCAGCAAACGCCCGCGCCCAACGCATAAAGAGCGCCGGCCAGATCCAGGCCATTTGCCTGCCCCATGGGAATGAGTAAGGTGAGGCCTGTCACCGCCAATACGATCCAGATGAAGTCCGTGACTTTGCGTGAGTGCAGCAAGGCGACCGCCAGTGGCCCGGTGAACTCCAGCGCAACGCCGATCCCCAGAGGAATCGTGCGGATAGCCATATAGAAGAGGAAATTCATGCCGCCCAGTGCGATGCCATATATAAGCACCGTGCGCAGGGAGCTGGAGGTGAAGGTCGTGCGCCATGGGCGCAGGATCAGCGTCATCAGGATGCTCGCGAACACCAGGCGCAAGGTCGTAGTGCCTTGAGCGCCGATGGCTGGGAACAGTGACTTGGCGAGCGAGGCGCCGGTCTGCACCGACATCATGGCAATCAGCAGCATGCCGACCGGGAGAAGAACGGCTGTCAGGCGGTTGGGGTTTGCGTTCATTGCGTTATTGAGATCCGAAAGGCTGGACGTGCATATAGAAGAGGGACGTCATGATGCTCAAGAATCTGGCTTTGAGCAATATAGTGCTCATTTTTATCGCCTGGGACGATTTTCGGAAGAATTCGGAATAAGTGCTTGACGCCCCTCCGGATGTGTCTATAATTCGCCCCACTTCCGGCGCAGTCTGAACCGAAAACTCCTTGAATATCAACGAGTTACAGGTTCATGATGGCGTGGAAGTGCTTCGGTTCTGGTGTCTGAATCGACAGCGGTGAAAAAGGTGGTTGACAGCAAGTTGTAACGCTGTAGAATTCGCCTCCCGCTGACATGAGACGCCAAGTCGAACGAAGCGCAAGTGGTTGAAGTTGATAAGGAAACTTTGAAAACTT
>NZ_JBIVNG010000020.1:0-56990 GCF_044753445.1 Pseudomonas sp. NPDC088368
TCTCATGTCAGCGGGAGGCGAATTCTACAGCGTTACAACCTGCTGTCAACCACCTTTTTCACCGCTGTCGATTCAAACACCAGAACCGAAGCACTCCCTCGTCATCTCGAACCTGTAACTCGTTGATCTTCAAGGAGTTTTCGGTTCCGACTGCGCCGGAAGTGGGGCGAATTATAGACACATCCAGAGGGACGTCAAGCACTTATTTAAGCTTTTGTTACAACAGGAGGTTTTTTATGGACGCGACGCGGGATTCGTCTCGCAATCACGGGGATTCTTAGCAATAACAGCAATACCCCTACAGCCGCATATATCGACCACTCTTTGAGATCGGCCCGCACAATCCACAGCATGTGCAGTAATCCAAGCCCGAGAATCAGATAAGCCAAACGGTGCAGCTTCTTCCATCGCGCCCCCAGCCGACGCTGGCTATAACGATTAGAGGTGATCGCCAGCGTCAGCAGGCACAGAAATGCCAGGCTGCCAACGATAATGTAGGGTCGCTTGACCAGCTCGACGCTCAGCTGCGCCCAATCGAATCCCAAGATAAAGAAGCCATACCCCAGCATGTGCAACAACGCATAGGTGAAACACCACAACCCGAGTTGGCGACGGACATGCACCCACCCCGCCCAACCGGTCACACGCTGAAGCGGCGTCATCGCCAGCGTGATCAGCAGCAGCACCAACGTGCCCAGACCAAAAAGATCCACCAGCGCCTTTCCGGGATCAGGCCCCAAGTCCAGAACCCAAGCCCGGTTCAACCAGTAAATCGGAGGAATACAGACAGCAACGAAGACGGCGAAGCGCCAAAGCAGATAACGCATCAATAGTTCTTCCGCAAATCCATGCCTGTATAAAGAGAGGCGACGTCTTCCCCATAACCGTTGAACATTTCAGTGGGCCGGATATTCGGGCTGAACAACCCACTAGGCAGTCGTCGCTCACGAGCCTGAGTCCAACGAGGGTGATCGACCGTGGGATTGACGTTAGCGTAGAAGCCGTATTCATCGGCGGCGATGCTTTGCCAAGTGGTTTTCGGCTGCTCGCTGACCAGACTGATGCGCACGATCGACTTCACGCTCTTGAACCCATACTTCCACGGCACCACTAGCCGTAGCGGCGCCCCATTCTGATTCGGCAGTTCGCGGCCATACATCCCTACCGCAAGAATCGCCAAAGGATTCATCGCCTCATCCAGTCGCAGCCCTTCTACGTAGGGCCAGTCGATCAGCGCGAAACCGGACCGTTGCCCTGGCATGGTCTTGGGGTCCTGCAGCGTTTCGAACCGGATGTACTTTGCTTTTGCCGAGGGTTCGA
Organism: Pseudomonas sp. NPDC088368; assembly: GCF_044753445.1. NCBI lineage: Bacteria > Pseudomonadati > Pseudomonadota > Gammaproteobacteria > Pseudomonadales > Pseudomonadaceae > Pseudomonas > Pseudomonas sp. NPDC088368. The sequence goes on from NZ_JBIVNG010000020.1 coordinate 1,321, forward strand.
CCTGCTTGAGCAAATCAGCAATAGGAAAGCCAATCCACGGAATCACCATCGACCACGCCTCTACACAGCGCAAACGGTAGATACGCTCTTCCAACTGATAAGGCTTGATGAAATCTTCGAGCGCATAACGACCCGGCTTTCCGACCTCACCGTCGATTACAACAGTCCAGGGTTCGGTCTTCAACGAGCCTGCATTTTGAGCCGGGTCCCCCTTGTCGGTGCCGAACTCGTAGAAATTGTTGTAATGCGTGGCGTCCTTGAACGGCGTAATGGCTTCGTTCTGAACCGTTATCGCCTGCCATTTTGTCGAAGGCAGTTTGTCACTGTACCAATGGGGCGCATTTCCAGCCTCAACCCCGGCGTATTGTGAGGCGTCGGCAGCTTGTGCCCATGACGGCAACGTACTGATCGCGAGCCCGGCCAGTGAGGCGCCGAGCATCGCACGACGTGAGAGATAGACCGATTCGGGCGTGACATCCGACTCTTTGCAGACGGACGCGGAAGGTGTCTTGATAAGCATGGTAACTCCGCAGCCAAGGTGAATGGCTCAACCTTATAGGCTGCGGAGTGCGGTGTGAAATGAATCTATAGTGCTATTTATGACGACGCAGGCGCAGCAGGTACTGAACAGGACCCGACGCGGCATAGGCGAGGAAAATCAGCAGCAGGATGCGTGGCGGATCACTGAACACGACCGCAAACACCAACACGACCGCCAGGATTGCCACGAAAGGCACGCGACCTTTGAGGTCCAGCTCCTTGAAGCTGTTGTATTTGATGTTGCTGACCATAAGCATCCCGGCAGCCGCTACCAACAACGCGACAAGGAACGACAGCTTGGAGCCCTGGATGCCGTAGTCGCTGAACGCCCATACCGTCCCGGCCACGACGCCCGCCGCAGCCGGACTGGCCAAGCCAATAAAGTAGCGTTTGTCAGCCTTGCCCACTTGTGTGTTGAAACGCGCGAGACGCAGTGCCGCGCCGGCAACATAGATAAAGGCGACCATCCAGCCGACTTTTCCCATGTCGCCCAATGCCCAGCCGAACGCCAACAACGCAGGGGCAACGCCAAAAGCGACCATGTCTGAGAGGGAATCGTACTCAGCGCCAAATGCGCTCTGGGTGTTGGTCATCCGCGCGACGCGCCCATCAAGGCCGTCGAGCACCATAGCGACGAAGATGGCGATGGCTGAAAACGCGAAATACTTGCTCGCCCCGGCCGCATCGCCTGCGCTCATCGCGCTTTGCGCACTCATGGCACTGATGATGGCGTAGAAGCCGGCAAACAGGTTGGCGGTGGTGAAGAGGTTGGGCAACAGATAAATCCCACGATGGCGGACTTTGCGCCCTTCGGCATCGTGCCCTTCTTCTATGTGCTCATCGATCGGTAGCAGGCTTTCGGCGTCAGAGGCCTGATTCGGCTCTTCGGGACGTTCGCTCATGGACAATACCTTGCAGCTATGAATTTTCGACAGGTGTTCGTGGCGCCGTTGCGCCAGCAAACGATGCAGCTTTATACCAGATGAGCCCCCATAACGAAAAAGCGCGACCCGAAGGCCGCGCTTTTCGTAAACCGTAATCAGACTACAGAAACTTAGTTCTTGGTCTGGTCAACGATTTTGTTCTTGGCGATCCAAGGCATCATCGAACGCAGTTGCTCGCCGATGATTTCGATGCCGTGGGCCTTGTTGTTACGGCGCTTGGCAGTCATCGATGGGTAGTTGCTCGCGCCTTCAGCGATGAACATCTTCGCGTATTCGCCGTCCTGGATGCGCTTCAGAGCGTTGCGCATAGCCTGACGGGATTCGGCGTTGATGACTTCAGGGCCGGTCACGTACTCGCCGTACTCGGCGTTGTTGGAGATCGAGTAGTTCATGTTGGCGATACCGCCTTCGTACATGAGGTCAACGATCAGTTTCAGTTCGTGCAGGCACTCGAAGTAAGCCATTTCTGGCGCGTAGCCCGCTTCGACCAGCGTTTCGAAACCGGCTTTGACCAGCTCAACGGTACCGCCGCACAGTACGGCTTGTTCGCCGAACAGGTCAGTTTCGGTTTCGTCTTTGAATGTGGTTTCGATGATACCGGTACGGCCACCGCCAACGCCCGAGGCGTAGGACAGCGCAACGTTCTTGGCGTTGCCCGAAGCGTCCTGGTAGATAGCGATCAGGTCAGGGATACCGCCGCCCTTGACGAATTCGGTACGAACGGTGTGACCTGGCGCTTTTGGCGCGATCATGATCACGTCCAGGTCAGCGCGTGGCACGACCTGGTTGTAGTGAATCGCGAAACCGTGGGAGAAGGCCAGGGTGGCGCCCTTCTTGATGTTCGGCTCGATTTCGTTCTTGTACAGCGAGGACTGGAACTCGTCCGGGGTCAGGATCATGACCAGGTCGGCAGCAGCGACGGCGGAAGCAACGTCAGTCACTTTCAGGCCGTGCGCCTCAGCCTTGGCGACAGTAGCCGAACCTTTACGCAGGCCAACGGTGACGTCAACGCCGGAGTCTTTCAGGTTGCACGCTTGAGCGTGGCCTTGAGAACCGTAACCGATGATGGCCACTTTTTTGCCCTGGATGATCGAAAGGTCGCAGTCTTTGTCGTAATAAACTTTCATGAAATTCCCCTGTTATCTTGGCTGTTCAGGCCATTCGCTAAATGTATGTAGGTTAGATGCTCAGCACTTTGTCGCCGCGGGCAATGCCCGTGACGCCGCTGCGTACGGTTTCCAGGATGGCGGTGGTGCCAATGGCCTGAATAAAGCTATCCAGTTTGTCGCTCGTCCCTGTCAGCTGCACGGTGTAGACACTGCTGGAAACATCAACGATCTGGCCACGGAAAATGTCCGTGGTGCGCTTGATCTCGGCGCGCTGGGCGCCAGTGGCCTTGACCTTGATCAGCATCAGTTCGCGCTCGATGTGAGCACTTTCCGACAGATCGACCAGTTTGACCACTTCAACCAGCTTGTTGAGGTTTTTGGTGATCTGCTCGATCACCTCATCATGGCCGACGGTGGTCAGCGTCAGACGCGACAGGGTCGGGTCTTCGGTTGGCGCCACGGTCAGGCTTTCGATGTTGTAGTTGCGCTGCGAAAACAGGCCAACGACGCGAGACAAGGCACCCGGTTCGTTTTCCAGCAATAGCGAAATGATGTGCCGCATATTAGGTACGCTCCGTCTTGCTCAGCCACATGTCGCGCATCGAGCCGTCTCTGATTTGCATCGGATAGACGTGCTCGGCAACGTCGACCTGGATGTCGAGGAACACCAGACGATCCTTCATGGCGAACGCTTCTTCCATCTTCGGCTTCAAGTCTTTGAGATCGGTGATCTTCATGCCGACATGACCGTAGGCTTCGACCAGCTTCACGAAGTCAGGCAGCGACTCCATGTAGGAGTGCGAGTGACGGCCGCTGTAGCTCATGTCCTGCCACTGACGGACCATGCCGAGCACGCCGTTGTTAAGCAGGATGATCTTGACCGGCAGGTTGTACTGCAGGCAGGTCGACAGCTCCTGGATGTTCATCTGGATGCTGCCTTCGCCCGTGACGCAGGCAACGTGCGCATCCGGGAAGCTCAGCGCAACGCCCATGGCGGCCGGAAGACCGAAGCCCATGGTGCCCAGACCACCGGAGTTGATCCAACGGTTAGGCTTGTTGAAGCGGTAATACTGCGCCGCGAACATCTGGTGCTGACCCACGTCAGAGGACACGTAAGCGTCCCCTTTGGTGACTTCGCACAGGGTTTCGATCACGGTCTGCGGCTTGATCAGGCTTCCATCGCCGCGGTTGTACGGGAACAGGTCGCCGCCGGCACGCCACTCATCGATCTGCTTCCACCAGGTCGCCACCGATTCCTTGTTAGGGGTCTCGCCGATTTCCTTGAGGGTCGCGACCATTTCGGTCAGCACGCTCTCCACAGGTCCAACGATTGGCACGTCGGCCTTGATGGTCTTGGAGATCGACGCCGGATCGATGTCGATGTGGATGATCTTGGCGCCCGGGCAGAAACGCGAAGCGCCGTTAATGACACGGTCATCGAAGCGTGCACCGACGGCCAGGATCACATCAGAGTGGTGCATCGCCAGGTTGGCGGTGTAGCTGCCGTGCATGCCGAGCATGCCGACGAACTGACGGTCCGTGCCCGGGTACGAACCGAGGCCCATCAGCGTGTTGGTCACAGGCGCGTTCAGCAGTTGCGCCAGCTCGGTCAGCGGCGCAGAACCGTTACCCATGACCACACCGCCACCGGCGTAGATGATCGGACGCTTGCCCGCGAGGAGCATTTCCACGGCCTTGCGAATCTGACCCGAGTGCCCGCGAACCGCCGGGCTGTAGGAACGCAGCTTGGCTTTTTTCGGGAAAACGTATTCGAACTTCTCGGCCGGGTTGGTCATGTCTTTCGGGATATCGACCACGACAGGACCAGGACGACCGGACTGCGCGAGGTAGAAAGCCTTTTTCAGGACTTCCGGGATTTCGGACGGGTGCTTGATCATGAAGCTGTGCTTCACGATCGGCCGGGAGATACCGATCATGTCGGTTTCCTGGAACGCGTCGGTGCCGACCATGGTGCTCGGGACCTGGCCCGACAGGACGACCATCGGGATGGAGTCCATGTAGGCGGTCGCGATACCGGTGATGGCGTTGGTCGCACCCGGACCCGAGGTCACCAATACAACGCCAGCTTTGCCGGTCGCACGTGCATAACCGTCGGCCATGTGAGTGGCAGCCTGTTCGTGACGAACGAGGATATGGCTCACGGCCGGTTCTTTGAACAGCGCGTCGTAAATATGCAGGAGGGCACCGCCGGGGTACCCATAGATATGCTCAACGCCTTCGTCACGCAAAAAGCGGACGACCATTTCAGCGCCAGATAAAAGCTCCACGTTGTTCACCTCTAAAACGCCAGAATACCGTCCACACAGGAGAAGACGGGTCTTAATAGGTTTACTGCCAGCAGAGCATGAGCGACGGTGGTCGCCGACTACGTCAGCACTGACTGAGCAAGTATTGGGAGCTCCCCTAAGTGTTTCGGGGTCATCCCACCCAGCGCGAGGTAACGCGTTGCGGGTGTAACAGGTCGACGCGGGTGTGCGCCTCATGATCTACCGAGACGGTCTGCTTCTGGCAGTCCCTCTACAGCGAACTTTGGATTGTTCTGATTCGTCCCTCTCAAGTCAAGTCATCGATGCGCTTTCTTCACTCACAGCCTATGAAAAAGCACCGAATGAGGTCGTTGCGGTCGGCTTGTGGTAGGTTTCACCCGTACAGCAAACGAAGTTCTAAGGAAGCAGTATGCGCTGGATGATTCTTGCCGCCACACTGACGCTGGCAGCCGGTTCGACCGCCAGTCAGGCCGCCCAGATCTATAAATGGGTCGACGCACAGGGCGTGACGCACTTTGATGCGCAGCCTCCGGTCGGGCAATCCGCCCAGGAACTCGAAACGCAAAAAGCCGTGACGCCACCACCCCCGTCCCCCGTTGGCAACCAGCCCTCGCAAGAACAGCAAACGGTCGACGCGAAGGTCAAGAAACAAATCGCGGCTCAGGAAGCCAAGCGCAAGGAATACTGCGAGACACAGCGCACCAACCTGGCTCAGTTGCAGAACAACCCGCGGGTGCGTGAGGAAGTGAACGGTGAGTTCAGGCGCTTCACTGAAGAAGAGCGCCAGGCACGTATCGCCGAGGTCAAGAAATCCATCGACGACACGTGTAATTGAGCGTCAGACCGACTCGGTGATCAGTCGGTCGAATTGCGCCAGCAGCGCTTGCAGGTTTCGCGCTTCCTGAGCACGGCTGGCGTAAACCATCTGCGCCATCTCCAGAATGCCCGAAGCGTTTGGCAGTGCGAGGTCCTGCTCCAGAATGACCTTCATTCGCGGCAGGAAAATCCATTGCAGCCACTGATCGAAATCCAGTGTATCGACACAGAACGGCTCGCGGCTCGATAACGCCTCGTCGCTGGGCGGCATTTCTTTCCACCATCCCAGCACACGCAATTCGCGCTCGATCAGCAACAACTGATCGGCGATCTTCGGGAAGCGTTTATCCATTGGCCTTCTGCCGGGCCAGCGCGGCACCCGCTGCGTCGCCTTGCTTCTCACGTGCTTGAGCGATCAATCCCCAAAGACTGGCCTGCAAACTCGCACGACCATTCGCATAGGTCAGGCCACGGCGAGCCAGCTGTTCCGCCTGAGGCGCGTCCCCCTGGGCCAGACGAACCTGCGCCAATTTGTAAAGCACTTGCGGTTCGCGAGGGGCAACGCGCTGAGCGCGCTCCAGACTCGACGACGCGCCGTTCAGGTCACCGCTGCTTTGCTGTTGCTGAGCGGTGGTCAGCAGCGCGAGAACCGGGCCGTCCAGTTGCTCATCCGCTGACAAGCCACCGCTGGACGCCGACGGAATGCCGGTGGGCGCGGACGACGGCATGTTGTAGGTGTTACTGGTTGCAGCCGGCGCGGTGTAGGTGTTGTTAACCGGCGCGGTGTTGATGGGCGCCTGATTGACGGGAGACGTGTCGATCGGTGCCGAATTGATCGGCGCCGACGTTGGCGGGACAAACGTCGAAATCGGCGCGGCGCTGGCGTTGGCACCGCCCGGCACCATCACCGTCACGCCGGAATCCTCTTGGATCGACTGCGTTTGCGTCGGGGCCTGCACTGGAGCGCGATACGCCGCATTGCGATTGGCTGAGACTCGCTCGCTGTTGGACACACGGGAACCCGAGTCCACCACCGGGATATTGCCGCGCGTTTGAGTCGCGCAACCATTGAGCAAAGCCAGAGCCGTTAAAGCCGGAATCCACCACTTGTTCACTTCACATCCTCTTCGCTTAGTTCAACCAGCCTTTGACCCAGTCCATCACCGATTCGGCAGGCGCTGTCGGCCCGCCGCACGTTGGGCCTGGTTGCGGCTCACTGCCACGAATATACGGCATCTGCACGGCACCCGGGCAGCTGGCATCGGTGCCTTGGCCAGTAGATGCGTTGACCCACGCCTGTACCACGTTGTCCGGCATGGCCATGTCCAGCGGGAGCGGGTCGGCCTTTTTCATGAAACTGGTCCATATCTGCAATGCACCGGTAGCACCGGTGAATGGCGTCTTGCCGTTGTCATCGCGGCCCATCCAGACAATCGCCAGCAGATCCTGACTGAAACCGGCGAACCAGCTGTCACGGGAATCGTTGGTCGTCCCTGACTTGCCCGCCAGGTTCAGCGTACTCGGCAACACGTTGTACACCGACTTGCCCGTGCCTTCGCGCATCACGCGCTGCATGGCATTTTGCAGCAGATAAATGGAGCCGGGATCGAAACGCTGCTGGATCTGAAACGGATAACGCTTGAGCGGCTCGCCCTCGGCTGTCAGGACACTGCGGATGCCGCGCAACGGCGTATTGAACCCTCCGCTGGCGATGGTCTGGTACATCGTCGCCACTTCGATTGGACTCAAGGCGCCCGCCCCTAGCAACATCGACGGGAACGCCGGCCAGTCGCGGGTGACACCCAATTTGGTCAGGGTCTTGAAGACATTCGGCACGCCCAGGTCCAGACCCAGCTTGGCGCTGGACAGGTTGTAGGAATGCGCCAACCCCTGATACAGGAAAATGTTGCCGTGAGCCTTATGGTCGAAGTTCTGCGGCTTCCATATCTGGCCGTCTGCACCCTTGACCTGAAACGGCTCGTCAGGCACCCAACTGGTCAGTGTGTATTGCTGCGGACGTTCGAGCGCGGTCAGGTAAATCGCTGGTTTGACCAGCGAGCCAATCGGGCGAACGGCGTCCAGTGCGCGGTTGAAACCCGCGAACCCGGCCTGACGACTGCCGATCAGCGCTTGCACTTCGCCCGTTTCCGGGTTGGTCACGACCATCGCCGTTTCCATGTCGTCCGCGCCCTTGCGGCCCGAAATCCTGGCGAAGCTCTCGCGAACGGCGGCCTCGGACTTCATCTGCAGAATCGGGTCGAAACTGGTGAAAATGCGCAGGCCTTCTTCGGTCAAGTCTTCGTCACGGTAGTCCTGACGCAACTGGCGTTTGACCAGATCGAGGAAGTCCGGGAACGAGCTGTCGGCCAGCGAGCCGTTTTTGGTCACACCCAGTGGCATTTTCTTCGCAGCAGCGACGGCTTCGGCAGACGCGACACCCTGCTGCTCAAGCAGGTCGAGCACCAGATTACGGCGCTCCAGCGCACGATCCGGGTTGCGGCGCGGGTTGTAATAGGAAGGACCTTTGACTAACCCTACCAGCAACGCGACCTGATGCAGCTTCAGCTCCGACAGCGGCTGGCTGAAGAAATACTGACTGGCGAGGCCGAAACCGTGCACCGCGCGCTGGCCATCCTGACCGACGAAGACTTCGTTGAGGTACGCCTCGAGAATTTCCTGCTTGCTGTAATGGATCTCCAACAGGATCGCCATCATCGCTTCGGTCAGCTTGCGGGTGATGCTGCGTTCGTTGGTCAGGTAGAAGTTCTTGACCAACTGTTGCGTCAGCGTCGAGCCACCCTGGCGCATCTGTCCTGCCGAGGCATTGACCCAGAACGCGCGGGCGATGGACTTGGGCGACACACCGAAGTGGTGGTAGAAATCCCGGTCTTCCACCGTCACCAAGGTATCGAGCAGATAAGGCGGCGCCTGATCGAGCTTGATCAAGATCCGGTCTTCGAGGTTTTTCGGGTACAGGCCGCCGATCAACAGTGGCTCGAGCCGTGCCACGGCCAGCTTGGAGCCGTTGGCAGCGGTCAGGTCGGCGACATAATCGCCATAGAATCGCACGTGAATCTGCTGTGCAGGGTCCGCACCTTCATAAAACTGAAAACCACGGGTATTCAGATCGACGTTATTGCCATTGACCGACGCAGCGCCCGGACCATTGGCGACGCTTTCGCGCCGGTAGCCCAAGGCATCAAGCTCGATCAGGAAATCGTCGCGAGACAATTTCTGGCCGACGAACAGCTCCAGCGGACGGGCGTAAACCTTGGCCGGGATCGTCCAGCGCTTGCCGGAGAATTTTTCCTGAACGATGGAATCGAGATAAACAGCGAAGCAGGCAAGCACCACCAGCCCGACAAGACTGAGTTTCAGAGCCCAGCCCAACAGGCTGCGCAAGCGGCTGTTGGTGGGTTTGGGGGATTTTTTCGAAGCGCGGGATCGAGTCATGGCGGCGGATTATACGCACTTTCAAAGCCACCGGCAGACCACCCTCGCGGCGGTTTGCAGCAATGCGCCGAGCGGCCATAATGGCCACCTTTAGTCACATCATTTTCGACTTATCATCTTTCAAGGATCGTCCGTGAGCCAGACACTGATTGCCGCGCTTCAAAATCCTGCCCTGTTCCCCCACCCTGTGGAGCAATTTCAGGTCATCGAGACGCATATTTCCTGGGTGCTGCTCACTGGCCCCTACGTTTACAAGATCAAGAAACCGATGAATTTCGGTTTCCTCGATTTCACCACTCTGTCGGCGCGCGAACACTTCTGCCAACAGGAGCTGAAGCTCAATCAACGCCTGACCAATGATTTGTATCTGGACGTGTTACCCATCACCGGGACCGCCGACGCGCCGCAATTGGGCGGCGAAGGTGAAGCTATCGAATTCGCCTTGAAGATCCGCCAATTCCCGCAGGATGGCCTGCTCAGCACCCTGCAGGCCAAGGGCGAACTGACGACGGCACACATTGACGACATCGCTCGCCAGATCGCCGAGTTCCACATGAGCACCCCCCGTGTGCTGTCGGAAAACCCGCTGGGGTCGCCTGAATATGCGATGGCCCCCGTCACTCAGAACTTCGAACAGATCCTGCCGTTTCTCACCGAGAAAGCTGACCTCATTCAATTGAATGCACTGGAAGCCTGGGCGAATGCCAGCTACGAGCGTCTGAAGCCGTTGATGGGCCGCCGCAAGACCGACGGTTTCATCCGCGAATGCCATGGCGACATTCACCTCGGCAACATCACGTTGATCGACGGCAAGGTCGTGATCTTCGACTGCATCGAATTCAACGAACCGTTCCGCATGACCGACGTATATGCCGACATCGGTTTCCTCGCCATGGACCTGGAAGATCGAGGTCTGAAAAGCCTGTCACGTCGCCTCATCAGCCAGTACCTCGAACACACCGGCGATTACGAAGGTCTGGAGCTGCTTAATTTCTACAAGGCATACCGCGCACTCGTTCGGGCGAAAGTGGCTCTGTTCAGCCTGTCTGCGGATGCCGATCATGTGCAGCGCGCCACTACCCTGCGCCAGTACCGCAACTACGCCAATCTGGCGGAAAGCTACAGCGCGATCCCGTCGAACTTCCTGGCCATCACTCACGGCGTTTCGGCCGTCGGCAAAAGCCACGTGGCGATGCGCCTGGTCGAAGCGCTCGGCGCCGTTCGCCTGCGTTCGGACGTGGAGCGCAAACGCCTCTTCGGCGACAGCCAGGATCTGTATTCGGCAGATGTCAGCAGAAAGACCTACCAGCGTTTGAACGAACTGGCTGCGGTCGTCCTGCATGCAGGCTTCCCGGTAGTGATCGATGCCACGTTCCTCAAACTCGACCAACGCCAGGCAACCGCAAAAGTGGCCGAAGCCACCGGCGCGCCGTTCCTGATCCTCGACTGCGCCGCACCGAAAGCCGTCATTCAGGGCTGGCTCGCGCAACGTCAGGCACAGAACAGCGACCCTTCCGACGCAACGATGGAAATCATTGAGGCTCAGTTGGCGAATCGTGAGCCATTGACCGCCGACGAAACGCTTCGTAGTCGCCACGTCGAAACCAACCTGAGTGGTGATCTGGATAAGTTGGTGGATGACATCCGCCAATACCTGCCGGGCTTGTAAGCCGCCGAGCCACCAGTCATCGAATCGTGAAGTCTGTCACTTCACGGCTCGATGATAGTGGCATTATAATGGCGTCAGAATTCCAACAAGGTGACGCCAACATGAACCAGCCCAAGCAGCTCGACTCGCCGCTTTTCGCGCTTCTGCGGAAAGATGATGTCAATGCCTTTAACCTTCAACGCCCGAAAGGCGGTCCTATCGACCTCGCGGGCGGTGATTTCCGTGGGCTGGATTTGCGTGAACTCAACGCCGAGGAAATCGACTTCAGCGACGCCTACTTCCGTTCCGCAGATTTGCGCGGTGTCGATTTCCGCACTGCGTCGCTGGAAGGCGCCAGCATTGCCCACGCACAAATCTCAGGCGCTTATTTCCCCGCCGAATTGAGCGCTGACGAGATACTGATGTCTGTCAACTTTGGTACTCGCCTGCGGTATCGCACTCGCTGACACATTCGGCACGCTTCAAACGACTCACCTGTCCCTGCCCTGCATGCACAGACATGCCGGGCCCGCGCTGGCGCACTGTCACCTCACGCTACCGTTCGGCGGCTGAACCGCGAATTTCGCTCGCCCGATTCGAGCAACGCGCTGAGTGGATCTACACTCATTCCATGTCTTGCATCTGCAGTTTTTACAAGACCAGGAGGTACCCAAAGGGAGCTGTACACACGGAGCGACACCCGCAGGAGGCATCATGGAAGACGAGCTGCTACAGATGAAAAATCTGGGCAAAACCTCCGCCCAATGGCTACACGCCGCGGGCATTCACAACGCTGCCGACCTTCGCCGACTCGGCCCCATCCTCGCCTACAGAGCTGTCAAAGCCCGCGACTTTCGAACGTCCAAAGCCCTGCTGTACTACATTGCAGGCGCACTGAACGACCTGGATTGGCGTGATCTCACCCAAGCAGACAAAGCCCGGCTGGATGGAGAACTGAGCAGACTCTGCCCCAATCCGAAGAACGCAGATTGCCAAACCTGAAAATTGTTTGAGATTGCCTGTTGACTTACAAATGAGAATCACTATGATTATCACATCCGGTCGCGAGACTGGCTGGTAACCTGAAAGGCTCCTTGGTTCGGACTCTCAGATTATCTCCTCATCAGGCTAATCACGGTTTTTGACCCGGCTTTTTGCCGGGTCTTTTTTTGCCATCCGTTTGGGCCGTTCGTGGCCGACGACTCGTGTTGCCCAGCCTTTCAAGACCGGACCCCCAGGTACGCCAAAAGATCATCCAGCAGGCTTGCGCCACTCAGCCGAACTCGTGTGGGCTCAGCCCAGAACGGGCCAAACTTCCGTTGAACGACATCCAGATATGTCCGAGCCTCTTCAAGCGTACGAACATTTCCGGACGCCTTGAATCCCACCTGTGCGCCCATCTCGGCAATGGCTTCGATGAGTATCCGGGCGGCTTGCGACGTGGTGCCCGCTGCCTGCTTGCCGGTGCTCGTCTTAAGGAATGACGCCCCCTCTCGAATAGCCGTGCGACACACCTGATGGATGATTTGCGGATCACGCAAAACGCCGGTCTCCAACGTAATCGTCAGCAATCCACGTTGCCCACACTTGGCCCTGCACGCAGCGATCATCTCGGCCCCGACCGTTTTGTCACCACTCAATTGGGCGTGGAAGGGGTACACCAGATCGATCTCGTCGGCGCCGGTGAGCATGGCTGAATGTGTTTCCGACTCGACAGCACTGACCGAAGCGCCGCCATTCGGGAAGTTGACCGCTGCCACGACTTTGACTTCCCGCGCCAGCAGGCTGTCGAGCGTCCGTCGTGCCAGCCCGGCAAATCGAGGCAGCACGGAGACAGCGGCAACATTCCCTACAGGCGTCAGCGCCCGTTCACACAACGCGACGATGCGTTCCGTCGTGTCATCGATATTCAACGACGTCAGTTCCAGCAGGCCTATCGCTTTCTGAGCAACGGCTTCGTCACTCTCATACACCCGATCCATCACGCACTCCTCGACAACCTGCGAACTCCAGGTAGCGACGATAATCCAGTCGAAGGCCGCGTGAACGGCCATGCGCGTGCCAGAGAGCGGACCTACGCGACTATCAGAAATATCTTAAGGAAATTGCCTTCAAAAGAAGTGGGATCGTAAGGCTACACGTCATCGAGCGATGATCAGTGGGTGCCCACGTTCGGGGTGCCGTTGCACCAAGACCTCAAGGCCAAACACTGCCCTCAATGCGTCCGGCACCAGCACCTCGTCCGGAGTGCCCAGAGCAAAAGGGCGACCTGATTCGAGCATTAACAATCTGTCGCAATAACGTGCAGCCAGGTTGAGGTCATGCAGGATCACCATCACCGCGCCACCGCGATCCGCGAATCCGCGCACGGCCTGCAACGTGGTGTGCTGATGCAACGGGTCGAGCATTGAGGTCGGCTCATCCAGCAACAACGTTTGCCCTCCCTCTCCGGGCCATAACTGCGCCAGCACCCGAGATAAATGCACCCGCTGACGTTCACCTCCGGACAGGGCAAGGTAACTGCGATCCATCAGGTGCAAGGCGTCGGCGGCTTCGAGAGAACCCCGAACAATTTCGGCATCCCGTTGCCGGCCGGTGTCATGAGGCAATCGGCCCATGGCCACCACATCCCGAACACTGAACGCAAAGCTCAGCGTCGAACTTTGCGGCAATACCGCCAGACGCCGAGCGCGCTGCTGTCCCGTCCAGTACGACAATGGCTGATCATCGAGCCACAGTTGCCCCTGCGTCGTTTTCAGCTCGCCGCACAGTGCGCTGAGCAATGTGCTTTTCCCTGCACCGTTGGGTCCCAGTACGCCTAGCATTTCGCCGGGCTTGATCGTCAAATCAACATCGGCCAACACGCATTTTCCATCGCGATGCACGCTGATATTTTCGGCTCTCATCATCAGGCGCGCCCTCTCACCAGCAGAAACAGAAAGAACGGTGCCCCGATGAAAACGGTCACGATACCAATCGGCAATTCAGCCGGTGCCAGCACCAGACGGGCAAACACGTCGGCGAGCAACAAGAGACTTGCCCCTGCGAGCGCCGACGCGGGCAGTACGACCCGATGATCAGGCCCCGCGATCAGCCGCACCAGATGCGGCACGATCAACCCGACGAAACCAATGAGGCCAGCTGCAGCGACGGCGGCGCCCACCCCTAGCGCGATGCAGAGGATGAGCTCGCGCTTCAGCCGTTCGACCTCGATCCCCAAATGACGGGCTTCCGACTCCCCGAGCAGCAGCGCATTCAAGGCTTTTGCCCGGCGCGGCAGCCAGGCGATGACGAGCCCACAGACCAGCAGCAACGGCCATAGCCTCGCGTAACTTGCACCGTTGAGCGTGCCCAGGTTCCAGAACGTCAGAGTGCGCAATGCCGCGTCATCTGCCAGATAGGTGAACAGACCGATGATCGAGCCGGCCAGCGCGGTCATTGCCACACCTGCCAGCAGCATGACGCCGACGCTGGTCTGACCGTCCCGACGACCGAGGCGATAGACGATACCTGTCACGATAAGTCCACCTGCGAAGGCACAGATCGACAACAGATAAGGGGCGAGTGCTTCCGGTAAACCGCCCAGTGACGCACCCGCGACGATCGCGACCGCTGCTCCCAACGCGGCACCGCTGGACACGCCGACCAAACCGGGGTCGGCCAGTGGGTTGCGAAACAGGCCCTGCATGGCCACGCCTGACAGTGCCAGCACCGCCCCCACTGCCAGGCCCAGCAAGGTCCGGGGCACGCGAATCTGACCGAGGATCAGTTCGGCCTGTTGCAGATTCTCGCCCTCCACGGGAAAGCCCAACAGGCGTAACCCGGCACGCAGGGTGTCCATGAGTGGCAGGCTGATCGGCCCGAGCGAGAGAGACAGCCATATCGCTACCACACAGACGACGCTCAGGGCGACGAACAACGCGCGGGGTTGCAGAATGACCCTCATTGAGCGGGCGAGACCTTGGCCTTGAGGTCGGTATCCGTGGTGTAAAACGCTTTGCCGAGGGTCTGCATTGCCTCGGGAAGGCGTGGCCCCAGACCGCCCACCAGCAACGTCGGGTCCACTTCAATCAGGCGATTCTGCTGAACGGCACGGGTAGCGCCTAACAGCGGGTTTTCCCGAAGCAGCGCCTCCCGAGACGACGCGCCGTTTTGCGCGCGGTCTGTGAACACCAACACGTCAGGGCTGAGTCCAGCCATCGCTTCTGCAGAAAAAACCTTGTAGCCCGCATGGGTCGCCAGATTCCGACCGCCTGCCTGTTTGATCAGCCAGTCCCCGACCGTCCCCGTTCCCGCCACCATCGGCGCGGCGCCCGCATGGCTGACCAACAGCAACACGCCTGGCACAGGTTGATGCTGCTGCGCCCGAGCCACCCAGTTTTGCTGGACGTCCAGACGCTTTGCATACTGCTCGCTCAGTTCATTCGCCTGCACCTGTTTGTCGAGCAAGACCCCCAGCTTTCGCAGGTTGCTTTGAAGCGCACTCACGTCAGCACCGGCGGAAAACACCTCGACCTTCACTCCCGCTGCACGCAATTGATCCAGCACGGGAGGCGGCCCCATTTCTTCCGTTCCCACCAGAACATTCGGACGCAGACTGAGGATGCCTTCAGACGACAACTGTCGTTGGTAGCCAATACTCGGCAGCGATTTGATGGACGGCGGGTGCTGACTGGTACTGTCGATGCCCACCAGGTTCGCCTCACCCCCCAGCGCCACGACCCACTCGGTCAGCGCGCCGCCCGCGCTGACCCAGCGCTGCGTGTCTGCCGATACCACGTGAGTGAATGAGAGCCCGATCAGGATGCCAGCCAGCTTGGCGAGAAAACGCATGGGGGAGGAGTCCTTTATATAGAAGAAGCGCGTCAGCTGAATCCGCTGGAAAGGCGATCAGTTGGATCGACGCGTCAATGGCGGAGCTGTCAAACTGAGCCGCTTACAACAGCCGGGCAATTTGATAATTATTTGCATTTACCCGTCAAGCAGCAAGGAGACTCCGCTGAAATACCTGTGTGAAAAAACCGATCTTCGTGAAGGCATGAGCCGGGGTTTCGACGTTGATGGCGTTCGGTTGCTGGCGGTGCGACGCGCGGGGCAGGTCTACACCTACCAGAACCGCTGCCCCCATCGGAATGTGCCGCTGGAATGGCACCCCGATCAGTTCCTCGACGCCAGCGCCAGCCTGATTCAATGCGCAACGCACGGCGCGCTGTTTCTGATCGAAAGCGGCGAATGCATCGCGGGTCCCTGCGAGGGCAAATTCCTGAGCACCGTTGAAACTCGCGAAGATGCTCAGGGAGTCTGGATCAATCTGCCCATTCAGGACTGACCGGACGCTTTTGGGTCAGGTGAATCTCAAGCCGCCGATCAACCCGCACCTCTTCAGGTGTCAGCTGCACGCCATACGCCAGTACTTCGACACCTGCGGCGACGGCATCTCTGAGCGCTTCGGCGTAGGCAGCGTCGATTTCTTCCGCAGGTCGAACGGCCTCGATGCCCGTCAAATTGACGCAATACAGCAGCACCGCGCGCACGCCCTCCCGCGCCAACGCTGCCAATTCACGCAAATGTTTCGCGCCGCGCTGAGTAACGGCATCGGGAAAGGCGGCGACAGCACTGTCGTCGAAACCCAGGGTGACGCTCTTCACTTCCAGAAACAGCGGGCCTGCCGGGTAGTCGAGGCGAAAATCGACGCGGCTGTTTTCCTGCCCATACGGCACTTCCCGCTTGAGCGCCGTGAAGCCGTTCAGCTCGGTGATCACACCCGCCAGCAGCGCCTCTTCGACCAGCTTGTTGGCGCGGCCAGTATTGACACAAGCGAATCGGCCTTGCGGCGTTTCGCTGATTTCCCACGTGCCGGGCAGCTTGCGTTTCGGGTCGGTGGAGCGGCTGAACCAGACGCGCCCACCCGGCATCATGCAATTGAACATCGAGCCGGTGTTGGGGCAATGGATGGTCAGGCGCTCACCGCTGGCCGTTTCGATGTCGGCCAGAAACCGCTTGTAGCGCTGCAGCAGGCGTCCTTCTTCGAGTTCGGGAGAAAAGCGCATCAGCTTTGCCAGCTCCGCAGCCCACGACCGATACGCTCAACCGCTTCTTGTAAGCGCGGCAGGCTTTGGGTGTAAGCGAAACGCACGTGATGCCCCGCCTGATGACGACCGAAGTCCAGGCCTGGCGTGAAGGCAACGTGCTCGGTTTCAAGAAAATGTCGGCAGAATGCGAACGCATCACCGCCGAAAGCGCTGATGTCCGCATACAAATAGAAGGCGCCCTCCGGCTCGACGGCGATATTGAAGCCCAGCTCACGCAGCGCGGGCAGCAAAAAATCCCGGCGTTTGCCGAACTCGGCGCGACGCTGTTCGAGGATTTCCAGGGTTTGCGGCTCGAAGCAGGCAAGCGCCGCACTTTGCGCCATGCTCGGCGCGCTGATGTAAAGGTTCTGCGCCAGCTTCTCCAGATCACCGACCGCCGCCTCGGGTGCAACCAGCCAGCCGAGGCGCCAACCGGTCATGCCGAAATACTTTGAAAAACTATTCAGCACGAACGCATCGTTATCCACTTCGAGCACGCTGGCCGCGTCGGTGCCGTAGGTTAGGCCGTGATAAATCTCGTCCACCACCAAATGACCGTCGTGGGCCTTGAGCGAAGCCGACAGCGCCGCCAGTTCGTCCCGATGCAACAGCGTGCCGGTCGGGTTAGCGGGCGACGCGACCAAGGCGCCAACGCTGTCCTGATTCCAGTGTTGAGCGATCAGATCGGGGGTCAACTGGTAACGTACGTCGGGTCCAACCGGCACCAGTTGCGCGGCACCTTCCACCAGTCTCAGGAAGTGCCGATTGCACGGATAACCTGGGTCGGCGAGCAGCCAGTGTTTGCCGGGATCGACCAACAGACCCGTCGCCAACAGCAACGCACCGGAGCCTCCCGGCGTGATCAGAATCCGCCCCGGATCAATGCTCAGACCGTAGCGCTGTTGGTAGAAACCCGAGATCGCCTCGCGCAGTTCCGGCAAGCCGCGAGCGGCGGTGTAGCGGGTTTTTCCGGCTGCCAACGCTGCTTGACCGGCCTTGATGATGGGCTCAGCGGTGGTGAAATCCGGCTCGCCGATTTCCAGGTGGATGACGTCGTGCCCCGCCGCCTGCAATTCATTGGCACGGGCCAGCAGCGCCATGACATGAAAAGGTTCGATGGCGCGACTGCGCGCACTGTAAGGCTGAGGCATGAGTCTTCCTTTAATAGCAGTGTCGGAAACGATCGGCCGATTCTACCCAACCGCTTTCGCCGCTACAGATTTATCGTTCGGCGCACGATTGATGCCGGTGATCCGCAAAAACGAATGATGTCGCAGGAGGGGCTAGACTGATGGCACTGCAAAATAATATAAAACCGGGCGCTTTGGCCGTGGTCATAGTTCACGGGCGCGTTGCCGGGCCATGCTCGACAACCGGGAGTAGCGCGCTCCGATACGATCTGGTAAGTTCGCCCGCTTGCAGCCGCAGGGCCGGCAGGTGTCGGCGATGGATCTTTACCCTGCGCAATGGCTTAGAAGAGTGAGAGGCGGTCCGTTCATGCCCACCGAAGAAAAGCAAAAAAGCACACAAACGATTAGCGGGTTCGAACCTTACGTCCCGACGAAGGACGAGGAGTACATGGGCAAGCCCATGCGTGCTCACTTCACCAAGATCCTGAACAAGTGGAAACAGGACTTGATGCAGGAAGTCGACCGTACTGTTGATCACATGAAGGACGAAGCGGCTAACTTTCCTGACCCTGCTGACCGTGCAAGTCAGGAAGAGGAATTCGCGCTGGAACTTCGTGCTCGTGACCGTGAGCGCAAGTTGATCAAGAAGATCGACAAAACGCTGCAACTGATCGAAGACGAAGAATACGGTTGGTGCGAATCCTGCGGCATCGAGATTGGCTTGCGCCGTCTGGAAGCCCGCCCGACTGCCGACCTGTGCATCGACTGCAAGACGCTGGCAGAAATCAAAGAAAAACAGATCGGTAAATGATCCTGCTTTTCGAGTAAGACAAAAGACGCTTCGGCGTCTTTTGTTGTTTATGGACAGGGCCATCACCGCAGTAGACGCACGGCTTTCCGGCAGCAGCGTTGATCCAGACAACACACACGCACCTGTGGGAGCGAATTCATTCGCGAAAACGCCGACAGGAGCGATGCATCTTCATCGCCTGATCTATTTCGCGAATGAATTCGCTCCCACACGGCCAGAGCATCGTTCACCGGCAGCGGTGTCCTACACGAACCGAAGCATCATCCGGTTTTTCGTACATATCATTTCCAGTACCATCATCCCCCATGAAATCCCCTTCTTATATAGGGCGCTTTGCGCCAACCCCCAGCGGTTATCTGCACTTCGGCTCGCTAGTCGCCGCGCTGGCGTCGTATCTCGATGCCCGCTCCGCCGGTGGCCAGTGGTTGATGCGCATGGAAGACCTGGACCCGCCACGGGAAGAACCGGGTGCACAAGCCGCCATCCTCAATACACTGGAAACCTACGGCTTTGAGTGGGATGGCGAATGTGTGAGGCAAAGCGATCGTCACGACGCCTATCAGGACATCATCAACCGCTGGTTCAGCTATGGGCTTGCGTACGCCTGCACCTGTTCACGTAAGCAGCTGGAAGATTTCCAGGGCATCTACCCCGGTTTTTGCCGCAATGCGGGCCACTCGCCTGAAAACGCCGCGATCCGTATTCGCGTCCCGGAGCTGGAATACCGTTTCGAAGATCGGGTTCAGGGGACCTTTCGCCAGCACTTGGGCCGTGATGTCGGCGATTTCGTGATTCGACGCCGTGATGGCCTTTACGCCTACCAGCTGGCGGTCATCCTCGACGATGGCTGGCAAGGCATCACCGACATTGTGCGGGGCGCTGACTTGCTGGACTCCACGCCTCGTCAGCTCTATCTCCAGGAATTGTTGGGCCTGCCACAACCACGCTATCTGCATGTGCCGCTGATCACTCAGCCGAACGGGCACAAGCTGGGCAAGTCCTACCGCTCCCCGCCCCTGCCCGTCGATCAGGCTACGCCTTTGCTGCTTCGGGCATTGCGGGCGTTGGGCCAGCCGGCACCGGAAGACCTTTCGTTCGGTACGCCGAGAGAGGTTCTGAACTGGGGAATCGCTCACTGGAGTGCCGATTTGATTCCACGGGTCGCCAGCATCGAAGAAGCTCGAATAGACTGAGCCAGAGCGGTTGAGGCCAATAGCGGCATGAAGGTGGCCGAAACGTCGCTTGCAGCCTGATAGCCATCCGTTACCATGCCGCTCCTTCACCCGGCGTCAGTCAACCCAGGAGGCCAAATGTACATTTATCGATTGGTCCTGCTACTGGTGGTAGGCATCTACCTTTTTTCCCCAGCCATCATGGACTGGTGGATTGACGCGACAGGCGCTTGGTATCGGCCATACATGCTGTGGCTGATCCTGATCGTGGTGACCTTCATTCTGCAGAGCCAACGAGATGCCGATGAGCTTTAGCCTGACCCAGATGATTCTGGTCAGCGCCGCCTACTTGCTGGCGCTGTTCAGCGTTGCATGGGTCAGCGAGCGCGGGCTCATTCCGCGATGGATCATTCGCCACCCGCTGACGTACACCCTTTCGCTGGGCGTCTATGCCAGTGCCTGGGCGTTTTACGGGACTGTCGGCCTCGCGTACGAATACGGTTACGGCTTCCTCTCCAGTTATCTGGGGGTGTCCGGCGCATTTTTGCTGGCGCCGGTGCTGCTGTACCCGATTCTGAAAATCACCCGCACCTATCAGCTTTCGTCCCTCGCCGACCTGTTTGCCTTCCGCTTTCGCAGCACATGGGCCGGAGCGCTGACGACCATTTTCATGCTGATCGGGGTGTTACCCCTGTTGGCCCTGCAAATCCAGGCGGTAGCGGATTCCATCGGGATCCTCACTCGCGAGCCGGTACGCAATTACGTCGCGCTGGCGTTCTGCATCCTGATCACACTGTTCACCATCTTCTTCGGCTCCCGGCATATCGCCACGCGGGAGAAACACGAAGGGCTGGTGTTCGCCATCGCGTTCGAGTCGGTCATCAAGCTGGTGGCCATCGGCGGTATCGGCATTTATTCGCTGTACGGCGTATTCGACGGTCCGGCGAGCCTTGAACAATGGCTGCTACAGAATCAAAGCGCGCTCGCGGCGTTGCATACCCCGTTGCAGGAAGGCCCCTGGCGCACGCTGCTGTTGGTGTTTTTCGCCTCGGCCATCGTCATGCCGCACATGTATCACATGACCTTCACCGAAAACCTCAACCCTCGTTCGCTGGTCAGCGCCAGTTGGGGCTTGCCGCTGTTTTTGCTGCTGATGAGCCTCGCCGTTCCGCTGGTGCTGTGGGCCGGACTGAAACTGGGCGCCACCACCAGCCCCGAATACTTCACCCTCGGCATCGGCATCGCGGCGCACAACCCGGCGTTGGCATTGCTGGCCTATGTAGGCGGCCTTTCGGCGGCCAGCGGGCTAATCATCGTCACGACACTCGCCCTCTCGGGCATGGCACTCAACCATCTGGTGCTGCCGCTCTACCAGCCGCCCGCCGAGGGCAATATCTATCGTTGGTTGAAGTGGACCCGTCGCGCCCTGATCGTCGCGATCATCATGGCGGGATACGGTTTCTACCTGCTGCTGGGCGCCAAGCAGGATTTGGCCAACCTCGGCATCGTCGCGTTCGTCGCCACTTTGCAGTTCCTGCCAGGCGTCCTGTCGGTGCTGTACTGGCCAGCGGCCAACCGTCGGGGCTTCATGGCGGGCCTGATCGCCGGGATCGTGGTCTGGATGGTCAGCATGCTGTTCCCGCTGATCGGCAATTTCCAGGGCTTCTACATCCCCCTGCTGAACATGATCTACGTGCTCGACGACACCAGCTGGCACATGGCAGCCATTGCTTCGCTCGCCGCCAACGTGCTGGTGTTCACCCTGATTTCGCTGTTCAGCAACCCCAGCCCTGAAGAGGCGAGCGCCGCCGAAGCCTGCGCGGTGGACAACGTGCGTCGACCGCAGCGTCGGGAGTTGCACGCCGTTTCTCCGCAGGAGTTCGCGACGCAACTGGCCAAGCCACTGGGTGCCAAAGCCGCGCAGAAGGAAGTCGAACAGGCCCTGCGCGATCTGTACCTGCCGTTTGACGAGCGCCGCCCCTACGCACTGCGCCGTTTGCGTGACCGGATCGAGGCCAACCTGTCCGGCCTCATGGGCCCCAGCGTTGCTCAGGACATGGTGGAAACCTTCCTGCCGTACAAATCGGGCAGCGAGAACTACGTCACCGAAGACATTCACTTCATCGAAAGCCGCCTTGAGGACTACCACTCGCGCCTCACCGGGCTGGCCGCCGAGCTGGACGCCCTGCGCCGCTACCACCGCCAGACGTTGCAGGAGCTACCAATGGGCGTCTGCTCGCTCGCCAAGGATCAGGAAATCCTGATGTGGAACAAGGCGATGGAAGAACTCACCGGCATCGGGGCCCAGCGTGTGGTGGGGTCTCGCCTGGAGACCATCGCCGATCCATGGCGTCAGTTACTGCTCGGTTTCATCAACGTGCCGGATGAGCATTTGCACAAACAGCGCCTGGCGCTGGACGGACAAACGCGCTGGCTAAACCTGCACAAAGCAGCCATCGACGAGCCCTTGGCACCTGGCAACAGTGGTTTGGTGATTCTGGTGGAAGACCTCACCGACACTCAGATGCTGGAAGACAAGCTGGTGCACTCCGAGCGCCTGGCGAGCATTGGACGCCTGGCAGCCGGGGTGGCCCACGAAATCGGCAACCCGATCACCGGTATCGCCTGTCTCGCGCAAAATCTGCGCGAGGAGCGCGAAGAGGACGGCGAACTCACTGAAATCAGCAGCCAGATCATCGAACAGACCAAGCGCGTGTCGCGCATCGTTCAGTCGCTGATGAGCTTCGCCCACGCCGGTGGTCACCAGCATGCCGACGAAGCCGTCTGTCTGGCCGAGGTCGCTCAGGATGCCATTGGTCTGCTCGCGCTGAATCGCCGCAACTTCGAAGTGCAATTCTATAACCTGTGCAACCCGAACCACTGGGTCGATGGCGATCCGCAACGGTTGGCTCAGGTATTGATCAACCTGCTCTCCAACGCCCGTGACGCCTCGCCTGCAGGCAGCGCGGTGCGGGTGAAGAGCGAAGCGTCCGAACATACGGTCGATTTGATCGTCGAAGACGAAGGCACTGGAATTCCGAAAGCAATCATGGACCGCTTGTTCGAACCGTTCTTCACCACCAAGGACCCGGGGGAAGGGACAGGACTGGGGCTCGCACTGGTCTATTCCATCGTTGAAGAGCATTATGGACAAATCACCATCGACAGCCCGGCTGACCCCGAGCAACAGCGCGGAACCCGCATTCGGGTGACCCTACCGCGACATGTCGAAGCGACGTCCGCTGTGAACTGAGACCGTCGAGAGTATCGAATCAATGCCGCACATTCTGATCGTCGAAGACGAAACTATTATCCGCTCTGCCTTGCGTCGCCTGCTGGAACGTAATCAGTACCAGGTCAGTGAAGCCGGCTCCGTGCAGGAAGCTCAGGAACGTTTCAGCATCCCCTCGTTCGACCTGATCGTCAGCGATTTGCGCCTGCCCGGCGCCCCCGGTACCGAGCTGATCCGGCTCGGACAAGGCAAACCGGTGCTGATCATGACCAGCTACGCCAGCCTCCGCTCGGCCGTGGACTCGATGAAAATGGGCGCGGTGGATTACATCGCCAAGCCCTTCGACCACGACGAAATGCTGCAAGCCGTGTCGCGTATCTTGCGAGACCGACAGACCGTGCAAAGCATTCAGGCTGAACGCGTGGCGTCGGCTGGCAAGGCGTCGGGGTCCGACAAATCAGCCGCTGACAACAGCAATGGCGAGATCGGGATCATCGGTTCTTGCCCGCCGATGCAAGACCTTTACAACAAGATCCGTAAGGTCGCCCCGACTGACTCCAACGTGCTGGTCCAAGGTGAATCAGGCACGGGTAAAGAGTTGGTCGCCCGAGCGCTGCATAACCTGTCCCGCCGCGCCAAAGCACCTATGATTTCGGTGAACTGTGCCGCCATCCCTGAAACGCTGATCGAGTCCGAGCTGTTCGGCCACGAAAAAGGCGCGTTCACCGGCGCCAGCGCCGGTCGTGCGGGGCTGGTTGAAGCCGCCGACGGCGGAACCCTGTTTCTCGATGAAATTGGCGAATTGCCCCTCGAAGCTCAAGCCCGTCTGTTGCGTGTGCTTCAGGAAGGCGAGATTCGTCGGGTTGGCTCGGTACAGTCGCAGAAGGTTGATGTGCGCCTGATTGCCGCGACCCACCGGGACCTGAAAAGCCTCGCCAAAGTCGGGCAGTTCCGTGAAGACCTTTATTACCGTCTGCACGTAATTGCCTTGAAGCTGCCCGCCCTGCGCGAGCGTGGCTCGGACGTGAACGAAATCGCCAATGCGTTCCTGGCTCGCCAAAGCGCCAAAGCTGGCCGTACCGACTTGCGCTTCGGACCGGACGCCGAACAGGCGATCCGCCATTACTCGTGGCCGGGTAATGTCCGCGAACTGGAAAACGCCGTTG
Organism: Pseudomonas sp. NPDC088368; assembly: GCF_044753445.1. Lineage (NCBI taxonomy): Bacteria > Pseudomonadati > Pseudomonadota > Gammaproteobacteria > Pseudomonadales > Pseudomonadaceae > Pseudomonas > Pseudomonas sp. NPDC088368. The sequence goes on from NZ_JBIVNG010000020.1 coordinate 25,701, forward strand.
AGCGTGCCGTCATCCTCTGTGAGAGCCCGGAAATTTCCGCCGACCTCTTGGGCATCGACATCGAGCTGAGCGATCTGGACGTCGAGGAGTTCATCGGCCTGGCGCCGCAGCAGCCTTCATCCAGCTCAACGGCTCATGAACCTACGGAAGACTTGTCCCTGGAGGACTACTTCCAGCACTTCGTGCTTGAGCATCAGGACCACATGACTGAGACAGAACTGGCCCGCAAGCTTGGCGTCAGCCGTAAATGCCTGTGGGAGCGTCGTCAAAGGCTGGGCATCCCGCGTCGCAAAACCGGTGTAGCCAGCGAAACCTGACCTTTGGAGCAGGCGCGAGGCTCTGGCACGCGCCTTCCGGGACTTGTGAAAAAACTGTTACCTCATCAGCGACACGTAACAAAAGCCGGGGCGTACGGTAACGTAGTCCCGGTTTTTTTTGGCTACACAAAAATAGCGTCGATTTGCCACACCCCCGGATTTAAAGGGCTGTAGCCGTTTCGACAAAAGTTGGCACGCGTTCTGCTATAGCCTTAGTACAAGAACAACAAAAATCAGTCACCCGCAAAACACCATAATAAAAATAAGACGTATCGACTCACGCATAATAAAAACAACACGGCGGAGGCGCAGCTAACTGATTCTTTTGGAGAGGCGTTGCATTTGGGACTTGTCCCGCAACCAGGCTGAGAACAACAAAAAACTACCTCAAGGTAGCGCCTGAACTGGTTGGATCGATTGATCACTGCAGCACAGCGACCAAAGCAATCCGTTTGCTCTTGACTCCCGATTGGGAGGTTTCACAGGCGAAAGCCGTGAATTGGGCGCTCAACAAAAACAAAAAGCCCGACAGACAATAAAAATAAGAGCACGCACTTTGGGGGAGCTTCGGCTCCCCCAGTAGCTTCCGAAACAAAGCACTTTTCCGGTAGCGTTCGCCAAAAACCGCTCCAAACTCTTCGTAACAGCCGTTTCAGCCCCGCCATACCTGCCTCCAGAGCCCGTTCGCGCTGCGTCCTACACCATCCCTCGACTAAATGCTAGAATCCCCGCCCATCATGCGGTCATTCTTTGTCATTGGCCGAATATTCCTTCAAACAGTGCATCCCATGCTGAAGAAGCTGTTCCAGTCATTCCGTACTCCCCTGCGCAAGCCGCAGCAACATACGCGCACCACGCCTGAAGTGCTCAGCAGCAGCCAACACTCGTTGCAACGCGCTCAATTCAGCCGTTACGCGGTGAACATCGTCGAGCGTTTGCAGAACGCGGGCTATCAGGCCTATCTGGTCGGCGGTTGCGTGCGGGACCTGATGCTGGGCATCACCCCCAAGGACTTCGACGTCGCCACCAGCGCCACGCCTGAGCAAGTCCGGGCAGAATTTCGCAATGCGCGCATCATCGGCCGCCGCTTCAAGCTGGTTCACATCCACTTCGGTCGCGAAATCATCGAAGTGGCCACGTTCCGCGCCAATCACCCTCAAGATGACGAGGAAGAAGACAGCAATCAGTCGTCGCGCAACGAGAGCGGCCGGATTCTGCGGGACAACGTTTACGGCACGCTGGAAGAAGACGCCCAGCGTCGCGACTTCACCATCAACGCGCTGTATTACGATCCCGTCAGTGAACGTGTGCTGGATTACGCCAACGGCGTACACGACATTCGTAATCGATTGATCCGCCTGATCGGCGACCCTCAGCAGCGTTATAAAGAAGACCCGGTGCGGATGCTGCGTGCGGTGCGCTTCGCCGCCAAGCTGGATTTCGGCATTGAAAAGCACAGCGCCACGCCGATTCGCCCGCTGGCCCCAATGCTCCGCGATATTCCGGCAGCGCGCCTGTTCGAAGAAGTCCTCAAGCTGTTCCTGTCGGGTTACGCCGAACCAACGTTCGAGATGCTGGTGGATCTGGAGTTGTTCGACCCGCTGTTCCCGGCCAGCGCCAAGGCGCTGGAATACACCCCGACCTACACGCACACGCTCATCAGCGAGGCCCTGGCCAACACCGATTTGCGCGTGCAGCAGAACAAGCCAGTGACGCCAGCGTTCCTGTTCGCTGCGCTGTTGTGGCCCGCCTTGCCCGCTCGCGTTCTGCGCCTGCAAGAGCGTGGCATGCCACCGATCCCGGCCATGCAGGAAGCCGCGCATGAACTGATCGCCGAGCAGTGTCAGCGCATCGCCATTCCAAAACGTTTCACCATGCCGATCCGCGAGATCTGGGACATGCAGGAGCGTCTGCCACGTCGCTCGGGCAAACGTGCCGACCTGTTGCTGGACAATCCGCGCTTCCGTGCCGGTTACGACTTCCTGCTGCTGCGCGAAACCGCGGGCGAGGAAACCGACGGCCTGGGCGAATGGTGGACCGATTATCAGGACGCCAACGAATCCGGTCGCCGCGACATGATTCGTGATCTGGGCAGTAAATCCGACGCCACCGGCCAAGGCCCGCGCAAGCGTCGCCGTAGCGGTGGCGGCAAGCGCAAACGCGCTGGCGCCGATGCATCGGAGTGATGGTGATGGAACGGGTCTACATCGGCATGGGCAGCAACCTCGCTGACCCTGCCGAGCAGTTACGTGAGGCGATCAAGGCGCTGAGCCAATTGCCTCATACCAGCCTGTCAGGCGTTTCTTCTTTTTACGTGAGCGATTCGTTGCTGCCCGGTCAGCCGCGCTACACCAACGCCGTCGCCGCCCTAGATACCACACTGGAGCCACTGGCCCTGCTGGATGCCTTGCAAGGCATCGAGAACGGTCAAGGGCGCGAGCGGCTTGAGCGCTGGGGGCCGAGGACGCTGGACCTGGACATTCTGTTGTTCGGTGACCGGCTGATCGACGAGGCCCGTCTCAAAGTCCCGCACTATCACATGCAGGCGCGGGCGTTCGTGTTGTATCCCTTGGCCGAGCTGGCAGCCGGGATTACCTTCGCTGATGGCCGCGCGCTGGATGACCTGCTGGCCGACTGCCCGTTTGAAGGGCTGGAGCGGATCTAGCCTCTGGCCGTAGGGCGTGGGAGCGCAGCTTGCTCGCGATCTATCGCGAAGCGGCAGCAAACCCGGCATCCACCGTGTATCAGGTACTTCGTGTATCCGGAGGCTGCGGCCGGTTCCCGCCCGATCGTCAGCAAGCTGGACTCCCACGCCCTCCGGGCATAATCAAAAGCAAATAGGGCGTCTGCCAGATGGCAGTTACATCCCGCCGGTAACATCTCAAGCCAACCGGTAACACCCGGAATTGACTTCCCGCCCCCTCCTCACGAAGATAAGCGTCCCAAAGCCGGACGACCGGCTTGCCAGGTGCCAGACAGGCTTTTTCAAACATCGCGAAACGACGATGTGCCTGCGTTTGCAGAATGAATCACGCGTTGCTCGCCGTCGTATTCACAGCGCCTGTAATGAGGACTTTTTCATGCCAGATATCACCGTGACGTCCCTGCTGGGCCTGAAGCAGAAAGGTGAAAAAATCACCATGCTCACGGCTTACGACGCAACCTTCGCCCATGCGGCTTCACAGGCAGGCGTTGAAATCCTGTTGGTGGGCGACTCGCTGGGGATGGTTTTGCAGGGTCACGACAGCACCCTCCCCGTGACGAACGCCGACATGGCCTACCACGTAGCCAGCGTCAAACGCGGCAATCAGGGTGCACTCATCCTCGCCGACCTCCCGTTCATGTCCTACGCCACCCCGGAACAGCTATTCGCCAGCAGCGCGACGTTGATGCAGGCGGGCGCGCATATGCTCAAGATTGAGGGCGCGGGCTGGCTGGCCGAGTCCATTCGTTTGCTGGCTGAAAGGGGCGTTCCGGTGTGCGCACACATGGGCCTGACGCCGCAGACCGTCAACGTACTGGGCGGCTATAAAGTGCAGGGCCGTCAGGAAGCGCAGGCGAGACAGATCCGCGCCGACGCCATCGCCCTTGAACAAGCCGGTGCCGCGATGCTGCTGCTGGAATGCGTGCCTGGCGAGCTGGCGCAGGAAATTACCCAGGCGGTGAAGATTCCGGTGATCGGCATCGGCGCGGGCAGCGCCGTCGATGGCCAGGTGCTGGTCCTGCACGACATGCTGGGTCTGTCCATCACCGGGCGCGTGCCCAAGTTCGTGAAGAACTTCATGATCGGCCAGCCTGACATTCAATCGGCCATCGCCGCCTACGTCAGCGCTGTAAAAGACGTCAGCTTCCCGGCCCCTGAACACGGATTCTCGGCATGAACACTGTAAAAACCGTGCGTGAACTGCGCGCCGCCGTGGCCCGCGCCCGCAGCGAAGGCAAACGTATCGCGCTGGTCCCGACCATGGGCAACCTGCACAGCGGTCATACCGCGCTGGTGACCAAGGCTGCGCAGCGTGCCGATTTCGTGGTGGCGAGCATTTTCGTCAACCCTTTGCAGTTCGGTCCTACAGAGGACTTGGCCACCTACCCACGCACGCTGGCGGCCGATCAGGAGAAGCTGCTGCAAGCCGGTTGCCATCTGCTGTTCACGCCCACGGTCGAAGAAATGTACCCCCACGGCATGGCCGACCAGACCATCGTGCGCGTGCCCGTCGTGTCTGAAGGCTTGTGTGGCGGCAGTCGCCCCGGCCATTTCGACGGCGTGTCCACGGTCGTGAGCAAGTTGTTCAACATGGTTCAGCCGGACATCGCGATCTTCGGCCAGAAAGACTTTCAACAGCTGGCCGTGGTCAGTGCGTTGGTGCGTGACTTGAACATGCCGATCCAGATCATTGGCGAGCCCACCGTCCGTGCGGCCGATGGCCTGGCGCTGTCTTCGCGCAACGGTTACCTGACCGAAGCGGAACGTGCAACCGCCCCTGCGCTGTACCGTGTCATCAAACAGATCGGTGACGCGCTGCACAATGGCGAGCAGAACCACGAACAATTGCTGGATGACGGCAGGAAGGCCCTCGAAAGCGCGGGTTTCCGTCCGGACTATCTGGAAATCCGCCAGGCCGTGACCCTGCGCCCCGCGACCCCGGGCGATCAGGACCTGGTGGTGCTCGGCGCCGCGTTCCTGGGCAAGACACGCCTGATCGACAATCTGCACCTGACCACGGCGCCGTAAACGGAGGGCCATGGTCTCGGGATTCGCAACTATGCTCAGTCCCGGAATGTTTCATGAAACTTCAGCCCGCGCAGGCTCTATCTGGTTCCGGGCAATGAACTTAGCCACACCCGCAATGCCATACCGGTACAGGTCGCCCCACACGGGCGACACTACCTTGTGAGAAAAAGTACCGAGCAAAGGTAAAGCGAGGCGCAGACATCGGCGCGTCCGAGGATTAGGCTTCGGAGAACGCACGCATTCGACCCGCCCCTGGCTTTTCAACGTCCAAAGGCAGTTCAAGTACAAGGAAACCCGCAGCGATGGCGTACTACCGCACCCCTCATGACGTCACCACCCTGCCCGCCTGGCAGGCGCTCTCCGACCACCGCAAAGCGATGCAGAATTTCAGCATGCGCGACGCGTTCAACGAAGACCCGCAGCGTTTCAACGAATTCACCCTCAGCAGCGCCGGGCTATTTCTCGACTACTCGAAGAACCTGATCACCGCCGAAACCCGTCAGCTGTTGGTCAATCTGGCCAACGAAGTGGGCCTGAAAGACGCAATCAAAGCGCAATACGACGGCGAACTGGTCAACGCCTCGGAAGGCCGCCCGGCCCTGCACACCGCGCTGCGTCGTCCAGTGGGCGACAAGCTGTTGGTGAACGGCGTCAACGTGATGCCCGAAGTGCACAAGGTGCTGAACCAGATCACCGACCTGGTGGGCCGCATTCACGACGGTCTGTGGCGTGGTTACACCGAGAAGCCGATCACTGACGTGGTCAACATCGGCATCGGTGGCTCGTTCCTCGGCCCTGAGCTGGTGTCCGAAGCGCTGTTGTCCTACGCGCAGAAAGGCGTTCGCTGCCACTACCTGGCGAACATCGACGGCACCGAGCTGCACGAACTGACCAGTAAGCTGCGTGCGGAAACCACGCTGTTCATCGTCTCCTCCAAGACCTTCAGCACCCTCGAAACCCTGAAAAACGCCACCGCAGCACGCGCCTGGTATCTGGCTCAGGGCGGCTCCGAGGCTGAGCTGTACCGTCACTTCATCGCGGTGTCGAGCAACAACGCCGCTGCGGTGGCGTTCGGCATCCGTGAAGAGAATATCTTCCCGATGTGGGACTGGGTCGGCGGTCGTTACTCGCTGTGGTCGGCCATCGGTCTTCCAATCGCTTTGGCCGTGGGCATGTCCAACTTCAAGGAATTGCTGTCCGGTGCCTACACCATGGACCAGCATTTCCTGAACGCACCGTTCGAGCAAAACATGCCCGCGCTGCTGGGTCTGCTCGGCGTGTGGTACGGCAACTTCTGGGGCGCGCAAAGTCACGCGATCCTGCCGTACGACCACTATCTGCGTAACATCACCAAGCATTTGCAACAGCTGGACATGGAATCCAACGGCAAGAGCGTTCGTCAGGACGGCGTGCCAGTGAAGACCGACACCGGTCCGGTGATCTGGGGTGGCGTGGGTTGCAACGGTCAGCACGCGTATCACCAGCTGCTGCACCAAGGCACCCAACTGATTCCGGCCGACTTCATCGTGCCGATTGTCAGCTTCAACCCGGTGTCCGACCACCACCAATGGCTGTACGCCAACTGCCTGTCGCAGAGCCAGGCTCTCATGCTCGGCAAGACTCGCGCCGAGGCCGAAGCCGAACTGCGTGCCAAAGGCCTGTCGGAAGACGAAGTGCAGCGTGTCGCGCCGCACAAGGTCGTGCCGGGCAACCGTCCGAGCAACACCATCGTCGTCGAGCGCATCAGCCCGCGTCGTCTGGGTGCGCTGGTCGCGATGTACGAGCACAAAGTCTTCGTCCAAAGCGTGGTCTGGGGCACCAACGCCTTCGACCAGTGGGGCGTCGAGCTGGGCAAAGAACTGGGCAAAGGCGTTTACAGCCGCCTCGTCGGTACGGAAGAAACCGTTGCTGAAGATGCATCCACTCAAGGCTTGATCAATTACTTCCGCGGTCGTCACCGCGGCTGATACCGCCTTAGCGCAACACCCGAAACCCGCCCCCTCGCAAGAGGCGGCGGGTTTTGTGCGTTTGGCTCATCGATCAAAGGTGAGCGCCGTACCAAACGGCGCTCCGAGATTCCGCTTCTGCCGAAGGCGTAGGAGCTGGCTTGCCTGCGATCTGTTGCGAAGCGACAGCGACATCTAACGACTCAATCTGCCTGACACGGCGCGGTCACTGATTCTACTGCCGCTTCGCGCCAGATCGCAGGCAAGCCAGCTCCTACGCCCTCCGGACAGAATCAAAGCGAACTCAACCAGACGCGACCCTCCTGAACCCTGCCGACACGATCGACTCTGATGTCCTATTGTGGCTACACAACATCACAAGAAAAACAGGAGACGCCATGTTCAATATCAGCGATTTCCCACACGCCGACGCGACGCGCAAAGCCGCTCAACTCAGTGCCGATGACTATCAGCGTCTGTACCGGCAATCCATCGAACAGCCCGACACCTTCTGGGCCGAGCAGGCGAAAAAATTTCTCCACTGGTTCTCGCCGTGGGATCAGGTCCAGCAGTGCGACATCAAGACCGGCAGCGCGCAGTGGTTCAAAGGTGGCAAGTTGAATGTGAGTTACAACTGCATCGACCGTCATCTGGAAAAGCGCGGCGACCAAGTGGCGATCATTTGGGAAGGCGACAATCCTTCGGAGTCCGCCGAAATCACCTACAAGAAGCTGCACCACAACGTTGCCCATCTGGCGAATGTGCTGAAGCAGCGCGGCGTGAAGAAAGGCGACCGGGTGTGCATTTACATGCCGATGATTCCGGAAGCGGCCTACGCAATGCTGGCCTGCACCCGCATCGGCGCGATTCATTCGGTGGTGTTCGGCGGCTTTTCCCCTGACGCGCTGCGTGACCGGATTCTCGACGCTGATTGCCACACCGTCATCACCGCCGACGAAGGTGTGCGCGGCGGCAAATACGTGCCGTTGAAACAGAACGTCGACAAGGCCCTGCAAAGCTGCCCGAACGTTAGCACGGTGCTGGTGGTCAAGCGCACCGAAGGCCAGGTCGAGTGGGTCGAAGGCCGCGACATCTGGTATCACGAAGCGCTGCACGGCATCAGCGACGATTGCCCACCCGAACCGATGGACGCCGAAGACCCGCTGTTCATCCTCTACACCTCGGGCAGCACCGGCAAACCAAAGGGGGTGCTGCACACCACCGGCGGTTACCTGCTGCAAGCGGCGATGACCCATCAACATGTCTTCGATTATCGCGATGGCGAGATTTTCTGGTGCTCCGCCGACGTCGGCTGGGTCACCGGGCACACGTACATCGTCTACGGCCCGCTGGCCAACGGTGCCACCACGCTGATTTTCGAAGGCGTGCCGAATTACCCCGACACCTCGCGTTTCTGGCAGGTGATCGACAAGCACCACGTCAATATCTTCTACACCGCGCCAACGGCGTTGCGAGCACTGATGCGTGAGGGGCCTAAGCCGCTTGAGAACACGAGCCGGGAAAGCCTGCGCATTCTCGGCACGGTCGGTGAGCCCATTAACCCGGAAGCGTGGGAATGGTATTTCCATAAAGTCGGAAAAGATCGGTGCCCTATCGTCGACACGTGGTGGCAGACCGAAACCGGCGGCACGATGCTCACCCCGCTGATCAGCACAACGCCCCTGAAACCGGGCTGCGCCACTCAGCCGATGTTTGGCGTACAGCCCGTGCTGCTCGACGAAAAAGGCAATGAGCTTGAGGGCGCGACCAGCGGTTTATTGGCGATCAAGGCCAGTTGGCCCGGGCAGATTCGCAGCGTGTATGGCGATCAGCAACGCATGATCGACACCTACTTCAAACCCTACCCCGGTTATTACTTCACGGGGGATGGCGCGCGTCGGGATCAGGACGGGCATTACTGGATCACCGGGCGGGTGGACGACGTGATCAACGTGTCCGGGCATCGCATCGGCACGGCGGAGGTCGAGAGCGCGTTGGTATTGCATGACAGCGTGGCCGAGGCAGCGGTGGTGGGTTACCCCCATGACGTGAAAGGCATGGGCATTTATGCATTCGTGACCACCATGGCCGGGATCGAGCCGGACGAGGCGTTGCAGAAGGAACTGTTGACGCTGGTCAGCAAGGAAATCGGCAGTTTCGCCAAACCGGAGCTGATCCAGTGGGCCCCGGCCCTGCCGAAAACCCGTTCCGGGAAGATCATGCGGCGCATCCTGCGCAAGATCGCCTGCAACGAAATCGACAGTTTGGGGGATATCTCGACCCTCGCGGATTCGAGTGTCGTGGAGGGGTTGATCGAGAAGCGCCTTAACCAGTAGCACTGATCTCACGCCAATCGCTGATCTGTGGGGGCCAGCAAGCTGGCTCCCACAGGACCGAGGCGAGTCAGCCATTGCATTCGGACACCCATGGAATTCATCCGCACCCGCATCGAAACCCAGGTCATGAGCATGACCGGCCTGGCCCTTGGCCAACTGGACATGGAGAACCCCAAGGGCGATCCGGGTCTGTTCGGGCCGCAGGCGGTGTGCTGGCAGGTGCACGGCGATTTCCCGAGCATGATGATCGGCGGCATTTGCGCATTGATGCTGCAAATGCTCCACCCTCGCGTACTGGCAGGGGTGTGGGACCATTCCAATTTTCGTGAAGACCTGCTCGGGCGGCTGCGGCGAACCGGGCAGTTCATCTCCGGCACCACGTTTGGTTCGACCCACGACGCCAATTGGCTGATCGACAAGGTGCTGAGCATCCATTCGCAGATCAGCGGGATCGCCCCGGACGGCAGCCCGTACAAGGCCGATGATCCGGCGCTGCTGACGTGGGTGCATGTGGCCGAAGTCAGCAGTTTCATGGCCGCACATTTGCAATACCTCAATCCTGATCTGTCCCTCGACGCTCAAGACCGCTACTACGCCGAAACCGCGCTCGTGGCGGAGCGTCTTGGTGCGCGCGACATTCCGCGTTCCGCCGCTGACATCGACGCTTACCTGCAACGAATGCGCCCGCAGCTGGTGTGTGATGACCGGGCGCGTGAGGTGTTCAGCGTCCTGCAGAATGCCCCGGCACCCAGCCGCATGGCCAAGCCGATGGGGCGGCTGATGATGCAGGCCGGGGTTGAATTGATGCCGGAATGGGCGAGCGGGATGTTCGATATCCGGATGGGGAATTTCAAACGCCAAATGATCCGCTTGGGGGTTAACCGGACCGCACCGATCTTGAGATGGGCCGTGCGCAATGCGTCGGTGCATCGGGCGCGGCGCAGAATGGGGGTGGTTTGAACGCTGCCTGCGCCCAAGTCCAAGAGCTGGGCAAGATTCTGCCGAAGGCGTGGTAGATCGCAGGCAAGCCACCGCCCACGGCTTTTGGCCAGAATCAAGAGCAGATCGCGTCAGACCATCCCCTCCCACGAGTCAGCTCAATCAAGAAAACGCTTAAATTACCACCGTCATTCATGCCACCATGTGCCCCCTTGTTTTCCCGACCACGGGCCTCCCTTTTCAGCTTTGTCTCCAGGCCCGGGCGTTACACCCCCAACCGTGAGGATTCGTACCATGCAAGACGTCGTAATCGTTGCCGCCACCCGCACTGCGGTCGGCAGTTTTCAGGGTTCGTTGGCGAATGTGTCGGCTGTTGATCTGGGCGCAGCGGTGATTCGTCAGTTGCTGGCGCAAACCGGTCTGGACCCGGCGCAGGTCGATGAGGTGATCATGGGGCAAGTCCTTACCGCAGGTGCCGGTCAGAACCCGGCGCGTCAAGCGTCGATCAAGGCGGGGCTGCCGTTCGCGGTGCCAGCGATGACCCTGAACAAGGTGTGCGGTTCGGGCCTCAAGGCCCTGCACTTGGGTACTCAGGCGATCCGTTGCGGCGACGCTGACGTGATCATTGCGGGCGGTCAGGAAAGCATGAGCCTGGCCAACTATGTCATGCCGGGTGCGCGTACCGGTCTGCGCATGGGCCACGCGACTATGGTCGACACCATGATCAGCGACGGCCTGTGGGATGCGTTCAACGATTACCACATGGGCATCACCGCCGAGAACCTGTCGGAAAAATACGACATCAGCCGTGAGGCGCAGGACGCCTTCGCCGCCGCCTCGCAACAGAAAGCCGCTGCGGCCATCGAAGCCGGGCGTTTCGTCGATGAAATCACCCCGATCCTGATCCCTCAGCGCAAGGGCGATCCGATTTCCTTCGCGACCGACGAGCAACCCCGTGCAGGCACCACCGCCGAATCCCTGGGCAAACTCAAGCCGGCCTTCAAGAAAGACGGCACCGTGACCGCCGGTAATGCCTCGTCGCTGAATGATGGTGCCGCTGCGGTCATCCTGATGAGCGCGAAGAAGGCTGAAGAACTGGGCTTGCCGGTGCTGGCGCGCATTGCCGCTTACGCCAACGCCGGTGTCGACCCGGCGATCATGGGCATCGGCCCGGTCAGCGCCACCCGTCGTTGCCTGGACAAAGCAGGCTGGTCGCTGGACGAGCTGGACCTGATCGAAGCCAACGAAGCGTTTGCCGCGCAATCGCTGTCGGTGGGCAAAGAGTTGGGTTGGGACATGGAGAAGGTCAACGTCAACGGCGGCGCCATCGCCATCGGCCACCCGATCGGTGCGTCGGGTTGCCGTGTGCTGGTGACCCTGCTGCATGAAATGATCAAGCGCGATGCGAAGAAGGGTCTGGCGACCCTGTGCATCGGTGGCGGTCAGGGCGTGGCGTTGGCGCTGGCGCGGTAATTTCACCCACACCGCAACTCCCCCTGTGGGAGCGAATTCATTCGCGAAAAATGGTTCAACCGACGCAGATGTGTTGGTAGAACCAATGCCTCGCGAATGAATTCGCTCCCACAGTCGTTTTCAGCCCGCCGTAGGCATCGGCTTTACCTCATTGCCACCCAAACTTGCGCACGTAGAACCCCTTCACCGCCTGAGTCAGCCCTACGTACGCCAGCAAAATCACCGGCAGGATGACGAAGTACAGCGGTGGCAGTGCCTGCAGTTTGAAGTAGTGCGCCAGCGGCCCCATCGGCAGGAACACGCCCACGGCCATGATCACTCCGGTCATCACCATCAACGGCATGGCCGCACGGCTTTGCAGGAACGGGATTTTCGGGGTGCGGATCATGTGCACGATCAGCGTCTGAGTCAGCAGCCCCACCACAAACCAGCCCGACTGGAACAGGGTTTGATGTTCAGGCGTGTTGGCGCCGAACACGTACCACATCACCGCAAAAGTGGTGATGTCGAAGATCGAGCTGATCGGCCCGAAGAACACCATGAAACGCCCCACGTCCGCAGGCTGCCAGCGTTGCGGTTTTTTCAGCAGCTCCTCATCGACGTTATCGAACGGAATGGCGATCTGCGAAATGTCGTACAGCAGGTTCTGCACCAGCAGATGCATCGGCAGCATCGGCAGGAACGGAATGAACGCACTGGCCACCAGCACTGAGAACACGTTGCCGAAGTTAGAGCTGGCGGTCATTTTGATGTACTTGAGCATGTTGGCGAAGGTGCGACGCCCTTCCAGCACGCCCTCCTCCAGCACCATCAGGCTTTTTTCCAGCAGGATGATGTCGGCCGCTTCCTTGGCGATGTCTACCGCGCTGTCCACGGAAATGCCGATGTCAGCGGTGCGCAGCGCAGGCGCGTCGTTGATGCCATCGCCCATGAAACCGACAACGTGGCCGTTGGCCTTGAGCAGCCGCACAATGCGCTCCTTGTGGGAAGGCGTCAGTTTGGCGAACACATTGGTGGTTTCGACAGCCACCGCCAGTTCAGCATCGCTCATGCGTTCGACGTCGCCGCCCAGAAGCAGGCCCTGGCGTTCCAGCCCCACTTCACGGCAGATCTTCGCGGTGACACGCTCGTTGTCGCCGGTTAGCACTTTCACTGCCACGCCGTGTTCAGCCAACGCCTTCAGTGCAGGCGCGGTGCTTTCTTTGGGCGGGTCGAGGAAGGCCACGTAACCGATCAGGGTCAGGTCGCTTTCATCGGCCAGGCCATAAGTGTCACGCCCCGCGTCCATCGCACGCGCAGCCACAGCCACGACACGCAAGCCTTCTTCGTTGAATTCAGCCGTGACTTGCAGGATGCGCTCCAGCAGTTCCGGGGTCAGCGCTTCATCCGCCTCGCCGTGACGCACGCGGTTGCACACGCCCAGCACTTCTTCCAGCGCGCCTTTGCAGATCAGCAGATGGGGCTGGCCTTGCTCCTGCACCACCACTGACATGCGCCGACGGTTGAAGTCGAACGGCACTTCGTCGACCTTGCTGAACGCCGTGCCGACTTGCAGTTCGCGGTGGATTTCCACGTGTTCCAGCACCGCGACGTCCAACAGGTTTTTCAGGCCGGTCTGGTAGTAGCTGTTCAGGTAGGCCATTTCCAGCACGTCGTCGGATTCGTCGCCCCACACGTCCACATGGCGGGCGAGGAAGATTTTGTCTTGGGTCAGCGTCCCGGTTTTGTCAGTGCACAGCACGTCCATGGCGCCGAAGTTCTGGATCGCGTCCAGACGTTTGACGATGACTTTTTTGCGCGACAGGAACACCGCGCCTTTGGCCAGCGTCGAGGTGACGATCATCGGCAGCATTTCCGGGGTCAGGCCCACGGCGATGGACAGCGCGAACAGCAGCGCTTCCATCCAGTCGCCTTTGGTGAAACCGTTGATGAACAACACCAGCGGCGCCATCACAAACATGAAACGGATCAACAGCCAGCTGACTTTATTGACCCCGGCCTGAAACGAAGTGGGTGCGCGGTCGGTGGCGCTGACCCGCTGAGCCAGTGCGCCGAAATAGGTGTGGTTGCCGGTGGCGAGAATCACCCCGGTCGCTGCACCGGAGACCACGTTGGTGCCCATGAACAGGATGTTTTCCAGGTCCAGCGGATTGCCGGTATCGACTTCCTGACGGCGGGCGAATTTCTCCACCGGCATTGATTCTCCGGTCATCGCCGCCTGGCTGACGAACAGGTCCTTGGCGCTCAGCACGCGGCAGTCGGCGGGAATCATGTCGCCAGCCGAGAGCACGATCAGATCACCCGGCACCAGTTGTTTGATCGGCAGCTCGATACGCTGCGACTTGGTTTCCTGACGACGCAGCACGGTCGCGGTGTTGCTGACCATCGCCTTGAGTGCGTCGGCCGCCTGGTTGGAACGGGTTTCCTGCCAGAAACGCAGCAGGGTCGAGAGCACCACCATGGAGAAGATCACGGTGGCGGCTTTCATGTCCTCGGTCAGCCACGAGATGAAGGCCAGCAAGGTCAGCAGCAGGTTGAACGGGTTTTTGTAGCAGTGCCACAGGTGCACCCACCAAGGCAGCGGTTGCTCGTGTTCGACTTCGTTGAGGCCATGTTGCTGACGCAAGGCCAAGGCTTCGTCTTCGCTCAGGCCTTCGTGGTGGGTGTGCAGGCGTGCGAGCAATTCAGGCACGTCGCTGCTGGCACCCCGGGTGAGGGTTTGCGCCAGAGTGGGCGGGACTTCGCGGCTGACGGTGGCGTCGGTCAGGCTGTCGAGCATCGCCAGCCGACGGAAGTGCCGGGCGAAATGGCGAGTGCGCAGGAAGCCTGCGAAGAACTCTTTCAGAGTGTTGAATTTCATGGCTGTTTCCCCTGGACTGAAGGGCTACTACTCATGGAGACTCAGGAGGCACAGCCGAGCGCACTGCGCGCTGTTCACGTGTGAACGGCGCACAACGATAAGCCCGCGCGACCGAAAAACGGCGCGCGGTGCCTGGGCGTCAGGGAAGGACAGGAAAAAGAATCGCCTGCCGTTTCTCGCGTTTGTCAGCGAGATAACGGCAGTGAAAAGACTGCGCGTTATCTCGCCGAGGATTGGCCGGTCGTCAAGACCGGCTGACGTCTGTCACTCGAACAAGTACCCACTGTGGGTCTCCGCATCTGTTGAAAACGGGCGAAGAATACGCCCGGCTTTTATGAGAGTAAACCGCCATCACGGAGCCTGCCGAGACTATTGCGCGGGGCTTCAGGGAAGGTTCAGGATGGGCGTTTCCTACAGGCGACGCGGCCATCGTGCGGGACTCGTCCTATGGGAATGTACGACGCCTCAATACGGCCGCCGCCGAACCCTGTGGGAGCGAATTCATTCGCGAGGCGTCAGTAAGGTCGACACATCGCTGTCGCCTGACCGATCATTCGCGAATGAATTCGCTCCCACAGGGTTCCGTGTCGCCTCACTGGCAAGCGCCAGCTGCAACACTGCCATTGGCCGAACTGTTAAACTCGCGCGCCTTATTCCTGCCCCAAGGCGCCGAGCATGTCTTCCTTGAATCAGGCGCTCAGCGTCGCCCTCGACAACCGTCAAGCCCTGCTCGCCGAGCTGCATGCTCAAGGCACCGACTGCTATCGCCTGTTCCATGGCAGCCAGGAAGGCGCGAGCGGACTGACCATCGACCGATATGGTCCGCAACTGCTGGTACAGAGTTTCCACACCAGCCTGGACCGCGACACCTTGCTGGCGGCCCACGCCACGATCAATGCCCGCTTGGGCCTGGACTTGATGCTGGTCTACAACGACCGCTCCCACGGCAACTCGCGGATTGATCGCACAGACGCTGTCTATAAAGCCGACGACGCCGCGCTGGAAGATTTGATCGGTCACGAGTGGGGCCTGAATTATCGAGTGCGCGGCCGTCATGCCGGTCAGGACCCTCTGCTGTTTCTCGACCTGCGCAACACCCGCGGCTGGGTCAAGGCTCACGCCAAGGATAAAAGCGTGCTGAACCTGTTCGCTTACACCTGCGGCGTCGGCTTGAGCGCAGCAGCGGGCGGCGCGCGGGAGGTCTGCAATCTGGACTTCGCCGAAGGCAACCTCGCCGTCGGTCGCGAGAACGGCCAGTTGAACCCGCAATTGCCGGAGATGCAGTTCATCCAGTCCGACTATTTCCCGGCCATTCGCCAACTGGCGGGCCTGCCGATTGCCTCCCGTCGTGGCCAGAAACTCCCCAGCTATGTGCGCCTGGATCAACGTCAGTTTGACCTCGTACTGCTCGATCCGCCGGCTTGGGCGAAGAGCGCCTTCGGTACCGTCGACTTGCTGCGCGACTACCAAAGCCTGCTCAAGCCCGCGCTGCTGGCGACCGCCGAAAACGGCGTGCTGATCTGCTGCAATAATCTGGCAAAGGTCAGCATGGAAGAATGGCGCGAACAAGTATTGCGCTGCGCCAACAAGCTCGGTCGGCCTGTTCGCGACTGGCAGGTGATGACGCCCGGCGTCGATTTTCCGTCGATGGATCAGCAGCCCCCACTCAAGACCTTGATCTTGCAGCTTTGATCTCCCACCCGCTGTAGGGAAATTTCCCACAAGGAATGCAGAGCCGCGACTTCGGAACCAGATTGGCGTGCCATACTCAAAGGCACCTCAGACCGAGAGAGTTGGCGACCTACATGCCCAAAGGATTGAAACGCGCCATCGGCGCCTTGCTGGCCGTCTTCGCCATTTACAGCGTGCTGGGGTTCCTTATCCTGCCCGGCATTGCGTTGCGGGTGATCAACCAGCAACTGGCGAATTACGCCACGGTGCCCGCCAGGCTGGACCGCCTCGAACTCAATCCCTACACCCTGGAAGTAACCCTGTGGGGCCTGAACATCGGCGCACCGGGCAAGGAACAGGTCGGCTTCGAACGGCTTTACGCCAACCTGCAGATCGACAGCCTGTGGACCAAGGCCCTGCACCTTCAGGCCGTGAAGCTCGACAAACCCAAGACCGAGTTGCTGTTTTCCAAGGACGGCAAACTCAATCTGGCCGGTCTGTTCAAGCTGCCACCCAGCGAACCCGCCAAACCTGACGAACCGCCGAGCAAGCCGTTCCCGCTGCGCATCGGCGAGATCAAACTGTCTGACGGCTTCGTGCATTTCCAGGACCAGCGCCCCAGCGAGCCCATCGAATTCCTCTACGACGCCCTGAATTTCGAACTGAAAAACCTCAGCACTTTGCCCGAAGACAACGCCGACATGACCTTGGTCGCCGCAGGTCCCGAAGGCGGTCAGATTGACTGGGTGGGCAAAATCAGCCTGGTGCCGATCAGCTCCGAAGGCACGCTGAAAGTCACCGACGGCAAAATGAAAGTCTGGTGGCCCTACGTGCGCGACGCCTTGCCACTGGTGCTCAAGGATGGCGTGCTCAACCTCAGCACCCATTACACGCTCAATCTGGCCAAAGAAACCGAGCTGCGTCTGGACAACACGTCACTCAAAGTCGCGCCTTTCGCAATCGATGCACCGGACGGTCGCCCGTTGGTGCGCCTGAAAAATCTGGAAGTCAGCGACACATCGCTTGATCTGGCGAAGCAGCTGGTCACCGTCGGGAAGATTCGTAGCCAGGGCCTGGAAACCTGGGCCGCTCGCGAATCCGATGGCCAACTCGACTGGCAGAAGCTGTTCGCCAGCCAGCCCTCGAAGACCGAACAGAAGAAAGCCGACGCTGAAAAGCAGCAACCCGCGACAGCATCAGGCGCCGAAACCACCGCCAGCGCAAAACCTGCTGCGCCGAACAAGCCGTGGCAAGTGCTGTTGCGCGACACTCAACTGCGCGATTACCGCGTGCACCTGGCCGACAAAGTGCCCAAGGAACCGGTCGCGCTGGAAGTTGGCCCGCTCAATCTGGACCTGACGAACTTCGACAGCCTCAACAAATCGCCTTTCAACATCAAACTCGACACCGGCCTGGGCAAACAGGGCAAGCTGACGGCGGAAGGCGAAGTCAATCTTGACCCCGTGCGCGCCAAGCTCAACGTGACGACCCGCGACATCGACCTGCGTCTCGCGCAGTCCTACGTCACGCCGTTCATTCGCCTGGAAGTGCGCAGCGGCATGCTCAACACCGACCTGGCCGTTGATCTTAAAAGCACCGAGCCGTTGGCGCTGGGCATCACAGGCAAAGCGCAGGTCGACCAGTTGCACACGCTGGATACGCTCAAATCCCGGGATTTCGTGAAATGGCAGCAACTGAACGTTGAGGGCCTGAACTTCCAGCTCGGCGACAGCCTGAGCATCGCCAAGATCAACATTGAACAGCCCTATGCGCGTTTCGTGATCGCTGACGACCGCACCACCAACATCGACGACTTGCTGATTCCGCAGCCTACCGACGGGGCACCTGCTACGACCAAAGCCGAGGCGAAACCCGCACCGAAAGCCAAGACCGCGTCTGCCGAGAAACCCATGGGCATTCATATCGGCGAGGTGAACATCAACAACGGCTCGGCCAACTTCGCTGACTTCAGTCTTACGCCGAACTTTGCGACCGCCGTGCAACAGCTCAACGGTAAGATCGGCACCCTTGATAACCGACAGGACAAACCGGCCCCGGTGGACATTCAGGGCAAGGTCGACCGCTACGCGCCGGTCACCATCAAGGGCGCGCTCAACCCGTTCAACCCGCTGGCCAGTTTGGACATCGCCACCAGCTTCAAGCGTGTTGAGCTGACGACATTGACGCCCTACTCCGGCAAGTTCGCGGGCTACCGCATTCGCAAGGGTCGGCTGAATCTGGACCTGCATTACCTGATCACCAAAGGCCAGCTCAAGGCCGAGAACAAGGTGGTGGTCGAGCAATTGCAGCTGGGTGAGAAGGTCGACAGTCCCGACGCCGTGAACCTGCCTCTCAAACTGGCGATTGCGCTGCTCAAGGATGTGGACGGCAAGATTTCCATCGAACTGCCCGTGACCGGCGACCTGAACAATCCGCAGTTCAGCGTGATGCCGATTGTCTGGCAGACCCTGCGCAACCTGGTGGTCAAGGCTGCCGCCGCGCCGTTCAAGTTCATCGGCGGTTTGATCAGCGGTGGCGGTTCGGAAGATTTGGGCACCGTGGCGTTCGCCCCCGGTTCGGACGACTTGAGTGGGGAGGCGCAGGCGTCGCTGGACAAGCTGGCCGCTGCCCTGAAAGAGCGCCCTGCCCTGCGCCTGGAAATCGAAGGGACCAGCGCCGAGGCCAGCGATGGGCCGCTCATTGCGCAACAGCGTCTGGAGCGCGAATACCAGAGCACGTACTACAAGATTCTCCAGCGACGCGGCGATAAGGTGCCAGCGCAGGCAGGCGATCTGAAGGTGCCTGATGACGAGAAAGCGCCGATGCTCGAAGGCATTTATCGCACACGCCTCAAACAGCAACCACCGGCGGAATGGGTGGACCTGGGCAAGGAAGAACGTCAAAACAAGCTGCGCGAGGCCGTGCTCAAATCCTGGAGTTCCAGCGCTTTACTGCTGCGCCAATTGGGTCAGGCCCGGGCAGGCAGCATCAAGGACTATCTGGTGGACAAGGGACAATTGGCGGATGATCGGGTCTATTTCGTGGACGCCTCCCTCGGTCAGCCGGAAAAAGACGGACGCGTCATCAGCCCCTTGCATCTGGACAGCGAGTAAAGACTTTTGAAGAGTGTGTTCACCAAGACCGTGGCCATTATCGGTCTGGCGGCGTTGAGTGGTCTGAGCCAGGCCGATACGTTGCGTTGTGGCAGCCAGTTGATCAGCGTCGGTGACCGGATGTTCGAAGTGCAGCAGAAATGCGGCCAGCCGGTCAGCCAGGACATCGTCGGCTACAAAGAAACCGTCAACCATTTCCGCCAGGTCGATCAGGTGCAGGTCCAGGAATGGGTCTACGGTCCGAACAGCGGGATGTATCAGTACCTTCGTTTCGAAGGTGGGCGGTTGGTGAGGATTGATAGCAAGCGGGGGAATTGAGCCCTGCGTCCATCGTTCACGCTCCACCGAATCTGTAGGAGCGAATTCATTCGCGAGACGGACGCACAACCGACACATCCCCATCGCCTGAACCACCTTTCGCGAATGAATTCGCTCCCACAGGAGATCGCGTCGGTGATGAACCCATGGCCTGACACAGCTCTGTGACAGCACGGCTTGCCAGCGGCAGCGATTTCAACGACGCCACCGTCTCCCATGCTGCACTCGAACCTGTGGGAGCGAATTCATTCGCGATGAGGACGTACAACCGACACATCTCGATCGCCTGAAACACCTTTCGCGAATGAATTCGCTCCCACAGGAGATCGCGTCGTTACACGCGATCGCTGCCCTCAAATCCTGAACTGCTTCACCAACCCACCCAACCGATCCCCCAACTCCGTCAGGCTGCGTGCGGTGTAGGCGCCGCTTTGTGCGTCATCCGCCACGGTGTCCACGGCCTGGGCGATCTGGGTCATGCTGCGGCTGATTTCTTCGGCCACGGCGGTCTGTTCTTCCGAGGCGCTGGCGATCTGCGCGTTCATGTCGTTGATGGTCTCGATCAACTGTCCGATGGCGTCCAGTGACGTGCCCGCCTCATTCGCCAGTTCACCGGTGGTTTTGCCTGTGTCGCTGGAACGACTCATCGCCACGACCGCCTGTTCGGCACCGCGTTGCAGCGAGTTAATCATGTCGTGGATTTCCTGAGTGCTCTGCTGCGTGCGGCTGGCCAGGGCGCGAACCTCGTCGGCGACGACCGCGAAACCCCGACCGGCATCCCCGGCTCGGGCCGCTTCGATCGCTGCGTTCAAGGCCAACAGGTTGGTCTGTTCAGCCACCGACCGAATCACGTCCACCACGGTCGCAATGGATTGCACGTCCTTGCGCAGGTGATCGAGGGACGAGCTGCTGTCGCCAATCTCGCCAATCAGCGCATGAATGCTGTCGATGCTCTTGTTCACCACGTTTTTCGCGTCCAGCCCGACGTCACTCGTCTTGCGAGCGGCTTGGGAAGCGCCTTGAGCGCTGATGGACACCTGATGCGCCGCCGACGACATTTCATGAATCGCTGTCGCGACCTGATCGGTTTCCTGACGCTGACGCCCCATGGCCTGTTCCGAGCGCTGGGCCTGAGCCGACATATCACTGACCAGGCCGTTCAGCTGACTGGTCATTTCGGCGATCTGCCGCACCAACCCGTGAATTTTCTCGACGAACAAGTTGAAGGATTTCGCCAGGGCGCCCAGTTCGTCATTGCTGGTTTCCGGGAGACGACGGGTGAGGTCGCCGTCACCGGCTGCGATGTCGTCCAGGTTCTGTTTGATCACCAGCACCGGCTTGACCAGTCCGTTGCCGAAGAACACCCCAATCAGCGCGACGATGATCAACAGGATTGCAACGACGGCGACGATCAACGCCGCTGAAGAACCAATGCGACCCTGTGTCGATGCCTCGATGGCCGCGACTTGCGTGTCGATGTCGTCGAGGTTGGCTTGGGTGCCGAATGCGAGGTCCCACTTCGCGAGGTAGTTGGTGTATCCCAGCTTCGGAATCGGCTTGTCGCTGCCCGGCGTTGGCCAGTCGTAGCGGAAGAAATGAGTGCCGTCTTTGGCCCGGTCCACCAGACCGCGGATCACGAAAACACCGTTGGCGTCTTTGGCGTCGGAGAAATTCTTGCCGATATCCAGGTCCTTGTCGGCCCAGAACACGCGCACGTATTGCGAGTTGTAGCCAAAGAAGTAACTGGCCTTGTCGTATTGCAGGCTCTTCAGCACTTTGAGGGCGCGGTCGCGAGCGTCCATGTCGCCCGGTGCAGAAGCGTCGTAGATCGGCTTGATCGCCGCTTCGCCGATCTGCTGATAGTTCTTCAGCGACAATTTGCGCTCTTCGAGCAGCAGCGCGCGGGTCTGTTCGACTTCCTGCGTGGCCAGCTTTTGCAGGACCACCCACGTGATGCAGCTGATGACCGCAGCCAATAAAAGGCTCGGAATGATGGCAAGCAGAATGACCTTACGGCGTAGGTTCAACGTCACGTCGGCGTCCTTGTAGGCGGAAGTATCATTTTTATTGATAGAAAGACGGCAAGCCATTACTCAGCTGCGGTCATCTAAATGGAGGATTCAGATAACCGTATCGCTGACTTCGCGCATATCTTTAGGGGAGATGTAAGATAAATTACAGGCGCAATATGCCAGAGCGGCGGCATGATTGACAGGGATGATGGGAGGATCGCCTGTATCGATTTTATTAATGCTTTCCAGCCAGATTCAGATCAAAGGCTGTGTTCAGGCTGTTGATTCTGGCCGGAGGCCGTAGGAGTTGGCTTGCCTACGATCTGGCGCGCAGCGGCGGTAGAACCTGACGACGCTTTTCCGCCTGACGCACCGCATGCACCGAATTTGCTGCCGCTACGCAGCAGATCGCGAGCAAGCAACGCTCCCACGCCTTCGGCAGAAGCAAATGTGCAGCGCAGTTCAGGCTGTTGATTCTGGCCAAAGGCCGTGGGAGTTGGCTTGCCTACGATCTGGCGCGCAGCGGCGGTAGAACCTGACGACGCTTTTCCGCCTGACGCACCGCATGCACCGAATTGCTGCCGCTACGCAGCAGATCGCGAGCAAGCAACGCTCCCACGCCTTCGGCAGAAGCAAATGTGCAGCGTTGTTCAGGCTTTTGATTCTGGCCAAAGGCCGTGGGAGAAGCAAATGTGCAGCGTTGTTCAGGCTTTTGATTCTGGCCGGAGGCCGTGGGAGTTGGCTCGCCTACGATCTGGCGCGCAGCGGCAGTAGAACCTGACGACGCTTTTCCGCCTGACGCACCGCATGCACCGCATGCACCGGATTTGCTGCCGCTACGCAGCAGATCGCGAGCAAGCAACGCTCCCACGCCTTCGGCAGAAGCAAATGTGCAGCGCAGTTCAGGCTGTTGATTCTGGCCAAAGGCCGTGGGAGTTGGCTTGCCTACGATCTGGCGCGCAGCGGCAGTAGAACCTGACGACGCTTTTCCGCCTGACGCACCGCATGCACCGCATGCACCGGATTTGCTGCCGCTACGCAGCAGATCGCGAGCAAGCAACGCTCCCACGCCTACGGCAGAAGCAGATTCGCGGCGCAGTTAGAGTTTTTGATTCTGGCCGGAGGCCGTGGGAGTTGGCTTGCCTACGATCTGGCGAGCAGCGGCAGTAGAACCTGACGACGCTTTCTCGCCTGAGACACCGCATGCACCGAAATTGCTGCCGCTACGCAGCAGATCGCGAGCAAGCAACGCTCCCACGCCTTCGGCAGAAGCAAATGTGCAGCGCAGTTCAGGCTTTTGGATTCTGGCCGGAGGCCGTGGGAGTTGGCTTGCCTACGATCTGGCGCGCAGCGGCGGTAGAACCTGACGACGCTTTTCCGCCTGACACACCGCATGCACCGAATTTGCTGCCGCTACGCAGCAGATCGCGAGCAAGCAACGCTCCCACGCCTTCGGCAGAAGCAAATGTGCAGCGCAGTTCAGGCTTTTGATTCTGGCCAAAGGCCGTGGGAGAAGCAAATGTGCAGCGTTGTTCAGGCTTTTGATTCTGGCCGGAGGCCGTGGGAGTTGGCTTGCCTACGATCTGGCGCGCAGCGGCAGTAGAACCTGACGACGCTTTTCCGCCTGACGCACCGCATGCACCGAATTTGCTGCCGCTACGCAGCAGATCGCGAGCAAGCAACGCTCCCACGCCTTCGGCAGAAGCAAATGTGCAGCGCAGTTCAGGCTGTTGATTCTGGCCAAAGGCCGTGGGAGTTGGCTTGCCTACGATCTGGCGCGCAGCGGCAGTAAAATCTGACAATGCCGCTTTCCCTGACCCGCCGCATCTCTCAAAGAACGGCGCAGGATTAGAGAGCCGACCCGAAACGATGGGGCCGGCTGTTTAGATCAACGCTCGTGCAACGCCTCGGCGCGAGCCTTGAGCACAGGCTTGAGCAAGTAGCTGAGAATGCTCTTCTTGCCGGTGATGATGTCCACGGAGGCCACCATGCCGGGGATGATCAACAGTGGGTGCTCATCGGTGCCCAGATGGCTGCGGTCGGTGCGCAGCTTGATCACATAGAAGGTGTTCTTCTTTTCTTCGTCCTGAATGGTGTCGGCACCGATCTGTTCCAGCTTGCCCTTGAGGCCACCGTAAATGGTGTAGTCATAGGCCGTGAATTTGATCATGGCTTCCTGACCCGGATGCAGGAACGCGATGTCTTGCGGACGAATCCGCGCTTCCACCAACAGCGTGTCATCCAGGGGCACGATTTCAGCGATGTCGCTGCCCGGTTGAATCACGCCACCCACGGTGTTCACCAGCATCTGCTTGACGACGCCGCGCACCGGCGAGGTGACCATGGTGCGGTTGACCCGGTCTTCCAGGCCTTTGGCGGTGGACTGCGCCTTTGAGAGATTGGTCCGCGCCTCGTTCAATTGAGTCAACGCGTCGCTGCGGAATTTGCCGCGGGTCTCGTCGATCTTGCGTTGCACTTCGGCAATGGCGGCCTGAGCGCGAGGAATCGCCAGGCTGGTGCCGTCCAGTTGACCGCGTGTTTCAACTTCGGAGCGTTTCAAGCGGAGGATGTCCACCGGCGAAACGGCGCCCTGCGCCACCAGCGGCTCGGACATGCCGATCTCCTGACGCAGCAGGTTCAAGCTGTTGCGGTACTGCTCCTGCTTGGAACCGAACTCCCGCAGTTCTTGCTGACGCTGAATCAACTGCTGTTGCAACCCGCCAATTTCATCCGCCAATTGCTGACGACGACTCTTATAAAGAGACTCTTCGTTGGCGGCCTGATTGGCAGCCGACTTGCGTGCTTCAGGGCTGAGGTTCAGCGGGCGATCATCGACCTCTGCGCTCAAACGTTCGACACGCAGTTCCATCGCCACGCGATCCGCCTCGGTTTCCCCGACGTTGGAGGCAAAGCGGGTGTCGTCCAGACGTATCAGCGGCGCACCGGCGTCCACGATCTGCCCATCGCGGGCGTAGATCTGCGCGACGATGCCGCCTTCCAGGTTCTGGATTTTCTGAATTTTGGTCGAAGGGATCGCCTTGCCCTCACCCTTGGTCACTTCGTCGATGACCGCGAAGTTGGCCCACAGCACAAGAAAGGTGAAGAACAGGATGACGGCCCAGATGGTCAGCCGAACGATGCGCGGCGCGTCATCGACCAGCGCCTTTTCCACCTCGGGCATCGGCTGCCCTTCCAGGGAAGGCGAACCTTTGAAATAGCCGAACAGACCACCGCCGGAATTTGGACCCGATTTAAGCAACACTGATCTGCCCCTTCTTCAACGCTTCCATCACGGCGGCTTTCGGGCCGTCGGCAAGAATCTGGCCACGGTCGATCACCAGCAGGCGGTCGACCAGAGAGAGCAGCGAGGCCCGGTGTGTCACAAGAATCACTGTCTTTTTCTCGATAACGGCTTGCAGGCGCTGCTTCAAGCGCTCTTCGCCGGTGTTGTCCATGGCGCTGGTGGGTTCGTCGAGCAGCAGAATCGGCGGGTCGAGCAACAAGGCCCGGGCCAGTGCCACGTTCTGACGCTGGCCGCCCGACAGGTTCTGCCCGCGCTCGCCCACCTGCAGCTCGTAGCCTTGAGGGTGAAGACGGGCAAACTCGTGAACGCCTGCCAGCTCGGCGGCTTGAAGGACCATTTCGTCATCGACGTACCGCGCGCCGGACACGAGGTTGTCACGGAGTGTGCCCGCCAACAGTTGAATGTCTTGTGCGACGTAACCGATGTTGTGGCGCAGCTCGCTCACGTCGATCTGGCGAATGTCCACGCCATCCACCAGCAACGAACCTTCATCCGGTTGATACAACCCCACCAGCAACTTGGCCAGCGAGCTTTTGCCCGAGCCACTGCGGCCAATGATGCCGATCTTCTCGCCAGGGCGGACCACCAGATTGATGTTCTTCAGCGCGAGGTTCTGTTGATTCGGGTACGTGAATTCCAGATTGCGGAACTCCATGGCGCCCTGCAGCACCTGACGGCTAAGCGGGCGCTCGTCGAAGTTGCGCTCCTGCGGCAGCTCCATCATTTGATCCACGGACACCATGGTGACCTTCGCCTGTTGATAACGGGTCAACAGACCGGATAGCGCGGCCAATGGGCCCAGCGCTCGGCCGCTGAGCATGTAGCACGCCACCAGGCCACCCATGCTGAGGTTGCCGTCGATGATCATGTACACGCCAAAGCAGATCATCGCCACGCCCGCCAGTTGCTGGATCAGCAACGTGATGTTCATGGCCAGACCGGAGAGAATCTTGACCCGCAATTCGAGACGGCTGAGGGTGCCGATGGTGTGTTCCCAGTGGTATTGACGCTCGCTCTCGGCGTTGTTCACCTTCACCGCGTCCAGCCCGGAGAGGGTTTCGATCAGGCTCGACTGACGCTCGGCACCCAGCGCCATGGTGCGTTCGAGGGTCGCGGTCAGCGGCTTTTGCAGGAAGTGACCGATGCCCAGTGCCAACGGGAACGCCACGACGGGAATCCACACCAGATGCCCACCCAACAGCGCGATCACCAACAGAATGATGAGGGTGAATGGCAGATCGATCAGGCTGGTCAGGGTCAGCGACGTCAAAAAGTCGCGCATGCCCTGAAACTCATGAATGTTCTGGGCGAAACTGCCGACCCGCGCCGGGCGAAACTTCATCGCCATGCCGACGATGCGTTCGAACAGCGTGGCGGAGATGATCAGGTCGGTTTTTTTGCCGGCAAGGTCCAGACACAGACTGCGCAGGCCCTTGAGCAACAGGTCGAACAGGTACGCGCCACAAATACCGGTCGCCAGCACCCAAAGGGTCGCGGTGGCCTGGTTCGGCACGACGCGGTCGTAGACGTTCATCACGAACAGTGGAGCGGCCAGCGCGATCAGGTTGATCACGAAACTGGCGGCAATCGCATCGGCATACAGCCAGCGCGACAGCTTGAGGGTGTCTTTGAACCAGGAGCGCGCCCGTGGGATGAGCGAGCCTTTGGTTACGTCAAATTTATGTTGCGGCTGTGCGAAGAACACCTTGCCGCCGTAATCCTTTGCCAGCACGTCGCGCTCGACGCGGACTTCGCCGCCGTCGCTTTCGCTGATCAACAGACGCGCGAGGTCGCCTTCCCAACCGAGCAACACAGCGCTGCGGCCTTCCTTGAGCAGCACCATCGCAGGCAGCGCGATGGTCGGAATCTGGTCGAGCCTGCGCACCAGCAGACGCCCCTGCAAACCGGCCCGGGCTGCCGCGCGGGGCAGCAAATCCGGGCTGAGGCGCTGGTCCGGCAAGGGCAAGCCGGTGGTCAGCATCGCCCGGCTCGCCGGTTTGTGATGCAGGGCGCAGAGTGTCAGCAGGCCGTCCAGCAACGGGTCATCATGCTGGCTGCGGGGATCATGACCTAATTGAGCCGAAGGTAATTCCAAATCCACGCTGACACTCTCTTTCGTTAAGCAGTTAAAAGAAGCTGGGCCCTAACGGAAGCTTGCTCCGTCAAGAATCAGTTCATACCCGGCAGTTTGACCGACGGCTTTATATCGTTTTGCACAACTGATGCCAGCGGCGCCACGACGCCCTGACTTTTCAGCAGGGTGCCCATGTCGGACTGAATCCGGTATTGGGTGTAGGTTTTCAGGCTCTGCAGCTGCACCAGACGCTGTTGCGCGGTGAACAGCTCGTTCTCACTGTCGAGAAGGTCGAGCAGAGTACGCTCTCCCAGACTGAATTGCTGCTGATACGACGTACGGACACTGGTGGCCCGATCAACGTATTGCTGCGCGATAGGCACCTGGGCGGTGGCGTTGTTATAGGCGTTCCAGGCCAGGCCCAGCTCTTCATTCAGTTGACGCAGGGCGTTGTTGCGGATGTCCAGTGCCTGCGAGGTCTGATAGGACTTGGAGCTCAGGTCAGCCTTGTTGCTGCCACCGGCGTACAGGTTGAACTGCATGCGCACCATCGCTTCCCAGCCATTGTTGTGGCCTTGGTCGCCACCGACGTTGTTGTCGGCGTTGCGGCCCAGCTCGGCATCGAAGCGCGGGTAGAAGGTGGACTTGGCGGTCTCGTACTGCTTCTCGGCAGCGGCGATGTCCGACTCGGCCGAACGCAGCACCGGGCTGTTGTCCAGCATCTGGCGCCGAGCTTCGTCCAGCGTGGCCGGCATCAGCGCGAACGGAGCAGGTCTTTCCAGCTGATCGGGCATGTCGCCGACGGCGCTGAGGAAGTTGGTCTGGGCATCGGCCAGGTTGGTCTGTTCCGTGATCAGGTTGTTGCGCGCCTGGGCCAGACGGGCATCGGCCTGGT
This sequence comes from Pseudomonas sp. NPDC088368, assembly GCF_044753445.1. Taxonomy (NCBI): domain Bacteria; kingdom Pseudomonadati; phylum Pseudomonadota; class Gammaproteobacteria; order Pseudomonadales; family Pseudomonadaceae; genus Pseudomonas; species Pseudomonas sp. NPDC088368. The sequence goes on from NZ_JBIVNG010000020.1 coordinate 53,691, forward strand.
CCATGTCGGCCATGCGACCCACACCCCGGCTGGTGCGCAGTTTGATCTGGTCGTAAATGCGTTCGTGGCTTTTGAGGTTTTCCTCGGCCAGACGGACCATTTCACGTTGCGTCATTACATCGATATATACCTGCGCAACTGTCAGCGCAGTTCGCTCTGAAGTATTCAACAAAGAATACGCCCGAGAATTGGCGGTGGCTTGTTGACGCCCAACTTCGTTAGTTGTTTGAAAACCATCAAACAGCATTTGGCGCAAACGAACACTGGACTCGCCGCGGTTCGAAGTTTGCCAGTCGTTATTGCGGCCAGAGGCACGCGTGGTCGGGTTGTCGGAGCCTTCGCGGCCATACCCCGCCAGAACGTCGACACGTGGCAGGTAGCCACCCTTCGCAGCCCGAACGTTGTAGTCCTGCGCGATACGGGCGTTGACGCCTGCCTGTACCTCGGGATGCACGTCCATGGCCTTCTGCATGGCTTCTGGCAAGGTTTGTGCCTGTACGAAACCGATTGAAAGAGCGAAAGGTACAGCGGTGTAAAAAGGCAGGCGCATGCTCGTGACTTCCCGAAAACGGACTGGGTTCAAACGCGGCAAAAGGGGCACTGCCGCGTCGTAGAAAATGACCATTGATGTGTGGGTTATCGGAGTGTTCTGAGCACGCTTGAGGCCGTACAGCAGAATTTGTCGATCTCTTAAAATATCAATGTGACATTACGGGTGCGATTGTTTAGGATGGCGCGAAATAGGTCAATAGTTTGGCGTAAAGTTAATTCAAAACCGGATAAGTAGCAGTTTTGAAATTGGCGTCAAATAACCAGCATCAAGAAAATCAAGTAGTTAGTGTTTAAGTAAAAAAAATCAAACATTCGGACCCTTCATTCCAGCGCCAGATGGCCGATGAAGGAGTCCACAGACGTAGATCCGGAGAGTCACCCCATGAGCAGTGTTGTTGCCATCGTCAAAAGCATTGTTGGCCAAGTAGTCGCAGTCTCCGCTGAAGGGATTCGCCGTGTACTCATCGAGGGTGACCGGCTGCTGGCCGGTGAACAGGTCCTGACAGGCCCGGGAGGCGCGGTCACGCTTGAACTGGCGGACGGTCGTCACCTCGACCTGGGCCGTGACACGCAATGGAGTGCAGACACTCCGGCGTCCAGCTCTACTACTGACCTGGCAGAAGCCACCGCGCAGGCCGCACCGTCGGTCGCCGAATTGCAACAAGCCATCGCTGCGGGCGCTGACCCGACGCAAGACCTTGAAGCCACCGCTGCGGGCCAGACCACCGGCAGCACCGACGGCGGCAACGCGGGCGGCGGGCACAGCGTCGTCATGCTGACTGAAACGGCAGGCGTGGTAGATCCCACCATTGGTTACCCTACCGGCCCTATCGGCTCGGGAGCCGCCACCGACACACAACGTACCGCGCTCGATGACCCGTCCAACACCCGGACACCGTCCACGCTCTCCCTGACTGGCACGCCGACCATTACCGAAGCCGGTGGCGTACTCGTTTACACCGCGACCCTGACCGTCGCGGCGCAGTCGGCCATCACCGTCACTCTGTCCAATGGCGCGATCATCAATATCGACGCCGGCCAGTTGAGCGGCAGCGTCAACGTGCCGATGAACAGCATCAACGACGTCTACCTCAACCCGAGCCAGATCAGCACCACGGTCACCGGCACCACGGGCGGCGACGGCATTGCAATCACCATTGATCCGCAACCGGCCAACACCCAGGTCACGGACACGATTGACACCACCACCGTCAGCCTCTCTGCGGACGCAGCTGCCACTGAAGGCGGCCAGATCACCTACACCGCGACGCTGACCAATGCCGCGCAGACCGCCGTCACCGTGACCCTGTCCAACGGCGCGATCATCAACATCGCTGCTGGCCAGTCCGTGGGCACCATCAAAGTCGATGCCCCGGCCAACGACGTCTATAAGACCAGCGCCACGGTCAACGCGACCATCACCGGCGCGTCGGGCGGCAACTTCGAACAACTGGCAATCGACGGCAAAGCCGCATCGACCACCATTGCCGACTCCATCGACACCACCCGCGTGACCCTGACCGCTTCCAGCACTGTGGCTGAAAACGGCACCATCACGTACACCGCCAGCGTTTCCAACCCAGTTACCGGCTCCCCCGTGAGCGTCACGCTGGACAACGGCAAAACCATCACCATCGGCGTCGGCCAGAGCAGCGGTAGCACCACCGCCGTCGCCACCAATGATGTGTACGTCGGTCATCCCGCGGTGACAGCTGCAATCACTGGCGTCAGCGGCGGCAACTACGAAAACCTGGCCTTCAGCAACACCCCGGTCAGCACCGCTGTCACCGACGTGCGCGACACCACGTCGATCAGCATTTCCGGCCCTTCGGCGGTCACTGAAGGTGGCACCGCGGTTTACACCCTTTCGCTGGACAACCCGGCGCACGCCACCGTCAATGTGACGCTCAGCTACACCGGCACCGCCAAAGACGGCACAGATTTTACCGCTGTCAAAACCGTGACCATTCCGGCGAACGCCAGCAGCGCCAATTTCGCACTGACCACGCTTGAGAACGGTATCGAGGACGGCGCTCGCGACGTGATCGTGAAGATCGTCTCGGCCACCGGTGGCAACTTTGAAAATCTGGCAGTCAGCGGCAGCGCTGGCAGCGTCACTACGTCGATTCTGGATAATGATGCGCCGGTCATTATTCCGCCGGACCCGGTTGCCCCGCATGTTGACCTGGACGGCACCTCGGCCGGCGACAACTATTCGTTCAGCTACACCGGAAGCGACCCTGCCGTAGCGATCGCCAAAGGCGCGACGATTGTCGACTCCGACAGCGACAATCTCTCGCGTGTCGAGATCACCATCAGCAAAGGCAGCCAGGCAGGCGACCTGCTTAGCCATGGCGCACTGCCGTCGGGTATTACCCTCGACCCCGCCAGCACCGATACACACATCATCCTGGTTGGGCCGGCGACCAAAGCCGCCTTTCAAGACGCAGTCAACTCCATCACCTTCAGCAGCTCCGATACGACCGGAAGCACCCGGACGATCAGTGTCGTCGCGACTGATGAAGACAAGCACTCGTCCAACACCGCACAGACTGAGGTGACGCTGAATGGCGGGCCGACCAGTCCCGTTGACACCAACGCAGCACCTACCATCGAGTTCACGCCCGGCGCGTTCGTGGAAGGCGGCGCTGCCGTCAGCCTGATCAAGACCATTTCTATCGCTGACAGCGATGCCCCTGGTGGTGCGACGCCGCAGATCGGCAAAGTCGTCATCACCGTAAGCAACGT
>NZ_JBIVNG010000021.1:0-52750 GCF_044753445.1 Pseudomonas sp. NPDC088368
GAACGGCCATCCCAGTCGATTCGAGGTTTCCATTCGCTGGCCGCCACCTCCACGGCCGCTACCAAGTCATTGAACTGGGCGACGTCGATGATGCCAAGTTCGTGCACCTGACGGATGTAGGTGATCGTCTGCGCGGCATTCCGGCAGGCAAAGTCGTGGCTCGCGCCATGGCGAATTGACTCGATTAGTTCGTCGATGCGCTCAGCTACGCGTTTGGGGGTCATGGGCATGAGTTTTCCATTGTGTCTGTGAATGTCGGCAACCGACTCACTGAATCGACCACGACAGGCCTGGGATATCGGGCTTATTTGCCCTGTGTCTGCAGCTCTGGTTGCCCCTCTTTACTGGCAAGCCCCACCATCCAATGACCGCCTGGCTCCATGGCTGCAGTTAAGAGGTCGTAGGTTTTAATCATGTCGATCAATCCTGAGTGCCCGTACACACTGGGTGAAAATGCTGGGTCGGTTCGCTTTAAGTAGGCCCCCAGCAGGCCGGCTGTCACCTTCCCTTCTGTTGCCCCACTGGCCAACAACGACACAGCCTCTACAACAAACTTGGGCCTCCGCTTAATCACAGGTGATCCAAGATCTTCCTTGCCCGAACCCGTTTTAGGAGAACAGTCAGACGGGGTATCCAAGGTGGTGGCCGCTATTGGCTCCGCTGCGGGAGCCGGGCGGCTCCACTCGAAGAATTGGTCACTTGCATTCCGTAATGCGTCAGGTGTTTTAGCCTCACCAACAATGCACACTGATGCGCCACGCTCGCGGAGCTTGCGGCAAAGATAAGCGAAGTCAGAATCACTAGTGACCAGGCAGAACACATCAGCTCTATGGTCAAAAAGCGCTTCAAGTGCATCAAGGGCAAGGGCTATGTCGGATGTATTTTTACCAGAAGCGTATTGGTACTGCAGGCAGGGCGTGAAAGCCTGGCGCACCAGAGCTTCCTGCCATTTATTGGCGAGAGTGGCATGGTTGCCATAGCCACGTCGCAGAACGATTCGGCCAAACTGTGCACCTACTCGGAGCGCATGCTCTAAAACGTCAGGTGAAACATTGTCGCAGTCCACCAGCACGGCAACGCGTGCTTCGCCAGGTGTAGAGTGAGCGGTCATCTTAGTTTCCCCATATCAGACCAATCTAAGGCCTGCGCCCTTGTCGGCTGCGTTGGCCGCTTCTTTCTCTAGCTCGGCTTCCCCCATGCGCATGAGCAGCTTCAACGCTCTATGACGGGTGATTACCTGGCAGATCTGGAGAGTCGCAATTTGGCTTTCCAGCATTCCCTGGAAACGGTGATACATCGCATCCGCTGAGTCCAGTTTCAGCCAGTTCGCAAGGTTTCTTTCAAAACGTTCAATTTCGCTAGCTTGCAAGGGGTGCGGTGGCTTCTTAGTTGCCATGCTCATCCTTTCCGTTATTAATTCATACGCTGATAGCGCCCATCATGTGCGCAAATTAGGCTTCGAACGAACGTCGCATCCCACGGTTGTGATCCATCAATAGTCCAGCCGTCATCCCAGTCCCACCATACGTAGTATCCGCCGACCTTCCAGAGATATGGCGTTTGCTCGCTGTCAAGAAGACGCATCATAGAGTCAACCTTCAGCATGGCCCAAGGATCAGGGGGGCCTACAAAATCATCTGGCAGGTATTTGCGGATGCTTGGAGCCAACGTGATCACCGTCATTAGATTCGAGGGTTTCTATCTTTCCTAGAACCGGTCACCGTGCCAATTTTTCTTGACCATGGATTGATCTGCGGACCGATGAATTGTAGTCATCGAGGAAGGCCGTGCGCTTGTCAAGGGTCCCCGAATGTTCGGCATAGATCTCTTGTGCGAGTGCGGGACCATTAGCGGCTGTCACGCTATCGGATAATTCTTTGCCGACACCACTCCTCTCCCAAACATACATAGCGTTCACGGCCGGCGGATAGTTGATTACGGAAATTGCAATTACGCACGTCAAGTACTGCTTTTGGTCGAGCTTTGGAGAGCAAGCGCAGATGGAGGTCAGAGCCAAAGCCAAAGCACTATCTGCATTGTGGACACACAATTGCTTAGTTTCATCAGGCGGAAGGTCATTCAAATGAGTCCTTAGGGTCGTTTTCCTATGCTGATTCGTCTTCACCGCCAGGTACATCCTTTTCAGCAGCAGCCAAGCATTTCGGCCATTGCTTCCTGTGCGCGGCACGGTTGCATAGTCTTTCCAAACAAGACACTGGCACCGGCGCTTAATGTACGGAACGCGATTGCTCATACGGTGCGTGAGCGAAAGGCCGCCACGTTCGCTTTGTTACCGCAAAGAGCGTAGGAGTGCCATCGCTGAGTGCGGGCCCGCGTCGTGTCGAAGTAAGCGGCCTTGCAATCGGGGTTGGCGCAGATCTTGAACCGATTCCATTTTCCCTCCCGGCGCAGCTGCGCAACATCCCGAAGGGCCAATCCGACCAGGGTTTCACCCCCCTGCTCTTCCAGACAGGCGCCTGACGCTTCAGCAAAAAAATAGTGGAAAGATCGTTGCGTCGAGAGTTGATTCAGCTTAGCCAGTGCGTCGGGATCGTCGCCACCGTGGTAGACCATCGTCAACAGGCAATCACGAAGCTGACGGGCCAGCGGAAGTGAATCCTCTCCAACCTTCTCGGCAGTCGCCATGATCAGCGGCAGGCGAAACGCGTCGAAACGCTCGGCGTTTTCCATCTGATCGATACCTTGTTCAAACCCGACTCCGCCTGAATTCAAAAGAGCTAACAAACGGTCGACGGCCGAAGCCTGCTGCTGGGTTGGCATCGTGTTTCCTCGCAATGCAAAAAGCCCATCCTACAAAAAAGCCTTGCCGCACCGAGATTGTAATGGTCATAATCATTTAAGGCAATTACATTGACGGGAGAGCGGTGATGAAGTCACTTCAAATTAACGCCCTCGGCGAGCCGGGCGAGGTCATCGCATTAGCGTCCCTTCCTTTACCGACGCCGAACGAAGGTGAAGTGGTGGTGAGGCTGGAAGCGGCACCGATCAACCCATCCGATTTCATGCTGGTGCGTGGGCGGTACGCGGTGAAGCCGACATTTCCTTTCACCCTCGGTGCAGAAGGCGTCGGCCGCGTGGTTGCCTTGGGTCCAAAAGTCAGCCAGACATGGGAAGGCGCAAGGGTCATCGTCTTGCCCACCAACGAAGCCGGAACCTGGGCCGAAGAAATGGTGGCTCCAGTAAGAAGTCTGGTGGTGGTCGGTGAGAGTGACGAATCCGTTCAGATGTCCATGCTGGGCATCAATCCGCTGACGGCCTACCTGATCTTCAATCACTTCAAGGCCCTGAAGGCCGGGGACACGATCGCTCAAACAGCCGCCAACTCTGCCGTGGGGCATTGCATCGCTCAACTGGCGCATCAGGCCGGTGTCCATGTCGTCCATGTCATCAGGCGGCCAGAAGCTGTGAGCGAAGTGCTGAGCCATCCGGGCGATCTGATTGCCGTCGAAGGCGATGGATTGATCGCGGATGTCGAACGGCGTTTGGCCGGAAGAAAGCTGTCACTGGTGCTGGATTCAGTCGGCGGCAAAACGGCGGGCAGTCTGACGTCGCTAATGGATCACGGCGGCGCGATGGTCTGTTATGCAGCCCAAAGCGGCGCTGCTCCGCTCGTGTCCCCGATCGATCTGAATTTCAAAGGGCTGTCCATTCACGGGTTCTGGTTGATCAACTGGATCCGGTCAACGCCACGGCTGCAAATCGAGGCCATTTACAAACGGCTGGCAGATCTGACCAGAGCAGGCACCATCAGGTCCCCTGTGGAGGCGGTTTATGGCATCGATGATTACCAGCAAGCGATTGCCCATGCCCTGCGACCTCACCGGATAGGCAAGATCCTGTTCAAGTTCTAAACACCAGCGTTTCAGGCGTTCGGTTCGCCCGCTTAAATGTCACTCATCATTCATAGGAGTCACCTCATGCTGTCAGGCCACATGAAATGGCGCTACGCAACCAAGAAATTCGACCCGGCCGCCAAGGTCTCAGAAGCCGAGCTGCAAGAGCTGCTGCTCAACATTCAATTGGCGCCCACCTCCTACGGTTTGCAGCCTTTCAAAGTCATCGATGTCCGCACGCCGGCACTTCGCGCGCAGATTCGAGAAGCCGCCATCGGTCAGCCGCAGACCACCGAAGGCAGCCATCTGCTCGTTTTCGCCGTGCGTACCGATCTCGATAGCGCCGCTGTTGCCCAGTTCATCGACCTGGCCGCGAAGACGCGTGGAGTAAGCCGCGAAACCCTCGCCCAACGGGAGACGCATATTCAGGGCGCGGTCAATAAGCTGATCCCGTCCGAGCGCATCATTTGGGCGCAGAAACAGGCGTACCTTGCCCTGGGTGTCCTGGTAAGCGCAGCCGCGCAGATGCAGATCGACATCTGCCCGATGGAAGGCTTCGACCGTTCGCAAGTGGACAAGATTCTCGGGCTGACAGAACAAGGACTGGCGTCAACGGTGTTCGCGGTAATCGGCCATCGCGCATCCGACGATCCAACCGCCGGCCTGGCAAAAGTGCGCAAAAGCACAAACCAACTGTTCATGACCGTCTGATCGTTTTGGGGGGCCAGTCCCGTGGCCTCCTGTTCTCCCCTGTTCTCATTCAAAAACCAGGTAACCCGCTATGCAGTCGGAAAAATTCATTCTTCTGGTCCAGGCCCATGTCAAACCCGAATGCCGCGAGGAAGTCCTCAGCGCGGCACGAGCCAACTTTCCCCACACCCTTGCAGAGCCGGGCTGCGAGGCCTTCTTTCAAACCACCGCGGCAGACAATCCGAATGAGCTGGTGTTCTTCGAAGTCTTCAGCTCGGTCGCGGCGCACGAAGTGCACCTGACACAGGACTACGCCGAAGCTTTCTTTGCCGCGCTTGAAGGCAAGTTGATCAGTCCGCCCAGCATCAAAAAACTTCAGCTGATTTGAGCGTGACGCCTACCGAGGAATGTCGATATGCCTGATGTCAAACACACGGTTCTCATTACCGGCGCCAGCGGGCGACTGGGTCGAGCGGTGGTTTCGCTGGCCGCTGCACGGGACGACGTCAATGTCATTGCGGCCAGTCGCTCGCCGGAAAAACTGTCGGCGTTGCAATCACTGAACGTCACCCTGCGCAAGGCAGATTTCGACCGACCGGAGCTTCTGGTGGACGCGTTCACTGGCGTTGATCGGCTGCTGCTGATTTCCACCGATGAACTCCACGCGCCGGGCAAGCGGATCGTGCAGCACCAGGCGGCAATCGATGCTGCGCGCGAGGCGGGTGTGAAACACATCGTCTACACCTCGATGCCGAACCCTGAGCGCGCGCAGACCATCCCGTTCGCACCTGACCACACGGCCACCGAGCAGGCGTTGAAAGCTAGCGGCATCCGTCACACGATTCTGCGCGTGGCGTGGTATGCCGAGAATTTGATCGAGCTGGGCATTCTGCCGCTTGCCCTATCGACGGGGACCTGGCTGACGTCGTCGGGCGAAGGCGCGATCCCGTACATCATGCGTAAGGACGTAGCGCGGGCAGCCTGCGCTGCATTGCTCGATACCGGCACCCGCAGCCGGACGCTGGACATTACCGGTCCTGCGGCACTCACGGTGAATGAAATGGCGGCCACGCTCTCGCACCTCTCGCAGAAGGCGTTGCGCGTTGTTTCCCTCGGGGACGCCGAGCTGCTGGACAGACTGTTGGCTGCCAACATCCCGCCTCCGGTGGCGCCCATGATTGTTGCGACTGACGCCACCGCCCGGGCGGGCCATTTCAACATCGTGTCGAATGCCGTGAAGGCATTGACCGGCCAGCCACCGACAGCTTTCGCCGATTTCGCGCGGCAAGCATTCAACGCCGCGTTGTGAGGGCGACCTTCAAGGGGCGCGGCTTTTCCAACACATCAAAGGACGTTTTCCATGACTGAAATGGACAGTCTCGAACCGGCCGTCAAATACAAGATCGCTGTCGTTCTGCGTGAAGATTTGCAAGGCTGGCAAAAGCTCAATGTAACCGCGTTTCTGGTCAGCGGCATCACCGCCGGGGCCATGGTGCAAGGCCTGACCTATTACGACAAATCGGGCTACAAGTACCTGCCGATGTTTCAGGAACCGGTGATGACCTACAGCGCTCCGCTGGAGGGGCTGCGGTCCATCGCCGACCGGGCGCGGGTGCGTGACATTCCATTCGCCATCTTCACCGACGAGCTGTTTCTGACCTATGACGATGAGGCCAACCGGCAGGCCGTGTCGGCGTTTTACAGCGAAGATTTGAACCTCGCGGGCCTGGCATTTCGATGCCCGAGAAACGCCGCTGACAAGCTGCTCAAGGGATACAAATTAATGAGCTGACTGCGCCGCCTGGCGCTCGCGCAATCCCCTGATTGAACCCTGGAGTGTTGACGGAGCAATAATGGACATTGAAGAAGCAAGCCTGACCCGAAGCGCTGACACCCGAGCGCTCGCCTACCTGGAAACCGTGGCTACGCGCCGTGTCTTTCCTGATAACGATGCGCTGGCTGCGCTGTCGGCCTTCGATGAGCCCCTGAGCGAACGGGGTGTCGACGCGGAGGAAACATTGGCGCTGCTGGACGACGTGGGATCCCCCGCAACAGTGGCCACCAACGGCCCGCGGTATTTCGGCTTTGTGGTCGGCGCCGCGTTGCCGGTCGCCGCCGCCGCCGAGAGACTGATGCTGGCCTGGGACAATGGGGCACCGCTTCATCTCACCTCCCCAGTCTGCGCCAAGGTCGAGGAAGTCGCAGCCGGCTGGTTGCTCGACATCCTTGATCTACCGCGCAAAAGCGCGGTGGGCTTTGGAACCTCGGCCTCCGCCAGCAGCCTCGTCTGTCTGACGGCGGCCCGTCAGAAACTGTTGATGAACGCCGGTTGGGATGCCGATAAACACGGCCTTTTCGGTGCACCGGAAATCAAGGTCGTGGTCTCTGAAAAAGTCCACATCACGGTTCTGAAAGCCTTACGCATACTGGGTTTCGGCACTGAGCGAATCATCTTCGCAGCGGTGAACGATCACGGCGCCATCGACCTGGCAAGACTGCCGCCGCTGGACGCTCGCACGATTGTTTGTCTCCAGGCCGGCGAGGTGAACACGGGCGAGTTCGACCCCGTCGAGGCGATCGCACTCAAGGCTCAAGAGGTTGGCGCCTGGGTGCATGTCGATGGTGCATTTGGTTTGTGGGCGCGTGCGTCTGAGAAGCTCAGGCACCACACCGTGGGCATGGAGCTGGCAGACAGTTGGGCCGTCGACGGCCATAAATGGCTGAACACCCCTTACGACTGCGCGATGGCCATCTGCAAAGACCCCGCAACGCTCGCAGCGGCGATGAACAGCGATGCGGTGTATGCCAATGGCGCGAACTCGGCCCAGAAAAACCTGACGATCGAGTTCTCCCGCCGCGCTCGGGGCGTGCCCGTCTGGGCAGCGCTTCGCACGCTGGGTCGCCAGGGTGTCGCTGCCATGATCGAGCGTCACTGCACGCAAGCCAGTGCCCTGGCGCAGGCATTGAGCGACAACGGATTCGACGTGGTTAACCGCGTGGTACTCAATCAGGTTTTGGTGCGCGGTCGGGACGATGCCGAAACCAGGGCCATTCAGGCCTATGTTCACGACTCCGGCGATGTCTGGTTTGGCACAACGATGTGGGGTGGTCGAGCGGCATTTCGTTTGAGCGTGTCATCTTGGCGCACTACTGACAGTGATATTTCACTGTTGTCGAACGTAATCTGTAAAGCGCGGGACGCATATAACCCCTCTGCACAGTAGGTGACACACGTGGTTCGAGGCCACTGCTAATGCCTATCGACATGAGTCACTGGATTGGGGGCCTCAATACAAAGTCCCTTCGGCCATCGCGAGCGCTCTTATGATGATCTGCTGGCAGCTTTTTCCTATGCTTGCCACATAGTGACATCATCAGCCTCAACCAAGGGCGCCATACTGGCAACTTGGCCGAAACCGAGGACAACACTCCAGCTCATGGCAGCTCGATCCCCAGCTTCTCCTTCAGGACTTCTTTTCCGTAGGCTTTGCCGATTTCTAAGAGTAATCCAAGGCTCGCGACGCCTGCTTTTTCCGCACCGGCTTTGGTACGTCGCCACACTTCGTTATCCCGTACGGTGTCCAGAAACTCGTGTCCTCGATAGGTCAGGCGCTTGGGTTGCCATACGGGAAAAACGTCGGCCAAGACAGAGGCATCGCGGCCTACAAGCAACCCTGCTTCATGCAGCAGCATTACATGGTAGGACACCTCCTGTGGCGTTCGATTATTCAACGACAGCGTGATGCTTACTTCAGGGCTATGGTCGCTGTCTTCAACAGCCAACAAGATCTCGCGCACTAGGTCTTTATCTAGCTTCATAAGCTGTGTTTTTCCTAAGGCGAGGGACTGTTATCCGTGTACTCAACCTGGTGCCCTTCTTTAGAAAGCTGGGCAATGTAGGTTGCCACAATTCGGTAGAACTCCAATGCATCGCCATTCGCAATCAGCCCTGATGGTGAATGAACGTGGTCATAACCAGTCAGTTCTTTCTCGCTGACCACCAACGTCCGATTTCCGCCTGGGTGGTGCGAGACTTTTGCATAAAGGGTTGCCATTTATCGATTCCTTGCTTCGCGGACGTCAAATGAGTGTCCTTCTACGTCATCGGCCCCGCGTTTGAAGGCGAGGCTTGGGTGTACCTAGTGCGAATTCCTATAACCCAAGAGGCAAATCGTAAACGCCGAAATGCTGATAATCTGCGGCGATAACACCGGCTGGATGGTCAGCACGCCAGGCATTCATCTGCATACGCCATTCGGTCCAATCTTCTGCATTATCGGACCCGTGGGGCTGCTCAGGCGGACTCACATGATAGTCGAGCAATTTGTCCAACCAACCGTCTGCTTCCGATCGGTCTTAAAAGACTCGCAGAGGCAGAGGTTGCCTCTCGGATGCTCTAAAGCCGCTGGCGGTTGCCATCACCAAAAAAACTGTGGCCATGCTTCCTTCCTTCAGCTTTCGGCACGTCGCGCCAAAGCGCGTTGCATGTACTCAATGGCCTTTTCCAGATTCGCAACGGCGTAATCAGGACACGGTGTTGAGCTTGGCTTTTCGGGATCGTTGAGCCACGAGCGAACGGTTCGCACCGAGCATGGCCTCGCTGTAACCGCTGCAATAAGTTCAGCGCTTTTGGCCTGGGTGATGCCGTAGGTATCCAGCAGTTGTAGATAGCGTGTGCGATTGTCCACGCATCCCTCGCTTAGTTAACAATAGGCAATATTGCCTAATCAAGATGATAGGCAATATTGCCTACTCAGTCTACTGGCGCAGCCCCAGTTTTTAGGCCAGGGCTTGAGGGTGCAGCTGATCGATTTCCGGGAATGCATCGAGAAAGGCAGTCAATCGATCCGCCAGTATCGTGCGCAGAAAAAAAGGATCGACATCGACCCTGAGCTTCCCGCGTACCGCTGCGGGTGAGCTGACCAAATCTGCGGCCGCAGCTTCAATGTCGGCAAGCCCCGGAACAACTTGCTGGTAGAACCGACGACCCTCTTCTGTAAGCGCCAGTGATCGAGTCGTACGGTCAAGCAGGCGTATACCAACCTGCGTTTCCAGGCGCGCAACGGCACGCCCAACACCCGAATCGGACATTCCCAGCACAACAGCAGCCCGCGTAAAACTTCCGGTTTCCACAACAGCCGCCAGCACGGCAACGCCTGATAACAAACGCCCATCAAAGCTCATGGCCACCTCTGCACTTGAGTCAAGAGTGTAAGGACATAAGCGCACTTCAGTAAACAGATGCTGGGCCTTAGGCTTTGTTTCATGCAGGGCTGCTCTTGCCAGCTCTGGACAATCAGCAGGACGCCTCTTAGTCCGCTGCCTCAGCTAACCAGCGTTATGGATGTATGCCCAAATGCAAACCACACCTTACAAGCGCACGCTATTTCAGGGCGGTATCGTCCTCACACTTGACGCCAGCGTCGGCGACTTTGCCAAGGCGGATGTCTTGATCGAAGGCTCACGCATCATTGCCGTGGGCCCAAATCTGAGCGCTGAAGGCGCGCTGGTCATCGACGCCACCGGCCACATCGTCATGCCTGGCTTCGTGAACCCACACCAGCATGCTTGGCTTGGACTGCTGCGCGGTCTCATGCCGAACGTCGAGACACTTAACGAATACTTCGAAGCGATCCCGTTAGCTATTGGGCGCCATTACCGCCCTCGCGACATGTACCTGGCAACCCTGTTGACGAGCCTGTCATGTCTGGACGCGGGCATCACCAGCATCCTGGACGCTGCGCACAACAGCCTTACCCCAGAACACACCGACGCGGCGCTCGAAGCTTTCGACGATGCGGGTATTCGCGCTATCCACATGGTGGGTCAGCCGGTGGGTCTGACGGTGAAGCACTGGCCAAACGAAGTTCAACGCCTGAAGAGATCTGCTGACGCTTTGGTTAACGTGGGCTTGTTCGCCAATACATCCGACGCGGATCAATGGGCCGTTGCACGCGCATCTGGCTGCCGGATTCTGAGCGAGTTTGGCAACTGGGACGGCTGCGTATCGCCGCTTCGTGATCTTCAAGACAAGGGATTGCTCGGCCCAGACAATGTCTTCAACCACTGCGTCCGGTTGACCGACGATGATTGGAAAATCCTCCGCGAAGCCGGGGTTCAGATCACTGTAAATCCGAGAACGGACTCATTGTTCGGCCTGGAAACTGATGGATTTCCCTATCAAACGGCGCTCGAACACGGCCTACGACCAGCGCTTGGTATCGATATCGACACCTCACAGGGGGAGACATGTTTGGCGAGATGCACGCGGCGTTTTATCAGCAGCGCACATCCAGCCAAAAACGACGCGCCAATGGAGATACATCGGTGCCTGGTCCGGTACACGTAAGGCCGATTCTGGAAGCTGCGACGATTGACGGTGCCCGATGCATGGGACTGGAGAGCACCGTGGGGAGTCTCACACCGGGCAAACAGGCCGACCTGATCATGATCCGTACCGACGGCGTCAGCATCTTTCCTTCACACAACGCCATAGGCAACGTTGTCCACATGGCTAACCGCAGTGACGTGCGTACTGTCATGGTAGCCGGTCGCCTGCGTAAGCATGAAGGTCAACTGCTGGGCGTCGATCTGGCGCGTATTCAACAGGACACCGAGGCTGCCCGCAGCTATCTGTTCGAAGCATCGGGTTATCAACCCGACGCCTTCGAAGAAGACTTCCCTCGCCTGCAACCTGCCACATGAACGCCATGACGTGAACGAATCTGCCGCAGTCACTGACTGCGGCAGGTTTCGTGTTCTGCAAAACATGTTCAGAGGAACTGTTGTTCACAGGAAAAAACATGCGCTCATTTTCAAACTTGCCACCGGTATCACCGGCTGGCGCGCGTCACCCGAGTCCTGTTCGAGCCATGGCTCCTATTGCCATGGCACTTTTCTTTGGCTTCGTGTCAGTGGGGTTACCACTTCCCGTCGTACCTCTGTTCGTACATCAGGTACTCGGCTATGGCGACATCGTCGTAGGGACCACGGTGGGCTTGCAATTTTTGGCAACCGTGCTCACGCGCGGTCACGCAGGAAGTGTCGCTGACGCCCAAGGCGGCAAACTGTCGATGATGCGTGGCGCTTTGACCTGCTCGGGAGCGGGTGCGTTGTATGTCATCGCTTCAATCCTGCCGTTTTCTCCCGCAGTCGCGTTATCCGTATTGCTCGTCGGACGTGTGCTCGCAGGAGTCGGCGAAAGCCAGTTGGTGACAGGGTCCGTGACTTGGATGATCGCCACTGGCGGCTCGGCCTATGCCGGAACCGCGATGTCGCTGACCGGCATGGCCATGTATGCCTCGGTCGCCCTTAGTGCGCCGTTAGGTATGGTCCTCTACGAGCACCTTGGCTTTCCTAGCGCAATGACGGTGATTGTAATCGCCCCTTTACTCGCCTGCGCAGTCGGCGCTCGGACGCCTTCCGCATTTACCACCCCAGGGGTGCGCGTGCCGATGAGTCGCGTACTTGGAACAATCTGGCGCAGCGGCTTGGGTTTGCTGCTCCAAGGCGTCGGGTTCGCGGTCATTAGCGCGTTCGCTTCGCTCTTCTTCGCGTCACGCGGCTGGCCACATGCGGCGTTGGCGATGACGCTGTTCGGTGGAGCCTACGCGCTGATGCGCGTGTGTTTCGGACACTTACCTGATCGCATGGGGGGATACCTAATTGCGGTCATTTCGCTAGGCGTCGAATGTGCTGGCCAAGCGATGCTGTGGTTATCTCCCACTGAAACTGTGGCCCTTGGGGGGGCCTTCTTATCAGGCATGGGTTGCTCGCTGCTGTTCCCGGCGCTGGGCGTGGAAATCCTCAAACACATCCCCGCGCACAGTCGAGGAACGGCCTTAGGAGGGTTCGTCGCGTTTCAGGACATCGCCTACGGAATCACCGGCCCGATCACCGGCGTACTGGCTGCGCGAGCTGGGTATGCATCGGTCTTCCTCGTGGGCGCACTGTCCGCATTAGCAGGCATTGGATTCGTCCTGTTCGAAAGATCCAGATCCCATTCGCACAATCGGCTGACGCCATCACTCCCAGAAAGGAACCCTGCTCATGAGTAAAACTGACGTCGAAAACCTCATTAGTTCTTCGTCCAGGAGGCAGTTCGTCAACCGTCTTGGTGCCGGTGCAGCTGCGCTCGCATTGGGCTCAATCGTAACCTCGGCAAGCGCTACCTCAGCATCATCGGACAGTGTGCCAAAACCGCCCCTTTCGCCGTCCCCAGGAACGCGCGTAGGAACAACGGCCGTCTCATCAAGCGGCCTGATCACCAAAGCGATTCCAAGCACTGGAGAAATGCTGCCCGCCATTGGAATGGGTACATTCATGACCTTTGACGTACTGGCAGGGCAACCTATCGACAATTTGCGTGAGGTACTGAGGCGTTTTTACGAAGGTGGCGGACGGGTCGTCGATACGTCGCCGCTGTATGGAAATGCTGAAGTTAACGTAGGTGAATTGTCCAGCGGACTGGGGCTGACGGACCGTCTGTTTTTTACCGACAAAATGTGGGTGACCGGCGACTACCTGACCGACGACAGTCATGCCCGGCGCACCCTTGATCAATCGATGAAACGATTGTCGCGCGACCAGATTGATGTCGTTCAGGTCCACAGCTTGACCAACGTCGAAATCATGGTCCCCTATCTCAATCGAATGAAAGCAGAGGGGCGGCTACGCTACGTGGGAGTTACCCACCATGACAAGTTGTACTTCGAACCACTCGCCTGGTGGGCTGAGAACGGGCCTATCGATTTTATACAAGTGCACTACTCAATCCGCACCCGTGAGGCCGAACAGCGGATTTTGCCTGCTGCGCAAAGGCGCGGCTTGGGCGTGATGCTGAACATGCCGCTCGAAAAGGCGCGCCTGTTGAAAATCGTCGAAGGTCGTCCACTGCCCGATTTTGCTGCTGACATTGGCGTTACAACTTGGTCACAGTATTTTCTCAAATGGGCCATTTCTCACCCTGCCGTTACCTGTGCACTGCCCGCTACCACCAACCCCGATCACATAAGTGAAAACCTAGAAGCCATGCGAGGACCTCTGCCAGACCAAGCGATGCGTGACCGGATGCTGCGCTACATGGAGGCAGTGCCCGGATTTGATCAGGTTGACCGGATGCCTTGGTATCCAGGTAAATCATTTAATGGGTTGGTGAAGCTAAGGTCATAAGGAGGGCTTAGCCGGACGTGCGGCCGGTGCTCGTCTGCAAATCTGAATCGCGGCAAAGATCTTCTCTTCCGCGATTCAGATTACTTACACGGAACCGGCAAAGAGTGGCAGCTTCGGGTCGGTAGCTGCCACCCAGGGCGCCGCCCCAATCTCACGAGCACTCATGGTTACGTAACGGCTCTCTCAAAATCACTGAGCGCCTGGTTGACCTTGTATCGAAGCATCATCGATGCAGAAAGCTTAACCATAGCTTCGAACAAGACATGCCCTGATTCGATCTCACACTGACCAACGCAACGCCCCGCATATTCGCCAGGTTCGTATGCGTAAACTGTGTAGTAAACCCTACCAGCCTTTCGGTTCAATCCCGCAGTGATATGTGTGACCGCCCCTTCCCTCACATCTGATTCAGGACGTGAAAACTCCAAGACGTCTTCAAACGGAATGAACATCGCCGATGCGGACATCACAAAGAGACTCGCGATATCCAACGCTTCTTCAACGCTTCCAATCTCAGAAGTTACGTACTCATGCTCAAGAACATTTCGCATATCTACGACTTTCCGCAGCAGACTCGGCGCGAGTAGTCCCAAAGCCCTAAGACGTTCAATCTTCTTCGGCACGTTCCATCTGAATGACGGATAGCCAAAAGAGGTCAGCAATTGATCTAGCTGGCTGACAATGGCACGTTTTGCATTGGCCGTCGCGTTGACAAGAGCCGCCAATCCGCCCCGTTCAAAATCGTCCTCCGCCAGCGATAGAAACTCGACCGGTGAGGTCTCAAGGTCAGCCGTTCCAAAACTACCGCCGCCTGACGCGACCGAACACTTGCTCATATCAAATTTATGAGCGAGGCAAAATTCTCTGATATCCATTTCACTCCAGCGGATTGGCAATTGTCAGAACGAAAAGCAGTGTATCAGCGAGAATGAATGCTCCATGAATTCCACCGACGCTTGAGAGCAGTGTGGGACTACGTGGTTTTGGAAACGCACACGACAATCGCCCTCTGATGCTGCCGCTACTTCACACCGGCAGCTCTCGGCCACAAGCAGACCGTCAGGTCGGTTACTCGCGACCATGAGCGTCCACATACGGCTCGCCCAATGTCTCCGCGCGGCAGAAGCTAGACCAGTCGCAAGAAACGCGACCACGTTCATCCTTTGCCAAGTCGCGAAATCGTCACGAACCATGAAGGCAATTTTGGTGAACACATGGGACACTTCTTAAGGCCGAATGGCGATGATAGAGCTGGCGAATCATCCAGTCTGTAACGTTGGTGCAGGGCGACACTCTCAGCGATGCCTCGGCCTCATCTATTCGCCATCGGTATCGAATTAGCCCCATCCTCATCGACAGACTCACCATCCTCGTTAGAGGGTTTGGATGAAAGCTTTTTAGGGGCATTTATGAACGGGACGCGGCTCGGGCCCTGCTCTTCAAGTCCCTCGGTTTTTGGCTGCACGCATATTCCTCCGTTGGAATCTATCAGAGGGCTGCTGAGCTTAGATGTTCACTCCATACCAATGGGATGACCGCCAGACTATCTGCATTGGTGATCCGGTGATCTTTTACTCGGAACGATCCCGGACTGAGTCACTCAACTTATTGACTGACTCCAAGCCAGCACTTTCTTACTCCCTCCGAGTATTTCCGCATCCGATCAGGTGGAGCACACACACATGCAAACCATGGATGACCTTAAAAACTCTAGAGCTGTTGCCAGCTTCATCTCCCGTCCAAGGCTGATGCTGGGAATGGTGATTTTCTGCGCTGGTGTGACCCTGTTGACGGTCGAGGCCGCTTCAACTCTGTACCGCTAACCTCTCCCGCATCCTTCCCTAAAACGCGTTGCGTTGGTTACAGGCACCATGGCTCAACACCCTCAAATGTCCCCACCAAAGGAATGACCTATGCCGTCCAAACAACCAATCGCTGCTTTAGCCATCACTCTACTTTGCGCAGTTTCAAGCGTTTCTCATGCTGCTGATGATCTAGGCGTTACGCTGGATCGACCTGGAACCGGGGACAGGGAATACAAAGTGGGTGATCCCGTGCCCGATGAATATCAACGTGAAAGCATGGAAGTCAAAGACTGGAAAAGCCGGCACTTGAAGGCGCCTGCTGAGCACGAGCAATGGGTGCAAATCAAAGGCAAATATGCCCTGATCAGTGTGCCAACCGGCACCATCAAAGAGATGGTCAACAAGTAGTCTGTGAGCTTTCCGCATCGACCGGCGCTCGATTGGTCAGTGAGCGCCGAATCAAAAAAAACCCGTGCAGGGCACGGGCAAAAAGCTTGGCTCGAGCTACGACCGGCCAAGCAATCCTTGTTTAAAGCGCTGAATGAACAAGGCAGTATGCAGACCTCGGGCACAGGCATTGGCCTGCGACTCAAAGCTGCGAGCACAACGCCCAAACTCATTCGAAACATGCGCATCGATGCTTCCGACACCGTGGTTTTTCGTCGATGGACTACGGAATGCAGAGGCCATGAGCAATCTCCTGGTCTGAATTTGCGAAACTGGCAGCAACTGGCGCTGCCGCCAGGAGAGAATTAAAGCGCTGGGTCGATATCCTTCTCGGAGCCCTGGCCCAGGCCGGAACCCAGGTCTGCACCGGTCACCGGATCGGATGTTAGATCAGACTTGGTGCGCTCCTTCAGCATGGTCAGGGTGACCGAGTCATCTTCACTCAGCGTGACCGATGCCGTGCCGTCACCACCGTCCACCGCTGGATGAGGGTTCTCGACATATTCAAACTCGGTATCGCTGTTCCACGGCCCACGCACGTTCGGCTCGCCATTGGACATGCTGAAATAGGTGCGGCTGAACTCCGGCATGCCCGGCAGCTTGCCTTGCGGAAAGTTGGGCTGGATCGAATGCAGGGCTTTCTCGAATGAGAGCTGGTGGGCGATTTCGCGAGTCATCAGAAAACCCAGTGCGTCCTTAATTCCCGGATCGGAGGTGACGTTCATCAAACGTTCGTAAACGATCTTGGCCCGGGCCTCTGCGGCGATGTTGGAGCGGAAATCTGCAGTCGGCTCACCGATGGTGTCGATGTACGCGGCAGTCCAAGGAACGCCCGCCGAGTTCACCAACGGCGCGCCTCCCCCGTAGAGGAGGCTGGTGATGTGTGAATCATTGCCGGCACCATTGATATCGCGGTAAAGCTCGCCCTCTGCCTGAACGCCTTCGGCCAGCTTGCCCTTGGCGCCCTTATTAAGCATGACGATGATCGACCCGATGATTTCCAGGTGGCTCAGCTCTTCGGTGGCGATGTCCAGCAGCAGATCCTTGCGACCTGGATCTTCCTCGGCCAGCGCCTGGGTGAAATAACGGGTGGCAGCCGCCAGCTCACCTTGAGCTCCCCCAAACTGCTCCAGAAGTAGATTGGCCAAACCCGGATTAGGCTCAGCGACGCGCACGGTATATTGCAAACGTTTGTTATGTAAGAACATGTTGTTACTCCCATCCTTAGCTATTATTAGGCGAGTTCGAGCCGAAGCCCGATATCGCTCACGGTTTACTACTCAGGAATCAACTTCAAACTTAAAGCTGCTTAGCCGGCACTAAACTCATTGTGCCCGACTTATACATAGTTTCAGCTTTGTACAGGTTCAGTCTCAGAGTTAGTTCGCGGCATCGAAATGGCGATGACGCAGTCCATCACTTTTTAGCGAGCGTCGCCGCTTGATTACCGCCCTCTTCGGCGATGGCCGAGAGCTTCTCATCGGCGGCCTTTTCTTCTGCCAGCGTTTCGGCCAAGAGATTGGCAGCGTCAGTCATTCCAAGGTGTTTAGCCATCGCGATGAGCGTGCCGTAGCTCGCGATCTCGTAGTGCTCGACCTTCTGGCAGGCCCCGATCAGCGCGGCATCCAGCACCTCACCCTTCTCGATTTCATCAAGCAGTTCCTTGCTCTCCTCCACGAGACCTTCCATGGCAACACACTTCATGCGCTTGAGCTTCAGTCCGGCTTGCTCAACGAGTTGATCAATGCGTTCGATCTGGCCCTGAGTCTCTTCCAAGTGAGAGGTGAAGGCCTCTGCGAGCTTCGGATTGGTGGAAGCCCGTGCCAATCGTGGAAGTGCTTTGGTAATCTGTTTCTCCGCGCTGTAGACATCGGAAAGTTCGTGAATAAACAAATCATCCACAGTGGTTCTAGCCATGACTAAGTCCTCGTCTGATCGGTACCGGATTAAAAAGCGGAGACGGCGATTTAACGCGTCCTGCTAATTACTCGACCTAGGGCAAACGGCGGGCGTTCTTGAAAATAATCCGTTGACCGACCGGTGGTAGCTGGCGCCTTTAATTAGCACCATTGAGCAAATATCGCTGAACGTAATTTATCGGCATCGCTCACAAGCCCATGGGCGCGAATGCCCATCATGGAATGATGAGGAAAATCTAAATGGCTAAATTACTGAACACTTGCGTCCTGACCCTGCTGATTGGCCTGGGAACTCAAAGTGCTTTTGCAGCACAGGATAACGACGACTTTGTGGAGGACGCCTCTGCCAAAGGTGTGGCTGAGGTTGAGGCGGGCAAGCTGGCTCAGGAAAAGGGCACTGCCGCTGACGTGAAAAGCTTTGCTGACATGATGGTCAAAGACCACACCGCCGCCAACGCGAAACTCAAGTCGATTGCCGATGCCAAGAAGCTTGAGGTTTCTGACAGCGCTGAGCTAGTGGACAAAGCGAAGGCGATGATTCTTGAACTGCGAAGCGCCAAATCGTTCGATCAGGCGTACGCGAACAACCAGGTCAAGGCTCACGAAGCGACCATCGCGCTGTTCGAAGAAGAGGCCTCCAATGGTAAGGATGCAGAACTCAAAGCTTTCGCCACCGACACCCTGCCAAAACTGAAAGCTCACTTGGAGCATGCCAAGGCTCTGGCCAAAGCCCATGGTGGCGACGCCGCAAACTGACGTCACCTGCGCCGCCCTCCTGATCGGCGGCGCATTCCACCAAGTGCGGAAAAGGATTTCGTTATGGTCATTTCTTACGACGGCATTGCTTCGCTTTGTGTTTCCGCTGGCGAGGATCCTTCACACATACGTCGCCTGCACACCATCGCGTTCATCAAGCTCAGATGTGAGTATCCGACAGGCCTGGGCCTAGTGGACTTTGTGGGTCACTTGAATCGTCCCACGGGGTTCAAGCATGTGCAGATCTGCACATCGGCAGGGCCATCGCTTTCAGGAGACATTATCGATTATCTGGAGCATGGCAGCGGAGGCTGGATCAGGTTCGAGGTAGGTGGATCATGACTTATTTCGCTCCACCTACTGGAGAGGTAATACGCTTGATCAGGCAGTTTTGGGCGGAAGGTGCGTGTTCGGTTGGGACATGGTGCTGAACTCGGTCCGGAGCTCTCCAATCAGTTCCGAGATGGCACGACTGGTACCCAAAGTCGCGACATCAATCCCACCCACAGCGAGATTGGCGCCGGTGGTTCGATCAATGATCTCGATGGTCAACTCATTGGCTGTGGTGGATGTACATCGGCATTCAAGCGGCAGAAAACCCGATTCGATGATGTGGCGTAATTCAAGCAGAGAAATAGACATGATGTTTTCCTTCTTGTGTGAGGGGTCGACTGCCTCGCAGGTGGCTTAATTCCATCTTTCGGCGGGAAGGCCACGATAGAAATTCACCCATGACCCTTAGGAGGCTGCATGAGCCGATCTCGTCAAAACGCTGAATCAGAGGTCGCAGGTCATTTGCTCGGGCTGCGCAGTGCCATCCAGACCCTCGCCGAGCACCACACCTCTGAGCCCCATGAACTCTCAGGCCATCAGACTGTGGAATCCCGGCAAAGCCTGCTGCTCAGCTTCCAACGCCTGCAGGCCTGTGTCGACGAAATGCAAGAGATCCTCGCAACCATCGCGGAAGCCACAACTGATAATTGAGGCGCCGGAGATCCTGACCTCGCCCTTCAGTTCGTGCGCTTGATGTCATCTGTCCAGGCCGACCAAACTTCGTTGAATTAATCCTCCAGGCCTTTCTCTCACCTACATACCAAGAAAACTGTGTAGGCCTATCTATGACTTCTCTGCGAAACGTCGCTGACTGCCTGATCTCGAAACCGACGCACGCATCAGATGCGGTTTCCATCTATGACGCCCTCCTGAACCGGCCTCAGGACGTCGCCTTGCCGGTGGTTAAGGAATTTCTGAGCGCTCAATTGATGCGAGCTAAGCAGCACCGTGACGCCTCAGGGCTTCCTGATGACCTCAACAACTGGGCAGCGTGGATCGAGGGCAATGCAAGTCAGGTAGCAAGCGCCTATCGCGAATATCTGGAAGGTCGACACGCGGGGCGTGGCCGAAAATTTTTCACCAATAAATCTCACGCCTTGTATTTCCTGCAGCACGTAGCACCGACCAAACTGGTCGACGGTGCCTGGCTGTATGACGCAGTGAACCATCTCGGTGACTGGCGATATCACAACCTGATCCGCACGTATCTCGAAGAGCTGGGCGACGGAGATCCCGCACTGAATCACGTGGTGCTCTACCGCAAGCTGCTGGCGAAACACGATTGCGCGCCCACAGAAGTGCTTGATCAGGAACACTACGTTCAAGGCGCTATCCAACTCGCGTTGGGGCATGCAGGCGCCGATTACCTGCCTGAAGTACTGGGCTACAACCTGGGTTATGAACAACTGCCGCTCCACCTGCTGATCACCGCGTTCGAACTCAACGAACTTGGAATCGACCCCTACTATTTCACGCTACATGTCACCATCGACAACGCCAGCACAGGCCATGCCCACAAGGCCGTCCAAGCCGCTATCGACCTCCTGCCCACGGATGGCTCGCGAGAGAAATTCATCGCACGCATGCGGACAGGGTACTTGCTCAACGAGCTAGGAATAGGCACCAAAGCTGTGATTTCAAGCTTCGATTTGGAGCAGGAAGTCGTCGCCATGCTGGAGCGCAAACGTTCGTTCGGCCAGCACATGCATTCTGATTACTGCCGTCTCGATGGCTTGACCATCAACGAGTGGCTTTCTGAGCCGGGGCGATGCCGGACCTTCCTTGCCGTTCTCGAAAACAAGGGTTGGATCAAACGACATGAAGATCCGGCTAATAGCCGTTTCTGGCAACTGATCGATGGCCCCGGTGCCGCAATGTTCGGGGTGTTCAGTGGCTACGAAATGCAGCTGCTTCGGGACTGGATTTCGGGGAGTTGGCAGGAAGAAAACCTGGCGAAGAAAGCTAATCCATTTCGCGCGCAATTCCGTCGTCGAGCGCCTTGCGCCGCGCTCCCACCGACGACCTCAGAGGTCTTGTCCATCGAACAGCTGACTGCCCTCCTGTCTCCTTCCATGCATTCAACCCCAGACGGCCTGAATGCGACCCGAACATTCTCACGCCAACTTGCTGAAGGATCTTCAATCCGATGAGCCAAGCCATTGTTCATTCCCAGCCTCTCGATGTAATCAACCCTGAAGACCAGACTCATGATCTCGCCCTGCTGCAGTTGGGACGGCGCCTTCTGGCGGATGACTATCGATTCACTACCGTCACCCCGCTCACGCACCAGCGCAATAACGCTCGTGAGGAGAATCATCAGGCGCGCAACTTGCGGGACATTTTCGGCTGGAACAGACCTTTTGCTTCTGAGCTACTCCCCGAAGCAGAGCTGGAAGCGCTGCTCAGCCGAGCCATCCTGCGGGCACATGCGGGACTGTGGATCAGCGAAGTGCGCTGGTCGAGCCTGCACGATCATCTGTTTGTCCACTCGGCGTTTCCCACGGTCTCCAACGACTCAGTGTTCTTTGGCCCTGACACCTATCGATTTGCCCAGGCCATCGAGGAACATTTGCGTACCTCGACCCATCCCATCCGCACGGCAGTCGATATAGGTTGCGGCAGTGGTGCAGGCGCCATCCTGATCGCCAAGGCCAGGCACGGAGCTCACGTACTGGCGTTGGACATCAATCCCACGGCGCTGAGGTTTACAGCGGTGAATGCAGCGCTGGCTGAGACGGAAAACGTCTCTGCATGGCATAGCGATCTCCTCGACAGTGCCTCCGGTGAGTTCGATCTGATCGTTGCCAATCCGCCTTACATGCAGGACAGCCAGAAACGAGCCTATCGCCACGGGGGTGATCGCTTAGGTTCGGAATTGTCGGTACGTATTGTGGATCAGGCCATGACTCGCCTGGCAGTTGGCGGGAGCCTCGTTCTCTATACCGGCTCACCTTGGGTCGAGGGTGTAGATCTGTTTCTTGAACATGCCCGCCCATTGATCGACAAAGCCGGCTACAGCTGGTCGTATCGCGAGGTTGACCCTGATGTCTTTGGAGAAGAGCTTGAGACCGAGATCTACTCACATGCAGAACGGATTGCGGCGGTAGTGCTGACCGTGACCAGGCTCTCATGAGCCAAATCATCACCCAGCGATCAGAGGCTGACGTCCAGGATGCTTCTGACGCGATCATGTTCGGATCGCTGAAAGATCGGCTGGACTTCTATCGGAAGGAAATTCAGTACGAAACGACCATGCTCTCCAGTCGGACAAACGCCTATCTGGGGGCGCAGTCGTTTCTGGTGATTGCCTACTGCTCCTCCATGGCGAACATCAATCCGCAATGGGGCAACATTTTCTCGCTGGTGGTCTCAATTCTTTTGTCGGTTCTGGGCTTGATCACTTCGCTGCACGCCTGGTCGGGAATAAAGGCGGCGTACGAGATCATCGACCACTGGTATCTGAAGCAAAGCAATCTGTTGCAAAGCCAACCCAAAATGAGCGATGCGTACGACGACTCCCCTCTGTTCGCTAAACGGGAATCCAATCAGCGTGGGTACCGGGATGCACTGAAGTTTTCGATGCGCTCACCCTGGATCTTTTTCACTCTGTGGATTCTGCTTGGCGGGTTCTCAGCGCTGATTCACTTCACCGCGATCAAAGTCTGATAAAAAAGCCGCCTTTGAAAGACGGCTCCTAACCATCATTAACACCACCACCATCAGCGTTGCGGTGGATGCTCCTGAGACACGGAGTCATTGGCTTCTATGTCTGACATGTCCTCGTCCACCAGGATGTCGCCATCGAGGATTGGCGCCGGTTCGTTGTCCTTAGAGTCGCCCTCGTCGCTGCCAGGAGGCGGATTGGGCATCACGTCAGGACGACCTGGTTCCAATGGCTCGATGGCGTCATTGGCATCTCTGTCATCACCGGGTATTGCGGAACTGTTCATAAGCACCTCGCTCGACCACGAAAGAGTCGCGATCTACAGATTTCGAAATCGCTTTGTGCTTCCCGTTCGATGAAGTTCTCGAACGGTCACTCCCTCGTGATTAATCGCGAACTCCTCCCCCTGCAAACCCTCACATGAGTAGGCTCGGACTGCTCGAAGGTACGCAAAGGTGCAAGACCTGAAGATCGCCACGTACAACGTGAATGGCATCGGCGCCCGCCTGCCCAATTTGTTGCAATGGCTTGAGCGCGAGCAGCCTGACATCGTCTGCCTACAAGAGCTCAAGGCGCCGGACAAGGCGTTCCCGGCCAGCGACCTCGAAGCAGCGGGCTACGGTTCTGTGCACCTGGGCCAGACGTCGTGGAACGGCGTTGCCATTCTGGCTCGGGATTCCGAGCCATTGCTGATCCACAAGGGCTTGCCAGGCGAGGAAGCCGATACCCAGGCGCGGTACATCGAGGCAGCGGCCCATGGCGTCATTGTCGCCTGCCTGTACCTGCCCAACGGCAACCCTCAGCCCGGCCCGAAATTCGACTACAAGCTCCGTTGGTTCGAACACCTAACCGAGCATGCGAAATCATTGCAGGCCAGTGAGCATCCAGTCGTGCTGGCCGGGGATTTCAATGTGGTGCCGACTAACGAAGACATCTACAACCCACGCTCATGGCTCAAGGACGCCCTGCTTCAGCCCGAGAGTCGCGAATGCTACCGCCGGCTGCTGGCTCAAGGCTGGATCGACTCGGTTAGGCACCTGTATCCGGACGAGCGCGTCTACACGTTTTGGGATTACTTTCGTCAGCACTGGCAGACAAACTCCGGCCTGCGGATCGATCACCTCCTGCTGAACCCAGTACTGGCGCCCCGTCTGCAAGATGCGGGTGTTGACGCCTGGGTGCGCGGCGAAGAGCACGCGAGCGATCACGCACCCACCTGGATTCGCATCGGGGATGCGCCACAGAAGCCGGAAAAGAAAACCCGGAAGAAAAGCCAATCCGCTGCCTCACCGCCAGCTCATGGCGAAACCCAATCGAGCCTTGAAGAGTACAACCGCAAACGTGACTTCAACGCCACGTCCGAGCCAGCCGGCGGCAGCGACCACAAACGTGGCTCAAAGAAAAAAAACTCCGATCAAGCGCTTCAGTTCTGCATTCAGAAGCACGATGCAACCCGGCTTCATTATGATTTTCGGTTGGAGCTGGATGGTACGTTGAAGAGCTGGGCCGTACCCAAAGGCCCTTCCCTTGATCCCAAAGCCAAACGCTTGGCCGTGCATGTCGAAGATCACCCCATCGATTACGCGACGTTTGAAGGCAGCATCCCCGAGGGCCATTACGGGGCTGGCGATGTCATCGTGTGGGATCGGGGCATCTGGAAGCCATTGTCAGACCCCGCCGAAGCCTACGCCAAGGGGCGACTGAAGTTCGAGTTGCAGGGCGAGAAGCTTGGCGGCGTATGGAACCTGGTGAAGACCCATATTCCCGGCAAACAGGAGCAATGGTTCCTGATCAAGCATCAGGACGAGTTTGCCCGTGCTGAATCGGATTACGACATCGTTAATGAACAGCCCGACAGCGTGTTGAGCGAACGGACAATCGTGGCCAGGAAAAGAGGCGGCAAAGCTGCCGAGCCGAAACCCGTCGAGAAGGTGCCAGCACGCAAGAAAAGGCCTGCGAAAGCCAAGCTTGAGGGGGCACAGCCGGCAGACCTCCCCGACACTCTTAAACCGGAGCTGGCGACGCTGGTGGAGTCAGCCCCCGACGGCGACTGGCGCTACGAGATTAAGTTCGACGGCTATCGGCTCATGGCCAGGGTGGATGACGGGAAAGTGCAACTGTTCACCCGCAACGGTCATGACTGGACGCACAAGCTCCCGCGCCAGGCCGAAGCCATCGCCAGTCTCGGGCTGGCCTCTGCCTGGCTAGACGGCGAGATGGTGGTCGCCAACGAGGACGGTGTCCCTGACTTCCAGGCATTGCAGAACGCGTTCGAATCCGAGCGCAGCGGCAATATCGTTTACTACCTGTTCGACATGCCCTTCCTCAACGGCATGGATTTACGCGAGGTGCCGGTCGAGCAAAGGCGCGCCGCCTTGGCCAAAGTGCTGGAAGCCAGCGAGGACGAAATACTCAGATTTTCTGAGGACTTCGGGGAGGCTCCCGACGCTCTGCTCAACAGCGCCTGTCAGATGAAAATGGAGGGCCTGATTGGAAAGCGCGTAGGCAGCCCCTATGTGTCCAGGCGCAGCGGCGACTGGATCAAACTTAAGTGCAAGCGCCGGCAGGAGTTCGTGGTGGTCGGCTACACCGAGCCAAAGGGCGCTCGGAGCAAATTCGGTGCCCTGCTCCTGGGGCTTCACGATGCCGATAGCGGCGAACTGCGGTTTTCGGGCAAGGTCGGGACAGGCTTCAATGAAGCGACACTGAATACCATCTTCCATCAGCTCGTCCCGCTGGAGGTAAAGAAAGCGACCGTGGTTAATCCACCCACTGGCTTCGAGGCCAAGGGCGTGCACTGGCTCAAGCCTCAGTTGCTGGCCGAGGTGGCATTCGCTGAAATCACGAAGGACGGCTCGGTCAGACACGCGGTGTTCCACGGGTTGCGCACGGACAAGCCGGCCAAGTCCATCACTGAAGAACGCCCTGCCCCGCCACCAGACGTCGAGAAAATCCCAGTTGCGAAAGCCACTCGAAGCAAAACCGCCAAGGTGGCCCCAACTCAAAAATCAAAGTCCGCTGCCGGGTCGACATCAGGAAAGATCCGCTTAACCCACCCCGAGCGCATCATTGACCCCACGAGCGGATCGACCAAGCGTGACTTGGCAGATTACTACATCAGCGTCTCCGATTGGTTGCTACCGCAGTTAGCGCAACGCCCTGTCGCGCTGGTCAGGGCGCCCGAAGGCATCACCGGGGAGCTGTTCTTTCAGAAGAACGCTGACAGACTGGCAATCCCGGGCATCGAGACGATGGGCAAGGAATACACCGGCCATCCGGTCATGCTGATCAACAATCTCGAAGCCCTGATCGGGGCCGTGCAGATGAATGCGATGGAGTTGCACACGTGGAACGCTGTCTCCAAAGATCTGGAGCGCCCCGACCGCTTCATCCTCGACCTCGACCCTGATCCCGCGCTGCCGTGGAAGAGTATGGTGGAAGCCACGCAGCTGACCTTGGCGGTGCTCGATGAACTGGGACTCAAGTCTTTCCTCAAGACCAGTGGCGGCAAAGGGATTCACCTGGTCGTGCCGCTGACGCCCAAAGCCGATTGGGAGGCTGTAAAGGGCTTCAGCCATGCCATCGTCAAATACATCGCCAAGCTGCTGCCAGATCGCTTCTCAGCCGTCTCGGGGCCAAAAAACCGCGTGGGGCGCATCTTTATCGATTACCTGCGAAATGGCCTGGGCGCCACGACGATCTGCGCTTACTCAGTGCGCACGCGGGAGGGCCTTCCGGTCTCGGTACCCATCTTTCGCGAGGAGCTGCTTGAGATCAAAGGTGCCAACGTCTGGAACATTCACAACCTTCGTGAGCGCCTGGGACAGCTTGACAGCGATCCGTGGGCAGAGCTGCCGACGACCCGGCAAACCATCACCGCCGAAATGCGTCGGCGGGTAGGCATTAAATAGCGGAATCACCTGAGGAGAAACATCATGGACAACTACCACATCACCAAGACGGATGAAGGCTGGGCACTCAAGAAACAAGGTGCTGATCGAGTGTCGAAAACTGCGTCGACCAAGTCCGAGATCGTCGCGCTCGCCAGCGAGTTTCTGGAGGGTAAAAGCGCCTCACTGAAGATCCATAAGGAGGACGGCACGATTCAGGAGGAGCGTACCTACCCAAGAGCTGCTGACCCAACGAAGACAAAAGGCTGACATCGTCACCGAAGATGGTTGCCGCAACATAGGTGAAGACATGGACTGGGTTCAATGGCCGGCGATGATGGCGATAGTTTTAGCCGCTTGGCTCGTCGGCTCGAAGCGAGCCGAGCGTCGGACTACGGCTTTCGCCGTGTTCATTATTGGCAATCTGCTGTGGGTCGTCTGGGGACTCTATGTCGAAGCGTATGCCGTCGCGCTGCTGGACATAGTACTTTGTGGAATGAACGTCAGAGGATTTCTAAAAAACAGGGCCGCAGTTTCAAAGGACGCACGCCGTGCGGCTGAATAACCGGTGAGCAGCCTTAACTCAACTTATCCTAGGAAATCAAACTATTGAACAGTGTGGACTGGCTACAATGGCCGGCGATGGTTGTCACCGTGATAGCCGCATGGCTCATCGGTTCGCAGCAACCTCGTCGACGCATGATGGGATTCTGGGCCTTCATCGCGAGCAATGTCTTGTGGGTCGTCTGGGGCTGGCCTGCCCAGGCCTACGCGCTCATCATTCTGCAAATGGCCCTATTTGCACTGAACCTCCGTGGTTTCAAAAAAAACCTGCACCATCATCAACCCCGTAAGCCTTGACTGCGCTGGACAGTCCATCGGAACCTTCAACTATAACAGCGCATTCACTATTCGAGCAAGCTCGGTGTTGGATCTGCGTAGATCTAGTTAGCGGTGCTTTGATTGGAGGAATCGCCAGCCGTGGAATCAGGATCGTTGACCTCATCAGCGCCCAGCGCCTTGTACCGCTTTCTGAGCGCCGCTAGCTCTTTCTGATCGAGGTTGTCTAGGCTGAGCACGGCATTCTGAGCATCCTTGGTCACCCGCAAAAGCTCATCAATCTTGATGTGCAAAATGTCTGTATCACGGTTCTGGGTGTTCTGGATCAGGAAGACCATCAGAAAGGTGATGATGGTGGTGGAGGTGTTGATCACTAGCTGCCAGGCATCGTTGTAGTGAAACCATGGCCCGGAAGCCGCCCATAAAACCACCAGCGTGATTGCAGTCAAAAACGTCTTCGGGCTGCCCATCCATTTCGATAACCGCTCGGAAAACTTCCAAAATTTCATCATGGCACTCCCGCGTTAGATAAATGATCTGACCTGAGTGACCACGGAAAATTCTTGTTACATCTAGACCGGGAGATCACAGGTAAGCAATTGCACAAGTGTCGAGGAACACGCCGCGATCCCGTCCCTCAGAATGATTTCAAATCCATGGGTGTTTTCAGTCGGTATCGCTACACACCCCACCTTTCCCATCACGCCGACACTCAAAATCGCACTGGCATCGGAAGCAAAGTCGATGAGCAATGCAACCTGAGCTTCGTATCCGGCTTCACGCACTGCGGCAATCAGAGCATCTGTGACCTGGCGACTGTAATGGCCTTTCTCATCGCCGGCGACGATGATTGGATTCGCCGAGAGCACCGTGCCGTACTCCTTGGCAACGGGCCCGACCTCCACAGCAATGGCTGTTCTGCAAGGCAGATGGCGTGCCGCGAACAGTGCGCCCGCGTTGGTTTCTTCTTCCATGGTGGTAAACGCAAGGTACACGTCTTGCATGAGCTCTGACCGCCGGCCATAAAGCTGTGCTGCGGCATTCAACACCGCCAAGACTGGAGCCCTGTCATCGAGAAAGTGGGCTGCGACTGCGTCTTGCAAGGGAAACGGTTTGCGCCAGTGTCGACTCATGACAACCCGCGTGCCAGGCCTAATACCGGCTCTCTCAAGTTGTTCTCGACCAAGTCGGGTGACGACATGAACGTCTTCCCATCGGACATTACCGGTCTGGACATCCCTGCCCTGTTTTGAGTGTGCTGTAAGGTGCATGCTGCCGAAGGAAAGCACGCCGGGACATTTCTGTTTATCACCCAGGATATCGACTGGGCACATGCCGAAATTGACCGGATTGGCACCCCCTAGTGCCACCACCTCCAAGGTTCCATCATCACCGATCCGTCTGACTGTCATGGCGATCTCATCCAGATGCGCCATTACCAGTACACCACCGGTGCCATTGCCTTCTGCTGGCTTTGCTCGAATCAGCCCCACCAAGTTACCTGCATCGTCAACCCACCTTTCGTCGCAGTGCTGTTGGAGCTCCTTCTGACAAACTTCTCGGACTTCTAGCTCTTCTCCACCTGGCCCCCGAGCCATCAGCAGCTGTTCCAAGAGTGTTTCTTCAGTCATCGATACCTCTCCTGATCTCTAAGCCGTTTCACCTGCGAGCATGCGTTGATGGAACTGCGGCAAGTGCTTCAGTGCATGTAGCGCGGCGTCGTGCTGCATGGTTTCGCGCTCGCCGAAAAAGCGGTGCTTGCGGGTGAACACGCAATAGCGATCCGCATTTACGAATCCCCAAGCGAAACAGACAGTGCCTGCCGGAATGCCATCAACGTCTTCGTTGCCGCATAAACCGGTAGTAGCAATGGCGACCGTTGCAGGGCTATCCCGAAGTGCGCCCATCGCCATCTCCCGTGCCACCTCCACGCTGGTTAGGTTGAAATCAGCGATAGTCTTGGCACTAACCCCAAGCAGGCGCTGCTTGGCTTCCGGGGAATACACCACGTAGCCACATTCCACCAGCGATCCACTCCCCGGGATTTCAGCGAGTAGGGCAACGATCCGACCTGCCGTGCATGACTCTGCCGTGGCCGAAATCAATGCATGTTTTTTTAGATATTCGACTGTTCCTTCTATGATCATCAAACACCTCAATCGCTCGCCCGCTGCTTCGCTTACATTCCGACCCAGCGGCGCGGCATTCCTCTCAGATTTCATGACCCCACTCTTACCAGAGGCACATTAGCTGCCGCTGATCCTGTTGCTCACGAAAATCCTGAACGAACCCCGCATCCACGCCTCCGCTGTCTACTACCCATAAATCTGCGGAGTTAGACCATGAGAGCACTTACCTACCACGGCGCCCACGACGTGAAAGTGGACACTGTCCCTGACCCGATTATCGAAGCGCCGGACGACATTATTCTGCGAGTCACCGCAACGGCGATATGCGGTTCAGACCTGCACCTGTATCGCGGCAAGATTCCCACAGTCGAGCACGGCGATATCTTCGGCCACGAGTTTATGGGGATCGTCGAAGAGACGGGCTCAGGCGTGACTGCCGTCCAGCCGGGGGATCGCGTTGTAATCCCGTTTGTTATTGCTTGCGGAGACTGCTTCTTCTGCCAACTGGATCTGTTCGCGGCCTGTGAAACGACTAATACCGGTCGTGGCGCGATCATCAACAAGAAAGCCATCCCGCCGGGTGCGGCGCTGTTTGGTTTCAGCCACCTGTACGGTGGCATTCCGGGTGGCCAGGCCGAATACGTGCGCGTGCCTAAAGCCAACACCGGCCCGTTCAAGGTTCCGGGCACATTGGCGGATGAGAAGGTACTGTTCCTCTCGGACATTCTGCCCACCGCGTATCAAGCCGTGACCAATACCGGCATCGGCCAAGGCTCCAGCATCGCCATCTACGGCGCTGGCCCGGTCGGCCTCCTCTGCGCAGCGGTTGCCCGGATGCTCGGCGCTGATCGGGTATTTATGGTCGACCATCACCCCTATCGCCTTGCCTACGCGCAAGCAACCTATGGCGTCATACCGATCAATTTTGATGAAGACGACGACCCTGCCGACACGATCATTCGGCAAACCCCGGGTATGCGAGGCGTTGATGGCGTGGTGGATGCAGTCGGATTCGAGGCCAAGGGCAGCACGACTGAAACGATCCTGGCCACCCTCAAGCTCGAAGGCAGTAGCGGTAAGGCCCTGCGCCAGTGCATCGCGGCAGTGCGGCGCGGCGGCACCGTCAGCGTGCCCGGCGTCTACTCGGGCTTCATTCACGGTTTTCTGTTCGGAGACGCGTTCGATAAAGGGCTCACCTTCAAGATGGGCCAGACCCATGTTCAGCGATTCCTGCCCGAGCTGCTTGAGCACATCGAAACTGGTCGCCTCTCACCCGAGGCCATCATCACCCACCGGATGTCACTGGAGCAGGCGGCTGAAGGCTACAAGATCTTCGACAAGAAACAAGAGGATTGTCGCAAGGTCATCCTCACTCCGGGCAGGGACGACGTTGAGCTACCAGAGCTCGATTCACCGACCGCGATCCCCGCAACGTAAGCAGCCAAACAGAGGTGTGAAATGGAGCTGACATTTTTGTGGATTGGAGTGGCGATCCTTCTCCTGCTTGTAGACATGTGGGCCCTTGCAAGCATTTGGCGTACGACTAAATCATCCGGCACCAAATTCGGTTGGGCCGTACTTATCCTGGCACTTCCGGTCATCGGTCTAGCGATCTGGGGAATCGCCGGGCCACGTGGCGTAGCCGAACCTCCGACTTCCAAAGAGCACAGTAAGGGATAGACCCACTATAACGAGGAGTGATCAGAGTCATGGCGCTCCTCCGACCTCCACAATCGCCCCGGCTCTGCAATATCCGGGCGTAGGCATCACGGGAAATCGTAGTAATTCATGCCACCGGGAACGATCTCGCGAGACGTCACAAAAAATACGGGGGATTCCCGAGGCGCACTGGCGAGTGATGCTCCGATGGCTACTGCCACGGATTGATCGTCAACATAGACGTATGAGATACCGGTGAAACGGTGAACAGCGGTCATGACGGAGCACAGTTGACCGATCGGCAATGAGGTCATCACTATTTGCTTCACCTGCCTCAGGCAGTCGAACATCTCTATGCCTCGAACGACCTCTAACCTATACCAAATGGCCACCAGATTGTCTTCGCAAGGATTTGCATTCAGAGTCAGCCAAATGTGAGACGTTCTAATTATTTCTAGGAGCATCACATTCCCAGATAGTGCCTCACCACCTGATGCAACTGATCGAGCGTCCAGGGCTTTTGAAGGAAGCATGCGTTGGCAGGGAGGGACTCGTTCGAGACTGATCGACTTCCGGATGAAAGGATGACTGGCAATCCTGGCCAACGTACCCAGATATTTTGAGCAAGCTATAGACCGTCCATTGTGCCTGGCATGCAAATGTCAGTGATCACCAGGGCGAAGTCATTGGGTGCCTCCAGCAACGCTAGGGCCTCATCGGCGCTGCTGCTCTGAACAGCGTTTATATCGATGAGTGACAGCGCTTCGAAGAGTAACGAGCGCAGCATCTCTTCGTCGTCAACCAAGAGGACGGTCGTGGGCATCGTACGCATCCGCAGAAAGTGTTATGTGTTAGTGAGGCATACGATGATCTCGTTTCCTGAGTCAGATGGGTGGCACAGTCTGTCGTCCTTCCACCCCTCGATAAACTAAGCTGAGCCTCTCAACGACATCGCGAGCTGGGTGCCGCGTCAACAATAAGGATGTTCAGGGTCATGAGACTTGCAAGCTTCATCCTCAACAATCTGGAGCCTATCCTTCAGTCTTGGGAGGATTTCGCCAGAACGGTAATCACGCCGATGCCTGCGCTGGATACGGCAGGATTGAGAAACCATGCTGAGCAAATCCTCAAAGCTCTCGCTGTGGACATGCGTACCTCTCAAACCACTCAACAGCAGATTGATAAATCGCAAGGACTCGCTCCAGCCGCTGAGGACGAAACGGCTGCGCAAAGTCATGCGGTGATACGGCTCATGGATGGTTTCACCCTCGATCAGATGGTGTCTGAATACCGGGCGTTGAGATCAAGTGTGTTGAGGCTTTGGTTGGCGCGAGAGCGCACCGATGACGAACATGATGTGACAGACATCATTCGGTTCAATGAGGCCATAGACCAAGCACTCGTCGAGTCAATCGCGGCGTTTGGCCAAGCTGTCGAGACCACTCGAAAACGAGTTCTTGGGGTGTTAGGGCACGATCTGCGTTCGCCACTGGGTGCGGTGTTGATGGCCAGCGAGTTACTGCGCAAAAAGACAACACTGGAGCAACATGACCTCGTGCTCGCAACTCAAATCTGGACAAGCGTCAGCCGGGCAAATGCCATGGTCAATGATCTACTGGATTTGGCGCGCAGTAATCTGGGCACGGGCATGCCTCTGGCTTTGGAGGCGACCGAGCTCAATCAAATCTGCAGATCGGTGATTGATGAGATTCGAACCGGCCATCCTGCCGCGCAGATTAGCTTTCAAGAAGAAGCCCCTGCACGGGGAAGGTTCGATCCAGCTCGGATAGCGCAGGTCTTTGCGAATCTGATCGGCAATGCCGTACGCCATGGCGAATCACGCAGGTCTATCCACGTCGACCTCAAATGCGATGGCCTGACCGCGACGTTTAGCGTGCATAACCTTGGAGAGCCCATTCCAGCGAGTGCGATCCCTTATCTGTTTAATCCTGAGGGACGCTATTCGACCTATGCCCACGAGGAAAAAGGGCCATCTGCGGGCCTGGGACTGGGCCTGTTTATAGCCGCACAAATTGTCGAAGGGCACGGTGGACGGATTGAAGCAGCGTCCACAGCGGATGAAGGAACCGTATTCCGAGTGTATCTGCCCATCACCTGAAAGAAGCTGACATTAGCCCCGCAATCTCCATACGCTCAAAGCTCCCCCTATGCTTTCGAGGGCACAGAATAGGTGTCAGCCCAGTCCCAGCCGACATCGAACCGCAGGAGCCAATCGCTGAGGGCTTGCTCGATTCTTCCAAGATGGACGTCATATGCCGCGTGGTCGATTACCCCGACCTTGTAAGCTTCTCTCAAATATTCCAGTGCAAGATCGCGTTACGCTGTGCAAAGGGCTCACCACCCTCTGAGCGTATCGAGTCGATAAATCTCGTGACATGCCTAGCCACGCTCTCAGCTGACATTTCCATCGCAGGCCTCCTCCAAGCTCATAGGCTAAAGCTAGATCATGCGGGCTGACCTTCAACCCGAGGAATGACCTGGCTGACTACCGGTATACATAATCCAGGATGCCGAAGAGAAGAAGGCACCAGGCGAAAGCAATACCAAAAAAACACCCCGCTACCGCCGTGTTGCTCATCTGAGATCCCCTACTCGACAGGTTGATCAGATGACGCGCACTGCGGCTCGTTCCATGAATTTGAAAGTATTCCCCAAGGACTCAACGAACCGTCAAACCTCGCCACTATTTGTAATGCACGGCATAAGGGCAGGCTTAACGAACAGTGATTTCCAAAGCGTTACTAACGCTTCTAGGCCCAGCGGTAGACCGACAGCCTGAAAGAGTAGAAAGCCGACTCTACCCAAACTCGCGTTGAAATTCAGGACGCGGAATTCTGATACGAGGCGGTCAGGACTGTAAGACCGGCCCCGCTTCCCTCATGAATATTTCGAGGGTCTTAGGCCCAATGCCCTCGAAACTCAGTAACCATTTCCCGAGCTCAATAGTATCTGTCGCCCCGCTTCTGATTGCCTCTACGCGAGTCGCCAGCGCCTCATCTAAACCAGTCGCCAGTAGTCGCAACCTTCTCGCAGTAGATTCATCGTACCTGGCATATCCTGCTCGCCCCAGTATTCTGACTAGTGAGCCATGAGAGCAATTGGCGAGTTTGGCAGGAGTATCCAGCCCATATTCATGCACTAACATTCGATAGGCCTCAACGGCCACGGACGACCTGATTCTTTTGCCTATGAGAAAGCTTGCTACCAGCCACCTGTAGAACCCATTCGCGTTGGGGGCGGTGAATTCGATCCCGAGACCAGCAGCGGTGACAGCAACGCCCATGATGTTTTTCTCACTCTACTAGGATGATGAAGCATCCGGATTATCGGGGGGAGGAGGATGGGATACTTGCAAGCGTTGCCGATCACCAGCCCAACACCAACCATTGGATGCCCACTTCACTGCTGGGTGCAATTGGATATCGAATGACGGAAGTGGGGGTGACCGCCCAGAGGGGTCTCTGGCTTTATCGTCACCCTTGATCCACCTTGCGGAACGTTCACGCTATAGGTGCCTCTATCACTCATCAACGAAGGAGCATCCTATGAATCGCTTGACGGGCATGATGGCGGGCCGGCGATACAGCATCGAGAACGTACGCGGAGCGCCAGAATTTGCAGGCTTCTTTCTAGACGACAAATACTTTCTTCATCCCGAGCTCCTGACTGCGATTGGCTGGTTAGACGGTGATCACTTCATCTATGACCAGCTGAGCTCGACAGGGGAGTTCGCTTTCCCAGGTGGAGTGGCCGGCACCATCAAAGATCTCACCCTCACGCTGGGTGATGGCAGATCCCTGACCATTACGGAACTGGAGACTGCCGCCCAGCCAGAGGGGGTTACAGAGCAAACGTGTGGCTCAGCAGATGAACTCCTGCCGGAAAAACGCCCTAACCCCGCGTTCCTGTTCGCAACAACGGCTGCCACGGTCATGGCTGGGTACATCATTGGCAGACTCCTGAAACGCCGTCGAGATGAATAGCCGGGCCATAAGCTTGACCTGAGCCAGTGTCGCCAATGTCGATGGGTCAACATGGCCTCCCTCTCATCATCGATGTATTGTTGCCGTTGTGCGGCCAATTGGAGAGCAATGAGCAGAATTCCAGCACCTTGAGTGCCCTAGATCGCCATTACACGGGGGTAGAGCAACGCATCGCGGTCTACCAGCGCTTGATCATCGCTTTTGCCTTTGAAGTTCTGGCGGCAACAACCTTCCCCTCGGCAATCGTCACGTCCACATACCCTCGATCCTTTAAGTGCAACAACGCCGTGAAATCTAGAGGATCGATTCTGCGAGGGGAGTCATCGATGAAGGTGGCCAAAAGCCTTACGGCACGCGATTCGAGCATGAGCTGGGGTGCCTATAAATCACTGATGGCGATTTGGCACCCTATCACAACAAGAGTTCCGGCCCCGTCGATCAACGTAACTGAACGGTACGAAGACCTGGGATTGCAACATCACTCTGACCAGCAATCCTGCTGAGCGTCCATCTCTAGTGCCCGGCCAGCTTCCTGACCCGAAACCGCAGGCTCAAGGAGTCGATAGTAGTTCATATGGAACTGCGCTTGCTCGCGCCGCCCTTCGGCCTGGGCCCGAAGCGCACTGGTCAGATGCCATTCGCGGATGGACACCAGACTTTCGATCTGGCGTTTAGACCGTTTGTTTACCAACATTGGCCACTCCCTGCCTAAATCCCTTAACTACCAGTTAAGGCACAAGCGAGGAGCGATGGTTCGACCTAATTGCGACTAATTTCTGTTTCCATACGCTTGGGTCAGAATCAGCAGCATGACGCCTACCGCGCTATCCTCAACGATGCTCTCAGGCTGCTGGATAAGTTGGGCCAACAGCGGCATTGCCGCCAATTCTAAGCAGGTTAAATTTCAAAGGATTTGAATATGAAAGACGCATTCACTGCCGCCTTATCTGACGTGGTTCAAAATCAGGTTGAGCTGACGTCGACCATCGAATCATTCCTCGGCCAAGCTCTGTCCCAAGGCGGTAACGTCACGGAAGCCGATCAGGTGCAAGGGCGGCTGGATAGTTTCAATGCTCACGTGAATGCGCTGATCAAGGCGCTTGCCGAGAGGTTCGACGGGCTTGATGCGTAGACACCATCCCTAGACGGTAGTCTCGTCCAATTGCACTATTCGGCCCGCAGCAATTTCGTTGACGATGGTGCTTAGACGACCCTCCTCACGCTGGAACATGGCAATCATCCGGTGCAAAGCTTGTGCATCAGGTTCATTGCCGGCTTGACTCAGCCGCTCTGCAATCCTCACCAGCTCAACGGCTGACCATTTCAAATCAGCAGCAATGCCTTGAAGGTCTCTGCGCAAAGTTTGGGTAGTGCTGTCCATTCATGACTCTCCAGGTCGTCTCTTCAAATTCATATCGGCAGGAAACCGGGACTTTTGCATGTCCTCCGTCGGTTTGGGAGCAGGGCCTTCGTTCTCCTGTGCAACCCTCATCGCCTGCGTCCATTCATGTGGGTCTCGCTGCTCAATCACATAGCTATAGGCGGCGTCGGCGTAATCGAGCATCTCATTGAGCTCGCCAAGGGTGATTACTCCCAGCCTTGCCAGTGCCATAGCGTGGCCAGTTAACTCGCCGCTCCAGTGATCAATCGCAAGCTCTCTACGCACCTCGTGGTTGAGCAAGATGTTCCAGAGCTCAAGCTC
Organism: Pseudomonas sp. NPDC088368; assembly: GCF_044753445.1. Classification (NCBI taxonomy): domain Bacteria; kingdom Pseudomonadati; phylum Pseudomonadota; class Gammaproteobacteria; order Pseudomonadales; family Pseudomonadaceae; genus Pseudomonas; species Pseudomonas sp. NPDC088368. The sequence continues at coordinate 36,864 of NZ_JBIVNG010000021.1, forward strand.
ACGCTCTCTGACCGCTTCATCCGTCATTTCCCATTCTCCTCAGGCAATGGGCCTGCACCACCAGGACTGCGCCTACCAGACATCCTCTTCAAGCTGGATGCCGCTGAGCGTAAATCCTTCACGAGCCATGGCCGATACGTTCGCGTCGTAGAGTTCTGGAAGGAGCAGCCTGATCTCACCGTTGGTAGCCATGACCGTGGCCACATTAGAATGTCGATGTAGGTGCTCGCACACGCGATTGGTGATGGTGAGCTCCCCACGGATCACTGTCGTTCGCTTCGCAGGAACCATTGGTAGAAACTTTCCCCTACATCGTCGTGGGGTAATGAAAAATTGCATGTGAGCCACTGCAACTAACTGTATATGCGTACAGTTAACTAGACCATCCGACAGCGGTCAATGCTGTATGAGATGAGCGGCGTAATGCGAGGTGATCGTCATGCGTGCAGGCGAAGCAAAGGACAAAAACCGGGCGTACGAGCCCGTGCGGGTCTATTTTCCGAATCCTAAGGCGGCGTTCCCGGTGATCCTAGATGACGGCACTGATTTGGGCTGGGTACGCTGGGGTCGGCGGAAGGAACAATCTGGCTCATGCCCACAGGGGGATGGGCAAAGCTCGAAACTAAGTGTTGGAGGCCATGTTGAATTGACCCAGTTGCCGGGACCTCCCTGCCCCAGTCTGGTGCTTCCACGGCCATGCCTGCGATGGGAATGCTCCGGTCTGGAGGTAGGTCAGTCTGGCGTCAGCCCATGGGGCAATGCTGCATCGGCGTCGACAGCCAGGCATTGGCTGGGGTTGCTCACCATGGTTTTGACTGCTGAAAAAGCCGTATTCCGTTGAGGCATTACTTGATGCGCATTGAAAATGCGTTGAAGCGGTAGCGCCGATCCCTTGAGGTCACCCACAAATTGCATGGAGTGAGTGACTGCTATGGGTCGGTTAGCGACGGTCTGATCTCGACCGTCGCTAGGCATCTCAAACCTCGGTCTGCTCCGCCATTTCCAAGGCGTCATCGACCTCGATCCCCAAATATCGAACGGTGCTCTCCAGCTTTGTATGGCCGAGCAGCAGTTGAACCGCCCTCAGGTTTTTCGTCCTGCGATAGATCAGTGATGCCTTCGTACGTCTCATCGTATGAGTGCCATACATGGCTGGATCAAGGTCAATGGCTTTCACCCAGCCTTTGACTATACGAGCGTATTGCCGAGTGGATAGATGGTCAGATGTATGCAGTCGGCTAGGGAACAAACAGTCCTCGCTGCGTAGCTTGGCCTGACGTATCCAGGCTGCGACAGCAGACCGTGTTTGTTCAGTAATCTCGAACTGCACAGGCCGCTGCGTTTTCTGCTGCATGACCATGGTTCGTGATGATACGTGCTCGCCGTGGGCGACGTCGCGCACGCGGAGCTTGGTTAAGTCGCAAGCTCGAAGCTTGCTATCGATGGCGAGATCGAAGAGAGCCAGATCCCGAGTTCTTTCTGCAATTTGAAGCCTTACTCGGATAGACCAGATATCTCTCAGTCGTAGCGGGGGTTTCTGCCCGACCAATTTTCCTTTGTTCCAGGGCTGACGGCTGCGGGTAGCAATGATGCTCATGACATGTCCTCCATGTGTGGAAGGACAAGGATGGGCTGCCTGAGCAACGGTCGTTAAACGGCCAAGAACGGCCTCTAGCTACGGACTAAATCAGCTAGAGGGAGTTAGTGACACCGCGGTACAACTTGAGAATTTTCACTCCAAATACACTATTTACTCCCGAGAACGACCAGTCCCTGGGACCCTGCATCTACTATCCACCGTTGGCCCGGCCTCGCCGAACCGGCCGGTCAAATATTCAACCGGGGCTCTTGACACCATAAGCATAAAAACTGCCATAAGCCAAAAGTTTCCAGGTGCTCCTTATACCAAGCGGGGTTCGCCGCCGTAGGCTTTCTCAATCACCTCAACAAACGTGTCGTGGGAGATAGGTTTGCCTATGTGGTGTGTGAAACCTGACTGCAACGCTTTCTTATGATCATCAGGGGTCGCATAGCCCGTCAGCGCGATGGCTGGAACTTGCTTAAATTGAGGCAGATTCCGTATTTCAAAAATGAACTGGTGGCCATTCATCACGGGCATTCCGATGTCCGAAATGATGACGTCGTACTCGTTCTTTCTTGCGACCTCTAACGCCTTTAGGGGATCGGAAAACGCGGCGACCTGGGCCTCCTCCATTTCAAGCAGCATCTGCATGACCTCCAACACGTCAGGCGAATCGTCTACCAGCAAAATCCGTACGCCATGGAGCCGTCCTGTGTCTTCCGACAATTGAGGGGAGTGATCCGGAAATTGTTCATTCTGCTTCAACGGCAGCCGCATACTGAACGTGCAACCTTTGCCTACACCCTGCGAATAGACCTCTACAGAACCTCCATGGGCCTCCACGAGCTGGCGTACCAGAGAGAGACCAATGCCTAAGCCTTCACGCTGATGGGTAGCGTGCTGATGCTCAGCCTGGCTGAAGAGGTCGAATACGTTTTGCAGATCCTCTTCACTCAGACCAATGCCGCTGTCCGTCACGTCTAGCTGCGCCATACCTTCGTTTTTGAAAGCGGACAACTCCACGCGACCACCCTCAGGCGTAAACTTCAATGCGTTATTCAGCAGGTTCCAGATGATTTGCTCCAAGCGGGTGCCATCGGCATCGATGACCAGCGGTGCATCTGCGCCGGGCGGTAATTGAAGGGTAACTTCGCAACCGTGTCGAGCGTTGACAACCACCGTATGGATATCTCGAAGTACCTGCCCAAGATCTACCGCCTGCCTTTTGAGCTTCAATTTGCCGGTGCGCACTCGGGCGACATCCAACAGGTCATCAATGATGCGCGCCTGACTCGATACAGCCTCAAAGATGGTGTTGACCGCTTTCACAGCGGGCACGGTAGACTTTATCGACGGCAGTCGACGTAGTAGCTCTGCGTTAAGCTGGATAAGGTTCAGCGGATGTTTCAGCTCGTGGGACATGACCGCAAAGAACTCGTCTTTTAGATGATTGCTCGTTTGGGTGGCGGCCAGACGAATGTCCTGTTCATCCTGGGTTCGCTTGTGCCCCGTAAGATCGCGGGCGATTTTCACGTAACCCTGCATACTTTCCCCACGAAGCAGGGTTACCTCTCCGCTGCAATAAAAGCGGCTGCCATCCTTCCGCTTGTGCCACCGCTCGTCCTCGCTTCGTCCGTTCAGACGGGCTCCGTTCAGCTCAGCTTGCGGAACGCCCGCCGTGCAGTCTTCCGGCAAGAAAATCAAATCGTAGCGTCGGCCCAGGACTTCGCTCTTGGCGTAGCCGAAGACCAGTTCCGCGCCCATGTTCCAGTCGATGATCAAACCTTGCTCGTCAAGGATGATGATCGCGAAATCTCGCGTGCTCTCTGATACCAACCGCAAGCGCTCTTCACTCTGGCGCAGTTCTTCTTCAGCGGCACGCCGTTTGGTCATATCGATGAACGTCAGGATGGTGCCGTCGATATGATCTTCGTTCGAGCGGTAAGGCAGCAGGCGGGCGAGGTACCAGCGTTGATCATTGCCACTGACTTCACGTTCCATCATGTTGAGCGATTCAAATACCGCCGTCGCATCGTCAGCCATCTCTTGGTAATTCAGCCGATGCGTGATGTCCAGCAGTGACCGCCCCGTGTCTACCGGCAGCATGCTGAAAATATCCGTGGCGCGCGGAGTGAACCATCGGATGCGCAGGTTTCGGTCAACAAAAACAGTGGCGATGTCCGTGGAGGTGATCAGGTTGGAGAGGTAGTCGTTGACCTTGTCCGTTTCCTCAACCTTGGTCTTGAGTTCGTGGTTGACCGTCAGAAGCTCTTCGTTGATTGACTGTAATTCTTCCTTACTGGTTTCCAGCTCCTCGGTGGCTGATCTCAACTCTTCGTTGATGGCCTGCATCTCTTCATTCGAGGCTTTCAACTCTTCACTGGAGACTTCTGACTGCTCCAGCGTCTCTTGCAGATGAAGCTTGGTGCGCTGCAATTCCAGTTCCAGGCTGGTCAGCACCTGGCTCTCTGTCTGAGTTTGACCTCCGGCGTCGTGGGAATCGACCTCCTGCTCGTCAAACAACACGAGTACATAGTCGTTTTCGGTCACGTCGTCTCGATAAGGGTGAGCCGTGACGCCCACCAGGCATTCGCGCTGGTGAAGGGTGATTCTGACTTTGCGAGATGAGACAACACTGGCGGTCTGTTGTGTCTGGAAAAGCGTGGTGCGAATCTCCAGCCGCAGTTCGGGATGAGCCACGGTCAGCAGATTGCGAGACATCTCTCCAGCGACGTGCCGCAGGTAGCGGCCTGCCCCCTCGTTCATATGAAGAATGTTGGCGTCGGTGTCGATGACAACGCTTGGAGGCGCCGCTTTGCCAAGGGCACGCAGATGGACATCGGCCAGAGAAACTCTTGGAGATACTGACTGCTTGGCGGGGGGGACTGCGGTCGGTACCGGTAAAGGCCGTGGATAGCCACCGCGAGGAATTGCGGGAGCGCGCCGCAGATGATTGACGGCGCTTTTGGCTCGGAAGATGCGATTACGTTTGTCTATAACGGTGAAAAACTCCAGACAATCGTCAATGGATTCGGAGTTACCCAGGAACAGATACCCCCCCGAACGCAGGGCGAAATGAAACATCTGCATAATCTCACGCTGCACTTCCCGATCCAGATAAATCAGCAGATTTCTGCACACAATCAGATCGATTTGAGAGAACGGCGGATCCAGCAGGAGGCTGTGCTGTGCGAACAGGACTTTTTCTCGCAAGTCCTTGCGAATGCGGTATTGGTGGTTCTCTTTGGTGAAGTTCTGGCGCAGGCGAATGGTCGGTACGTCAGTCAGAATGGCCTCGGGATATATACCGTTGCGACCGAATGCGATCGCCCGGTCATCGATATCCGTCGCAAATACTTGAAGTCGGGCATTGCTGCCTTCCTGCGCCATATGCTCGGTCATGAGAATTGCCAGGCTGTACGCTTCTTCGCCCGTAGAGCAGCCGGCTGACCAGACTCTGATTTCCTCGCGGTGAGGCAGGGTGTCCTTCAGCGACTGGAGCAGTGTCGGCACCACGCTGCGTTCGAGCGCCTCGAAAGCATCTCGATCCCGAAAAAAATTCGTGACGCCGATCAGCATGTCTCCCAGCAGGGCCTTGGTTTCTTCAGGATGGCTTCGCAGATAGTCGTAGTACGCGCCCAAATGAGGCTGCGCCGTTACCTGCATGCGTCGTTCGATACGACGCAAGACGGTAGCCCGCTTATAGTGCTTGAAGTCGTAGCCAGTACCCGCACGCAATTGGTGAAGAATGTCTTGCAGGTGCTGCTCCGCCACCACTGCATCGCTTTCGGTAGCAGGAGGCGCTGTTCTGATTGCAGAATCCGCCGCCGGAAGCACCATCGACCTGGAGTTTTTCCAAAGTTCGATAAGCTTCTCCGGCATTTCTGCGACCGGCAGCACCACATCGACCATCTGTGTCCCGATCGCCGCCAACGGCATGCCATCGAACTCTGCGTCCTCTGGGGATTGTGCCAAGGTAACGCCGCCTTGCTCCTTGATCCGGGAAAGCCCTACGGCACCGTCAGATCCTGTCCCTGAAAGGACTACACAAAATGCTCGCTCCTTGTGAACATCTGCGAGATCTCTGAAGAAAAGGTCGATAGCGATCTGCGCGCCAGGCTGGCGATTTGAGGGAGTGGCGGTGATGTAACCATCGTTCATCATTAGATAATGCGATGGTGAGATGACGTAAACGGTGTTGCGCTCGATATAAAGCGTCTCTGCTACCTGCCGTACCTTCATTTGCGAAACTTGCTGAAGGATCTGATCAGCCAGGCTCTCATGGTCGGGTGACAAGTGAAGGATGACGACAAAGGCCATACCGTTGTCAGCCGGCATGTTGGCAAAAAAGACCTTCAAGGCCTGAAGTCCCCCCGCCGAAGCACCAATGCCCACCACGGGAAAAGGCAGAGTGCTGGGAATCACTTCCTTGCGCTGCGGGACGTTGGCGGAGCGCTTGCCGGAGGAGGTCATGAGGTAAGCCTTGGATGGCGGCTGCAAGATTTGCATGCGATTGGGTATGTTAACCCAAGGCTCTATCGCCGGTTGTGCCTGTAAATTGGGCCGAAGAAGACTGGGAGTCTCTTCAGAAGACTTTGGTGGGAGGCAGTGGTTCCACGCGCCCACGGCATTGGGGCATTCATTTCACAGTGAGGGATGGCTAAAGCGCACCCCGCAAGTGGATCTAGGCTTAACGCTTCATACAACATGCGCTCAACATTGGCCAGTACGAGGGAGCAGTGTCAGCTTTGGGTCGATAGCAGTCGTACAAATCGTGACCGCGCTGGCATTACATACCTGTGATGGCCGACACGGCATTTTTTCACAGGAAATCCAATCCAAACCTATCTTCAACATTGCCAGCCTCCTGCCCTGGAACTGCCCACAATCGATCAACACACTCGTATCATCGTCCAGCCAAAGCTGATGGCATGAACCGGTCACCCCCTCCCCTGCGCCATGATGAATGACCTTGCAGTTGCTCATGGTTGCTCCGCTGCATGGCCAAAAGTAGATGACGCAAAATGGAGTCACCCTAGTAGCCAGTTGGGCATCATGCATTGACAGATAGTTTCTATTAGACCCTCAAACATGTGACCACCCAAAGCGACTGATCCAAACCATCTGCTCGAGGTCGAATCTGCGTTCAGAGGCAGTTATCGGAGAACTTCGATGGACGTTGCAAAAACGGTCAAATACCTTGAACAGCACGAGTTGCTGCTCGCCACCGCGGAATCCTGTACCGCTGGACGTATCGTTGCCCTGTTGGCCGAGGTGCCAGGTAGTGGATCACTGGTTGAATGCGGCTATGTAGTTTACTCACCCGAGGCTAAACAGCGCCTGCTGGGTGTGAACCCGAAAACCATCGAGTATTTCAACCTCACCAGCATAGAAGTTGCACACGAAATGGCAATAGGTGTACTGCGGGACAGCCCGGCTAACGTGGCGATCGCGACCACTGGCCTCTGCGGAACAGAGGATGTAGATGGCATTCCAGCGGGGACCGTCTGTTTTGCGTGGGGATTCGTGCATCACAATCGGTGAGCGTATTTACGCGCAAGCATCGTTTCTTTGGGGATCGAGCAACGCTGCAGCATGACGCTGCCGTCCATGCACTAGCGATGCTCCCTCATTTTCACGCCCGGATGATGGCTGGAGAGTCGGCATGAGCGCAGCCGCTCTCGCATACTGGGTGCGCCACAGGCGGTCCTTGTTTTGTCTCAGTGGTTATCAGCCATAGCGAAGCTCAGTCACGAATTTGCGTAGCAACCGTTTGGCTGCAGACTTTATGCATCTATCATGTGCTGGATAGGTCACCAGGTGCAACCAACAATCTCGTTTTAGGGGACAGCGATTTGATCAGGGCCCACATCAACAGCAAAAATAAAATGCATGGAGTTGCCAGAAACATATCGTGCCAGAATAAATAGATCTGTAGGACATACCCCTGTCTCCTCAGCCAGCTCCCGGTAAGCAGCGTCTCGAGGCGTTTCCGAGCGCTTGATTTTACCGCCAGGAAGATTCCATCTGCATTGCCGCCTGCGAACGAATAACAACTCCTCTCCACGCCGGCATATCAGCGTTGCTCGCTCTTTCATTAGAAGCTCCTTACAGGCGAAGTATTTGAGACAGGGCGGCAAAGCCGCCCCTGCCCCTTCAATCATGAGGAGCGGCCACCACCGTGGCTTTGCTGCCCGCCTTTTTTGCCGGCTTCCGACGCTTTTTCACGATCATTCGCGAAATTTCCACCGGACGCCTGGCCACCTTTTTTACCTGTTTCTGACGCTTTCTCGCGGTCATTAGCGAAGTTTCCTGGATTTTGGTTATTAGTACTCATTGTAAATCTCCGATGCTTATATTCACTGACCATTCAGCGAACATAAATTAGGAACCCCCCTCTACAGAAAATACCGCATTGATTTTCATAGCCACTGACGAACGGTGAGTTTAAATATAAATGTTTGTATTAATGTCACCCATGCGGAGGGATACAATTCAAACGACCGCTTCGTTTGTTATAAGCTTTTAAAAACCAGTATCAGATAAACATCATTCTGTAGCGATAGCCTATATAGCTGGCTATCATCATGCGGCGGCGCTGACCGAGTGACCCGCCGTCGGCGGCTAAACATGTATAGATGGCTTTGACTCAACGCTTGGCCACATCACCGGTCGCCTCAGCAATCATCGCAACCGTTTCTTCCACTCCTGCAAGCTGCTCTTGAAGTGCTAGAAACGAAAGATGCAATGCCTCATCGGTGTCTGCTGTTTGCGCGCCGCGCAATGAGTCAACCTCAGTCATATCGAGGATCCTCAAGTCATTAACAGTCTCGCGAAGATCCTGTAACTGATCCAATATGTGCTTTACCAGTGCATTGTGTTGCTTGCCCATCAATGAAAACCATCCGTGTAGGAAGGGGCAGACTTAATAGGAGACTTCCTCGACCGAGACCGCGCAGTCTCCGCCAGTGCAATTTCATAGCGCGACACCTGTTCTGAAAAAGCCCAACGTGTTTGTGCCAATGAGCGGCAGCAATCCGCTGAGAGCCCAATAGCGGACGGGATCGCTGCCGCTAATGCTGACACGTCACCAGGCTCTACCAGAACTCCTACCTCAGGCGTAACCAACTCTGAAAGAGCACCTCGGTTGAAACCGGCTACAGGGGTTCCACTTGCGATCGCTTCGGCCACTACCAACCCGAAAGGCTCCTCCCAACAGGGGGTAACGAGCGCGACTGATGCACAAGCTACTCCAGCCGCCAATGCCGGCCGAGCCAGATGACCAAGGTAGGTAACACCGGAGCCCAAACGCGGCTGGATACACTGCTGGTAGTAAACCGGATCGGAGATAGGGCCCGCGATACGCAAAGGAATGTTCGCCATTCGGGCCGCTTCAATGGCCAGATGTAACCCCTTCTCCGGCACGATACGTCCAGACCAGATAGCGAAGTCTGACTTTGCGCCTCTTGGTTTCCACATTTGGAGATCAACGGCGTTAGGTATCACTTCACACCTGGAGATGAGTCCGCCCCAATTTCGAGCATTTGCATGAGATGGAGAGCATAAATATCCCCCTACATTGGGGTAGGCATAGGCTTCGCGAAGCTCAGGGATAGGGGGCGTATGAAGTACAGTCAGCATCGGCGTGGCGATGGAAGTGGCCATTGTGGCTGGCACATAATGCAGGCTGTTATTAAATATGACATCCAATCCATAGAGATCGATTGTGAGCATGATCTGCAGATATTCATGATGCGCAAGTAGGCCAAAATCTTCGCATTCATGAGCTAATCCTGCCGAGGCGCCTGGGCTCAAACAGGGCAAGGATTTTATTTTCTCAGACGAGCCACGAACTCCAAACACAGTCAAATCATGGCCCCGTGCCCGTAGTTCCATAGCGATATCATACGTGAAGGCCTCAAGGCCTCCGTACATAGGCTCTGTGAGAGCGTACTGGTTGTGAGTGATAAGGCCAATGCGCATGACTGAACATCCATTTTGCGAGGTGTAATATTAGTTTCCTATAGCCTTCCTACGTTCGATTTATTTTCGGGACCAGATAAATATCTTTATCGAGAGTCAGGTCTCAACACCGTGGACTATCAGGTTCACTCATTTGAATAGAAATTAACACGCGTTTGGATGGATTAGTAACTCGATGAAAAAATAATCGACTGGTGATTAGAGTGACGGTTAGATTATTTCGTGATAACTGAGAATATTTCCCTTTCAAACTGTATAGAACCGGGAGAAAAAACGCCTATAGTAATGGATTGCACCATCCGTATAGATGGAATGCTCTCCAAATGTTGAAGTACAGCTAAATATAAAAAAGACCTTTCAGATATCCCAAGGTCAACCTCTATGTGCTGCAACTGCACATCCTCGGTAAGTCCTTAGCCCGCGTTGCGGGCTTTTTTATTAGGTACACCACGAAATGGATATCAAAACAATATCAGAGGTGCTGAAAAACTGTCCCCACGCCGCAGTACGTAAGGCCTATTACCTCGGCATCGATTTTGATGGCTATATCTGTGTGTATTGCGGCAAACGGTTTATGAACATTGCCGAGGCGCCAGTGCCGACTCCCCGCAATTGTCACGCCCGTTCACAAGAAAAGGAATGAGGTCATGAGCCTGTCTCTGCTGGAACTGCGACATATCATCGAATCGGGTTTTTTGCCCATGAAATGCCGGTGTACGATGGATACAAACGGTGATCTTACAATCGAGCTGATGGACGAGTCCGCCGGGACCAACCTGGTCACAGGGGGCATCTCTGTGACAGGTCTTCAGACAAGTCGCGACATTGCGAATCTCGTCGGAAAATTGAGGGCAGAAATTGCATCATCAGGCTCGGACGTGAAGCACATCCGAGCCTGATCCGTTGCTCCTCTACAGTGCCCCGTGAAGGTCGCTAGATCGGGACCTGGCGACCCGGAGATCAGTTTGCAGCATCGCCACCGTGCGCCTTGGCCAAGGCCTGCGCATGAGCCAGATGGTCTTTCAGCTTTGGCAACGTTTCGACAGCAAAGGCCTTGAGCTCAACATCCTTACCGTTGGCCGCTTCGTCTTCAAAAATCTTGATGGTTGCCTCGTGCGCCTTGACCTGGTTGTTCGCATAGGCCTGATCAAAGGACTTGGCACTGCGCAGCTCCAGAATCATCGATTTGGCCTTGTCCATCAGTTGAGCGTCATCGGAAACCTTAAGTTTTTTGCTATCGGCAATTGACTTGAGCTTGGCATTGGCCGCTGTGTGATCCTTGATCATCATGTCAGCGAAGCTTTTCACATCGGCAGCACTGCCTTTTTCCTGGGCAAGTTTACCCGCCTCCACTTCGGCCACACCTTTGGCAGACGCGTCTTCAACAAAATCATCGTTATCTTGAGCCGCATAGGCATGACCGGCCAGTGTGACCATGAGGGCGAGTGCTGAGGTTTTGAAGAGATGAGCCATGGGAGCATTCCTTTTGTTGGGTCAACGAAGTGGCAACCGCCACGCATGTTTGAGCAATGCGCATGGCCGGTCGTTCACCGAATTTCGGTGGGTCACTCTGATCACCTTTTGTCGGTGCATTGTCAGGCGCAAGGAACAGCCCTCACTCCACGCTGGTCGAGTCTACTGATGGGCAAAAATGTCCACGCAAGCAGTCTCCACCCCAACGGACAAGGAATATCCCATGGCTAGAACAACTGTTGACGATCTGTTCATCCACGAACTCTCTGACGTATACAGCGCGGAGAAGCAGATCACCAAGGCGCTGCCGCGGCTTGCGCGTGCCGCCACTAATCCTAAACTTGCCGAAGTTTTTACATCCCATCTTGAGGAGACTCAGGGCCAAATCGAGCGCATTGACCAACTCGTCGAACAAGCTGGCCTGAAACTCAAGCGAATGAAATGCGTGGCAATGGAAGGTCTGATCGAGGAGAGCAAGGAGCTACTCGACGAGATTGAAAAAGGCGAGGTACTCGATGCCGCGCTGATCGGTGCCAGCCAGAAGGTTGAGCATTATGAAATCGCCTCCTACGGTACGCTGATCGCGATGGCCAAGCACCTCGGCATGACCGATGCGGCAAATCTGCTCGCTGAGACACTCGCAGAAGAAAAGGCGGCTGATGAAAAGCTGACTGCTGTCGCCGAGGAAGGCGGTAATCAGGCTGCCACGCTTGCTAAAAAATGAGTCACGCGATACTGGAGGCGATTTATGACGCTAGCAAAAAGCGATTATTCCGAGTCGTCTGCCGACTCTGACGCTAAATATCAACGTGCATTAGCGCATTTTCACTCTGATGCTCAAGCGTTGAAACGAGGCATGTTCACAGCCCTGTTTGTCCAGCGCTTCAAGCAAGGTTTGATCAAACCAACGTAGCCGTACGGACTGCTTCACCTTTGAACGAGAATAGCCCGTGTTCGCACGGGCTATTTCGTTCCAGCTACTCGAGCAAACCTGATTACCCTTTGCTGTGCTCCTTTGAGGTTGGCGGCTGCGCAACACCGCGAGGGCCCGCTATTCCCCAGATGACGACACCAATGACCGGCAATATCAGGACCAGCAGCACCCAGCCCATTTTGGTATTGGCTGACTTGGTCGTGCGCCAAACGCTGGCAATAACCCAGAGGTCCAGAAGAACAATGATAGGGACCAAAACATAGGCAAGCAAAGACATGTCCATTTTAATTCTCCCTCAAGTTACGGCGACAACGAGCGTTTCTCTACCAGAATCGAAGAGGACAATTGCGGCAAATCATACCGCCAGCCCGCCTCAACTTCCGGTCACTTGCCGGCGTCAGATTTGTTGATCATCTCTTTGATCGTGCCTGTCGGAATGTCTACCAGGACGTATTTGTCCTGGATTTCAACCCACTGCTCATTCTTCTGGGGCACCTTGAGGTGACGCTTGTCCCAATCCTTGATGGCAAGACTGTCCCGTTGGTACTGATCCGGAACGTTGTCACCTTCCTTGATCTCCTTCATGCCCGCTCCAGGCCTATCCAGAGTGACGCTAGGTTCATCGGCGGCGTAAGTAGCGCTGCCAAGTGCACAGAGCACGGCGAGGGCAATGGATGAGAGGTAGTGTCGACTGAACATAAGGAGGCTCCGCAGTATGAATGTTTGGCTCACATTTCTTAGGACAGCCAGAGGGGAGCTTGTATCATCGTTTTAACGCACCGTTCCACCAGGCGCAGTACACCTGATCATTTTTAGTGAACGCATCGAGGGGATAGGGGATCAGCTGTAGTACGGATGTGAATCCGTGGTCAAAACTCCTTTTGGCCCACGCCTAGTGGGCTTTTTTAAGACTCGTCGTTGCCGTGGAGCCATCCATCACACAGCTGCGCCCGGCGAGCCGTCCTGAACCCACGTAAGGAACCATCTAATGGCAACTCCTCAAGAAAATCTTCTCGACTGGCTACGCGATGCGCATGCAATGGAGCAGCAAGCCGAGAAAATGCTCAAGGCTCAGTCAGAGCGACTGGAACACTATCCACAGTTGAAGGCACGAATCGATCAGCATCTTCAGGAAACACTCGGTCAGCAGAAGCTGGTCGATGAGTGTATTGCCCGGCTCGGCGGAAGCTCCTCTGCACTCAAGGACATTGCCGGCAAGCTCATGGCATTTGGACAGGCCATCGGTGGCTCCATGATGAGCGACGAGGTCATCAAAGGTGCCATGGCAGGCTACGTGTTCGAAAATGTTGAAATCGCTACTTACACCGTGTTGATCGCTGCCGCCAAAGCTGCAGGTGATGCACAAACGGTAGCGGCCTGCGAACAAATCTTGCCACAGGAAGAAGCAATGGCTCAGTGGCTACTCGCGCACTTGCCTGAGCTAACTGAAGTTTTTTTAGCACGCTCTGTGAACCCAAATACCGAGGCGAAGAAATAGGTCCGCGATAGCCTCTGCAAGCCAGTGCCCACTGTGCTGGTTTGCCAACTTCCCCCGGGGGGGGGGTGTTTTTACCGTTCGTCCTAAGGCGCAGAAATAACAGAGACGATCAGGGCTGGTCCTCCTCGAAACTTGTGAACGCGCTAATGCCCATAGAGGCACTGCGCACAACCTGAGCCAGAGGAAAGCCTAATGTTCTTACACAATAAGCGTCTTCAATACACCGTCCGTGTGGCTGAACCCAACCCAGGTCTTGCAAACCTGCTTCTTGAGCAATTCGGCGGGGCACAAGGTGAGCTTGCCGCAGCAGCACGCTATTTTACGCAAGCCCTGGCTGAGGAAGATCCAGGCCGCAAGGATTTGTTGATGGACATTGCTACCGAAGAGCTAAGTCACCTTGAAATCGTCGGTTCGATCATCGTCATGCTTAACAAAGGCGCGAAAGGACAGCTTGCCGAAGGTGTACAGGAGGAAGGTGAGCTCTATCGTGCCATCAATGGTGCGGGCAACGATTCGCATATCACCAGCATCCTGTACGGCGCCGGCGCGCCGCTGGTTAACTCTGCCGGAGTCCCGTGGACCGCTGCATATGTAGATTCGATTACCGAACCTACCGCGGACTTTCGCTCCAACATTGCAGCTGAAGCACGGGCCAAGATTGTCTATGAGCGCCTGATGAATGTGGTGGACGATCCAGGCATCAAAGACGCGCTCGGGTTCCTGATGACACGTGAGGTTGCGCATCAACTGTCGTTTGAAAAAGCCCTGCATTCGATTCAGCCGAACTTCCCACAAGGCAAGCTGCCCGGCATGCCTGAGTTCTCGCGTACCTATTTCAGCATGTCCAATGGTGAGCCGAACGTACGCGGCCCTTGGAACAGTGATGCAGACTTTGAATATGTCGAGAATCCGCAGCCAGCAGTCGATGGCGGTGACGGCACAGCTGCTGTCGAGCTGACCGAAGCGGATGCTGTCACGCTGACCATGATGAAAGAGCGTACAAAATCGGACCTGACCGCAAACCCGGTAACCGGTGCTGATCTTGGTTCTGGCTTGGCTCAAGGCAAAGAAGACATCTGATCTCTCCACGGTATTGGATGCCTGTTCGCAGGCATCCCTTTTTTTCATTTCCAAAGGACTCGGACATGAAAACGCTCGGAAAAAATCACCATGTGCCATTGGCTAATCGACTAGGGTCTCGCGCCTCTGTATGTCTTGGCCTCTTCATATTTGTTATCAGTTGCGGTGTGCTCGTCGTTGAGGCTCTTGATTTGTTAGCACGTTGAAAGCGCAGCTATATACCGATGCTAAGCGCTGGTATGCAAAAGCAGGCCTGCTTACCTAATGCATGGAGCACTGCCTGAGCGCAACGTACGACTTCCAATTCACCCGTTTTATTGGCTGTGCTCGGCATAAACCAAATCTTGGCTAAGGAAGAATATGAAAATTGCGTGTCTCGGATGGGGGTCGTTGATCTGGAACCCGGGAGAACTATTACTCGCCTCAGAATGGCAAACGGACGGCCCGATGCTGCCTATCGAATTTTCCCGCGTAGGAGATGGAGGAGAGCTCGCGACAGCCATATGCCTGAATGCCCCACCGTGCCAAGTGCTGTGGGCACCCTTGAGTTTCCAGTCGCTCTCCGACGCGGTGTCTGCGCTGCGCAGGCGGGAGAGAATCCCTGTTGATCGAGAGGACGGTGTAGGTATCTTCACCATTAATAGTCTGACCGTAGGCACACTGGGTAAATGGGCAGCTGATCGCCAGCTGGATGCGATTATCTGGACCGCTCTGCCACCACGCTTCGAAGGTGTCGAGGGGCTTATTCCCTCGCTCGACGATGTCCTCTCATACCTGATCGGCCTGGATGGTCAGACATTGGAGCATGCAAAGTATTATATGGATAACGTGCCTGACCAGATCGAGACCCCGTATCGAAAAGAAATCAAGAAATTGGGGTGGGATTGATCTGTACTCAGGGCGATACCTGAGTCTGGATAGGGCGAGGGACTTACCACCATCACGATTACCAGGAAGGGGGAGAGGCATGAAATGTTACCTTTGCGAGCTGGACGCCCAACAAGATGAGTCCAGTTCAGCCGGTGAGCTTGTCAGTTGTCGGGACTGTGGCACCTACAAAATATCAGAGATCGTCCTTAGGAATTTAGGGACGAGAAAGCTCAATTTTTCCAAGATGCGTGACGACCTGCATCGACAACGTCAGTACAACGCTACGGCTGTCGCCGAGATTAATACCGAAACGGCGATCTGGGCGTGAGCGTTGAAAGCAGCTGGTCGCCCTGTGGCGCAGACCTGACGTTAAACTGCCGGTTATCTTGGCTCGGAATGGTTTTCAGGGAGCGTAGCTCGGGTCTTGGGCTTGCCTAACACATAAGTTACGCCGCCATCCTTGGTGC
>NZ_JBIVNG010000022.1:0-51337 GCF_044753445.1 Pseudomonas sp. NPDC088368
GTCTGTACTGCTGCTAACAGTCAGAAGCTGGCTTTTGGTCCCACCCACCCCTTCGAGTCTTACCATACAAGCTGGCTTGCCTGCGATCGGCTGCGTAGCAGTCGTAAAACCTGACACCTTGGTTGTACCAGACGCACCGCATTCACCGGTTCTGCTGCCGCTGCGGTCGGACGCGCCCCCGGGCAGATCGCAGGCAAGCCAGCTCCTAAGGACTGGCAGGGTTCCCGCACGGAACGATCAATGCGAGGGCTTAACCCGCACGCACCACTTCAGCCGTCACTAAATCCCGAATCACGCTCGGATTGCGGCGGCCGCCCAGTTCGCCGTTCAACACCATGTCCAGTTGCCCATGGAAATACTGCTCGATCCGCAAGCGGGAGCGGGCAGCCGGGCGGCCGGTGGGGTTGGCTGAGGTGGAGACCAGCGGGCCGGTGAGGGCGCACAGTTCGCGGACTTGCGGATGGTCGCTGACGCGCAGGGCCACGGTGTCGCGTCCGCCGGTGATCCAGTCGGGCAGCAGGCCCTGGTGCGGCACCAGCCAGGTGTTCGGGCCCGGCCAGGTGCTGGCCATGCGGTCGATCCACAGCTCCGGGAAGTCTTCGAACAGAAAGTCGAACTGACGGATATTGTCGGCAATCAGGATCAGGCCTTTTTCCACAGGCCGCGCCTTGATCGCCAACAAACGGTACACCGCCTCGAAATCCCAAGGATCACAGCCCAAACCCCAGACCGCTTCGGTTGGATAGGCAATCACCGCCCCGGCACGAATTTCTTGTGCGGCTTGTTGCACACGCCAACTGCTGACCATCGTTCGCTCTCCGAATAAACGCTGGTCGGCAGTTTAACCTCAGCGTGCCCGGGCAAACCATCGTCCTGCTTCACTCGCCACGCAGCCGTCCAGCTCAAGCTCCGTCAGCGCCACCAGCACCTTCGGCAGCGGCCACCCGCTGCTGGCGGACAGCGCTTCGCTGGTATGCGGCGCAGCGTGCAGCAGCGACAGCAGGGGATGGTCGGGCTTGGCGGGGGTTTCCACAGGCGATTGAGCGGGCGCCAGGTTCTTCCATCCCTGCAAACCCTCAAGAATATGATCGACGGTTTCGACCAGTGTCGCGCCTTCCCGAATCAACTGATGACAGCCCCGCGCACCGGGATGATGGATCGACCCCGGAATGGCGTACACCTCGCGGCCTTGCTCCGCCGCCAGCCGCGCCGTGATCAGCGAACCACTGGCGACACTCGCCTCTACCACCAGCACGCCCAACGACAGGCCGCTGATGATCCTGTTCCGACGCGGAAAGTTACTGGCATGAGGATCAGCATCCAACGGCAGCTCCGAAACCACCGCACCACCGTGGGCCACCATGTTCGCCGCGAGCTGACGGTGCCGCTGTGGATAAAGTTTTTCGATCCCTGTTCCCAGGACGCCAATCGTGGCGCCTTTAACGTCCAGCGCACCCTGATGAGCAGCCCCATCGATGCCCAACGCCAAGCCGCTTGTGACGACAAATCCGGCGCCCGCCAGGCTTCGTGCAAACGCGGCAGCGGTGTCGAGTCCGGGTCGGGAGGCACGCCGACTGCCGACCATTCCCAACTGTGGGCGATCAAGCAAAGCGCGATTACCGGCGACGAAAAGGAGTGGCGGCGGATCAGGAATTTCGGCCAGCAGAGCGGGGTAGTCCGGGTCGTCCCACATCAGTAAATGCTGGCCCGGCCGCTCTAGCCAGGCCAATGCAGCACTGGCGCCATCGCGTACGCTCGGCTCGCGTCGGGCGTCGGCACTGATCGCGGGTAGACGCAAAGAACGCCAGGCGGAGGCTGGCGCACTCAGGGCAGCAGAGGCACTGCCGAAGGCATTGATGAGAGTTTGAAAACGCTTGCCGCCAATTTCAGGCAAGCGATGGAGACGCAGGCGCGCCTCTAGTTCGGCAGGCGACTGCCCCACTTTTTCGAACATCGGCATGAGATCTTCCTTGACCGGCGACCCACCTCAAAAGGTGGGCCAACCTGTGGATAACTCTGTTGACAACGTTTAGATAAGTGAAGCATGCCGGTGGAAAAAAGTGTTTTAGAGCTGATACATAGGATTACGGATTGCGCACCCGGTCATTGACCGCCAACGATCGGGTCGCGTGCAAGACCATGCCGTAAGCGAGGTGGTTGTAGGTGCGGAACACCATCAACAGCCCCGAGCGCTCGTCGGGAATCTTCACCTGTTCGCCGGTGAGTCGGTCACGCACCGTTTCACCCGCCTTGTAGATCGCCAACACGTTGCCATCGGCCAGACCGTCCATCTTGCCCCGGTCCAGAGTGACCACGTCGAACTCGCCAATTTGCGTCACGCCGCGCGGCACGTCGATGATCGTGCCGCGAATTTCCTGCTGCGGCTCGCTCGGCACGAAGGTCGAGTTGATCGCACGTTCTTCGCTGACGAACAGACGGTCGCCCAAACGGACTTCCTGCGTAGAGCGCTGCATCTGCAACGTTGCGATGTCACCTTCGGCCGCCACGATTTCACCACTGCCCACGTCGTCGGCGTTGATGCCCAGCGGAACGTTGGTCTCTGGATCGAAGTAAGTCTTGCCCTTACGGAAGACCCCGTACGACACGTGGTCCGGGCTGAATTGGCCACGGGCGTAGATGCGGTCGCCGGCGCCGCTGAGCACGCGCTCGCCGTTGCCGGCCACGATGTACGGGGCGGTTTCGAATTCTTCAGGGGTGTCGATGATGCGGTTGTTCAGCAGAAACGCATTGATCGCACCCAACGGGATGGTGGGAATCGCGTCGGCAATCGGCGTGCTACGGACACGCGGTGACAATTTGATGGTGCCGCGAGACTCGCCACGATTGGCGACGATCCTCGGTTGGCCGTCCACGTAGATCAGCGTCAGGGTGTCGCCGGGGTAGATCAGATCCGGGTCGTGAACCTGCGGATTGGCTCTCCAGAGCTGCGGCCATTTCCATGGCTGACTGAGAAACTTGCCGGAAATGTCCCAAAGCGTGTCACCGGCGACAACGGTGTAGCGCTCTGGATGGCCTTCCTTGAGTTGTACTTGCGCCTGGACAAGGCCTGTCGCGGCCAACAGCAGCAGGGCGAGTAGTGATTTCCTCATGCGGTGAATCCCTTTATCATGTTGGCTTCGCGTGAAACGTGGAGTCTTGCGAGACTTCTGTTTTACAAGGGCTGCCCGCTTGTCTTGTAACGCCCCCAAGCCTAGCAGCCGATTTTGACTTTACCCTACAAGTGCATCTCTTACGTATATGGCCATTTTAAACATTCTCGAATTTCCCGATTCGCGCCTGCGCACCATCGCCAAGCCGGTGGCTGCTGTGGACGACGGCATTCGCCAGTTGGTCGACGACATGTTTGAAACCATGTACGAAGCGCCTGGCATCGGTCTGGCGGCGACGCAGGTTAACGTACACAAGCGCGTCGTTGTAATGGATCTCTCGGAAGATCGCAGCGAGCCCAGGGTTTTCATCAACCCGGAGCTTGAGCCGCTGACCGACGAGATGGACCAGTATCAGGAAGGCTGCCTGTCCGTTCCCGGTTTCTACGAGAACGTCGACCGCCCGCAGCGGGTCAAGGTCAAGGCGCTGGACCGCGACGGCCAGGCCTACGAACTGATCGCCGAAGGCCTACTCGCCGTGTGCATCCAGCACGAATGCGATCACCTGAACGGCAAGCTGTTCGTCGATTACCTGTCCACACTCAAGCGTGACCGGATCAAGAAAAAGCTGGAAAAACAGCACAAGCAGAACGCTTGATCCCTCACCCAAAAGGCCTCTTGCTGAGGCCTTTTCTTTTTTACACAACGAGAAGCCCATGACTGAGCCATTGCGCATCGTCTTCGCCGGCACCCCGGAATTCGCTGCCGAACACCTCAAAGCCCTGCTCGACAGCCCTTACGACGTGATTGGGGTCTACACCCAGCCTGATCGCCCGGCGGGTCGTGGCCACAAGCTGATGCCAAGCCCGGTCAAGCAACTCGCCCTGCAACACGCCATTCCCGTTTTTCAACCGCCGACCTTGCGCGCCCCCGAGGCCCAGGCCGAACTGGCCGCGCTCAAGCCGGATCTGCTGGTCGTCGTTGCCTACGGCCTGATCCTCCCGCAAGTGGTCCTCGACATTCCGCGGCTCGGTTGCATCAACAGCCACGCTTCGCTGCTGCCTCGCTGGCGCGGTGCGGCGCCAATTCAGCGCGCAGTGGAAGCGGGCGACGCCGAAAGTGGCGTGACCGTGATGCGTATGGAGGCAGGACTGGACACCGGCCCGATGCTGCTCAAGGTCGTCACGCCAATCACGGGCGAAGACACCGGCGGCACGTTGCATGATCGCTTGGCCGAACTTGGCCCACCTGCCGTGGTGCAAGCCATCGCGGGTCTGGCCGAGGGCACGCTGGTGGGCGAAGTGCAGGATGACAGCCTCGCAACTTACGCTCACAAACTGAATAAAGATGAAGCGCGCATCGACTGGTCGCGTCCGGCCGATGAGCTGGAGCGCTTGGTGCGTGCCTTCAACCCGTGGCCGATCTGCCACAGCACCCTCAACGGCGAAGCCTTGAAAGTGCTGGCCGCGCAAACCGCAGAAGGCCAGGGCGAGCCGGGTACGATTCTGAGCGCCAGCAAAGACGGCCTGATCGTCGCCTGTGGGCAACAGGCCCTTCGCCTCACCCGCTTGCAATTGCCGGGCGGTAAACCGCTGGGGTTCGCCGACCTGTTCAACAGCCGTCGTGAGAAGTTCGCGACCGGGACCGTTTTGGGTCTCTCGGCTGACGCGCAATGAACCCGCGTCTGGCCGCCGCCAAGGCTTTGGCTGCCGTGCTCAGTGGCAAGGCTTCGCTGAACAGCTCGTTGCCCACGCAACTCGACAAGGTGGATGATCGTGATCGCGGCCTGACGCAAGACCTGGCGTTAGGCACGGCGCGTTGGGAGCCTCGTCTTTCGGCGTTGGCGGCCAAGCTGCTGCAAAAGCCCTTCAAGGCAGCCGATAACGACGTTCAGGCGCTGCTGCTCGTAGGCCTGTATCAGCTGTTTTATTCGCGTATTCCCGCTCACGCTGCCATTGGCGAGACGGTCGGTTGCGCTGACAAACTGAAGAAGCCGTGGGCTAAAGCCTTGCTCAATGCCGTGTTGCGCCGCGCTCAGCGTGAAGGCGAAGCGTTGCTGATCGAGCTGGAACACGACCCGGTAGTCCGCACTGCTCACCCGCGCTGGCTGCAAAAAGCCTTGAAGGCTGCATGGCCCGAGCATTGGGAAGCCATCTGCGCCGCGAACAACGCGCACCCCCCGATGATTCTGCGGGTCAATCGCCGTCACAAAACCCGCGAGCAATACTTGCAAATGCTGCAAGACGCCGGCATCTCGGCCATTGCCAGTTCGTTCAGCCAAGACGGCATCGTGTTGACCGAACCCGGCGACGTCCGCTCGCTGCCGGGCTTCGCCGAGGGTTGGATCAGCGTTCAGGACGAGGCCGCGCAACTGGCCGCCGACCTGCTGGAGCTGGCGCCGGGTCAGCGCGTGCTCGACGCGTGCTGCGCGCCGGGGGGCAAGACCTGCCATCTGCTGGAAGTGCAACCGGGCTTGTCCGGTGTCGTTGCGGTGGACCTTGAAGCCAAGCGCATGGTGCGTGTGAAAGAGAACCTCGACCGTCTCGGGCTGACTGCCGAACTGATCGCCGCGGACGCCCGCGCCACCGATCAATGGTGGGACGGCAAGCCGTTCCAGCGCATCCTGCTCGATGCGCCGTGTTCGGCAACCGGTGTGATCCGCCGTCACCCGGACATCAAGCTGACCCGTCAGGCCGACGACATTCCCGCCTTGGCGACTTTGCAAGGCGAACTGCTCGACGCGCTGTGGCCGACGCTGCAAGTGGGCGGGATCTTGCTGTACGCGACCTGTTCGACGCTGCCCACTGAAAACACTGAAGTGATCGAGGCTTTCCTTGCCCGCACACCGGGGGCGCGCGAGCTGGACATCGCCGGTCAGCAAGGCAACCCGCCGCCGGGGCTGAAACAGCCTCACGGTCGGCAGTTGCTGGCACAGGAGGGCGGGCATGACGGGTTTTATTACGCGAAGCTGATCAAGATCGCTGCGTCTGCGTGAACACATCTTCACCTGTGGAAGCCGGCTTGCTGGCTCCCACAAAGTCATTCGCAGGGCGACGCAACACATTTCAGGGAGAGGCTGATTGAAGATCATCATTCTCGGTGCGGGCCAGGTGGGCGGCACGCTGGCTGAGCATCTGGCCAGCGAGGCCAATGACATCACCGTCGTGGACACCGACCCGGATCGCCTGCGAGCGCTGGGCGACCGTCTGGACATTCGCACCATTCAGGGCCGCGGCTCATTTCCCACCGTGCTGCGTCAGGCCGGGGCAGACGATGCCGACATGCTGGTCGCCGTGACCAGCAGCGACGAAACCAATATGGTCGCCTGCCAGGTCGCCTACACCCTCTTTCATACGCCGACCAAGATCGCCCGTGTGCGCGAGTCGGCGTACCTGACCCGCTCGGGTCTGTTCGACAACGATGCCATTCCGGTGGACGTGTTGATCAGCCCCGAACAGGTCGTCACCAACTACATCAAGCGCCTGATCGAATACCCGAGCGCGCTGCAAGTCATCGACTTCGCGGACGGCAAGGTGCAGCTGGTGGCCGTGAAAGCCTATTACGGCGGCCCATTAGTGGGTCAGCAACTGCGCCAGTTACGCGCCCACATGCCGGAAGTCGATACACGCGTCGCGGCCATCTTCCGTCGTGATCGTCCGATCATTCCTCAAGGCGATACGGTGATCGAGGCTGACGATGAAGTCTTCTTCATCGCCGCCAAGGCGGACATTCGTGCGGTGATGGGCGAAATGCGCAAGCTGGACGTCAGCTACAAACGCATTGTCATCGCCGGGGGCGGGCAGATTGGCGAGCGACTGGCCGAGGCCATCGAAAACCGTTACCAGGTGAAGATCATCGAGATGAACCCGGCGCGTTGCCGCTACCTGTCGGACACCCTCGATAACACGGTGATCCTGCAAGGTAGCTCTTCGGACCGCGACCTGCTGATGGAAGAGAACATCGACAACGCTGACCTGTTCCTGGCGCTGACCAACGACGACGAGGCCAACATCATGTCCTCGCTGCTGGCCAAGCGGCTGGGAGCGAAGAAGGTCATGACCATCATCAACAACACGGCGTATGTGGATCTGGTGCAGGGCGGGGAGATCGATATCGCCGTCAGCCCGCAGCTGGCGACCATTGGCACGTTGCTGGCCCACGTACGGCGCGGCGATATCGTCAGCGTGCATTCATTGCGGCGGGGCGCGGCGGAAGCCATCGAGATCGTGGCCCACGGCGATGCCAAGTCGAGCAAGGTGATCGGCAAGGCCATCATGCACATCAACCTGCCGCCCGGTACCACCATTGGCGCGATCACTCGTGCGGACAAAGTGCTGATCGCTCACGACAGCACGGTCATCGAATCCGGCGACCACGTGATCATGTTCCTTGTGGATAAAAAGCATATCCGCGACGTGGAACGTCTGTTTCAGGTCGGGTTGAGCTTTTTCTGAAGGAGGGGTCCGCGTGCTCGAATCATTGGAAAAGATGCTCGCCAAGGGCATGGACAACGCCTTGCTGCGCTTCGGGCTGGGCAAGGGTTATCTCGATGCCGGGGATCATGCCAAGGCAGCGGAGCATTTGCAGCGCTGTGTCGAATTCGACCCGAAATACTCGGCGGCGTGGAAGCTGCTTGGCAAGGCCTGGCTCGCTTCAGGGGATAACTTGATGGCTCGTCAGGCGTGGGAGCAGGGGATTCAAGCGGCGGTCGGCCATGGTGACAAGCAGGCCGAGAAGGAGATGACGGTGTTTCTCAAAAAGCTGGATCGCAAGGCCGAGTAACGCGACCGGAAGCGCTCGACGGATTCTAGAGCGCCCCGGATCACTGAGGGAACGAATTCATTCGCGATGCGATGTGGCAGGCAACGAATATGCATCGCCCGCGCTGGCCTCTCGCGAATGAATTCGCTCCCACAGGTTCAGCACATGTCCTGAAGATCAATACCAGCGCTTCTCGCCCTCAGGCCGTTTCTTGAAGCGCTTCATCGTCCACATGTACTGGCTCGGATACGCCCGTACATATTTCTCCACGACCTTGCTCATCGCCGCCGCCGAGGTTTCGGTGTCGGTGCTGTACATGTCGTCCGGCGCGGCTTCCAGGACCACCTTGTAGCCTGAGCCATCCTCAAGGCGCATCGCGTGCAGGAACACACCGACGGCCTTGCCACCGGCCAACATGTTCGGCACGAATTTGCTGGTCAGCGCCACCGTCCCACAAAACGGCACGAAGACACCCGCCGACTCTGCTGGCTCCGGGTCAGCCGGAATGCCCACCGAGCCACCTTTGCGCACTTCTTTGATGACGCTGAGAATGCCTTCCTTGGTCGAGGCCGCGACGCGGTTACCCAGTTGCACGCGCTGTTTGCGCAGCAGTTCATCCACCGCCTTGAGCTTTGGCGGGCGATAGAAAATGATCGGTTTGCACTGGCTGCAATAGAAGTGGTTAAGCACTTCCCAGTTGCCGAGGTGGCTGGTGATACCGACTACGCCTTTGCCGGAGGCCAGCGCGTCTTTCAGCACCTGTAGCCCTTCGACTTCGCGCACCAGATTGATCGATTTTTGCGCAGGCCAGATCCAGGCGCAGGCGCTTTCGGTCAGGGTCTTGCCGATGTCCATCAGGCTGCGACCGACCAACGCCTCAAGCTCGCTCGAACTCAGCTCGGGAAAACACTTGGAGAGGTTGATCCGCGCCACCTCGCGGGAGCGGTTGGGCAGTTTCCACATGAGCCAGCCGATGCCGGTACCCACCCACTGCACGGCGCGCCAAGGCAACAATGCAAACAATCGCAACGCCCCGACCATCATGGCGCCTTTGAACTTATCCACAGATCACTCCTGAATCGATGAGGCGGGCATTGTAACCATTCAGCACAAGCGTTCGCCCAACTCACTGTCGCCCGCTGAGCTGAACGAATATCCCCTGTGGGAGCGAATTTATTCGCGATAGGCCGGTACAGCCGATGCATCTCTATCGCCTGGCAGATTTTTCACGAATGAATTCGCTCCCACAGATGTTCATCTCTCACGCGTTCGCCAACTCGGCATACCGATCACAATCCGTCGTGTGGTCCATGACCATTCCGGTCGCCTGCATATAGGCATAACAGATGGTCGGCCCCACGAACGTGAACCCCGCTTTCTTCAACGCCTTGCTCATGGCCTCGGCCTCAGGGGTGATCGCCGGGACTTCGCTGCGCCCCTGGAAGTGATTGATTTTGGGTTGCCCACCGACGAACGACCAGACAAACGCCGCCGGGTCTTCGAGGCGCAACCAGGCCTGTGCATTCTTGCGGGCGGCGTTGAGCTTGAGGCGGTTGCGAACGATGCCCGGCTCCAGCATCAATTCTTCGATTTCAGCGTCGGTCATGGCCGCGATCCGGCGCACGTCGAAGTCGAACATCACTTCGCGGTAGCGGGCGCGTTTCTTCAAAATGGTGATCCACGACAGGCCGGCCTGGAACCCTTCGAGCAATAGAAACTCGAACAGCTTCTGCGCGTCGCGCAACGGCACACCCCACTCTTGGTCGTGGTAGTCCATGTAAATCGGCTCTTCGTTGCACCAAAAGCAGCGTGGCATAGGGCTCCCAAGGGTGGAGGCGCTGCTGAATCGGGTATACTCCCGCTCTTTAAATCGCAGCCCCCCAGTACAGGTGAATTTCGTGAGCCAGCCTACGCCAGCCGTGCGTACCTTCCAAGACTTGATCCTCGCCCTCCAGCAATACTGGGCTGAGCAAGGTTGTGTGGTACTTCAGCCCTACGATATGGAAGTGGGCGCCGGCACTTTCCACACCGCCACGTTTCTGCGCGCCGTTGGCCCGGAAACCTGGAACGCCGCCTACGTACAACCGAGCCGTCGTCCTACCGATGGCCGTTACGGCGAGAACCCTAACCGCCTGCAGCACTACTATCAGTTCCAGGTGGTTCTGAAACCCAACCCGGACAACTTCCAGGAGCTGTACCTCGGCTCCCTGAAACACGTCGGTCTGGACCCGCTGGTCCACGACGTGCGTTTCGTCGAAGACAACTGGGAATCTCCAACCCTGGGCGCCTGGGGCCTGGGCTGGGAAATCTGGCTCAATGGCATGGAAGTCTCGCAGTTCACCTACTTCCAGCAAGTGGGCGGCATCGAGTGCTACCCGGTCACCGGCGAAATCACCTACGGCCTTGAGCGTCTGGCGATGTACCTGCAAGGCGTCGATTCGGTCTACGACCTGGTCTGGACTGACGGCCCGTTCGGCAAAGTGACCTACGGCGATGTGTTCCACCAGAACGAAGTGGAGCAATCGACCTACAACTTCGAACACGCCAACGTCGACAAACTGTTCGAACTGTTCGACTTCTACGAAAGCGAAGCGATGCGTCTGATCGAAGCCGAGCTGCCACTGCCGAGCTACGAAATGGTCCTCAAGGCCTCGCACACTTTCAACCTGCTGGATGCCCGTCGCGCGATTTCCGTGACTGCGCGTCAGCAATACATCCTGCGCGTACGCACCCTGGCCCGCTCCGTCGCCCAGGCGTACTTGATGGCCCGGGCCAAGCTTCGCTTCCCGATGGCCGCACCTGATATCCGCGACGAAGTGTTGGCGAAGCTGGAGGCTGCACAATGAGTGCTCAAGATTTCCTGGTTGAATTGGGCACCGAAGAACTGCCACCCAAAGCACTGAACACCCTGGCCGACGCGTTCCTGGCCGGTATCGAAAAAGGCCTGCAAGCCGCTGGCCTGACCTACAGCGCCAAGCAGGTGTATGCCGCGCCGCGCCGTCTGGCCGTGTTGATCACCGAGCTGGCAACCCAACAGCCGGACCGCAGCGTCAATCTGGACGGCCCGCCACGTCAGGCGGCGTTCGACGCCGACGGCAATCCGACCCAGGCAGCTCTTGGCTTCGCCAAGAAGTGTGGCGTCGACCTGAGCGAAATCGATCAGAGCGGCCCGAAGCTGCGTTACAGCCAGAGCATCGCCGGTAAACCGACCGCAAGCCTGCTGCCAACCATCATCGAAGACTCGCTCAACGACCTGCCGATCCCGAAACGCATGCGCTGGGGTGCGCGCAAGGAAGAGTTCGTGCGTCCGACCCAATGGCTGGTGATGCTGTTCGGTGACCAGGTCATCGACTGCACGATCCTCGCCCAGACCGCTGGCCGTGAATCCCGTGGCCACCGTTTCCATCATCCGGAAAGCGTCCGTATCACCTCGCCAGCGAACTACGCCAGCGACCTGCGTGCCGCTCACGTGCTGGCTGATTTCAACGAGCGTCGTGCGCTGATCAGCAAGCGTGTCGACGAACTGGCGACCCAACACGAAGGCACCGCCATCGTACCGCCTGCGTTGCTGGACGAAGTGACCGCGCTGGTCGAATGGCCGGTGCCGCTGGTGTGCTCGTTCGAGGAGCGTTTCCTTGAGGTGCCGCAAGAAGCCCTGATCACCACCATGCAGGACAACCAGAAGTATTTCTGCCTGCTGGACGCTGAAGGCAAGCTGCTGCCGCGCTTCATCACAGTCGCCAACGTCGAAAGCAAGGACCCGTCGCAGATCGTCCTGGGTAACGAGAAAGTCGTTCGCCCACGCCTGACCGACGCCGAGTTCTTCTTTAAACAGGACAAGAAGCAGAAGCTGGAAACCTTCAACCAGCGCCTGCAGAACGTCGTGTTCCAGGCCCAGCTGGGCACTGTGTTCGACAAAGCCGAGCGCGTGTCGAAGCTGGCCGCGTTCATCGCGCCACGCGTCGGTGGCGATGCTCAGCGCGCAGGCCGTGCCGGTTTGCTGTCGAAGTGCGACCTGGCGACCGAGATGGTTGGCGAATTCCCTGAAATGCAGGGCGTGGCGGGTTACTACTACGCGCTGGCCGATGGCGAGCCGGAAGACGTCGCACTGGCGCTGAACGAGCAGTACATGCCGCGTGGCGCGGGCGCGGAGTTGCCAAGCACCCTGACCGGTGCAGCGGTGGCCATCGCTGACAAGCTCGACACCCTGGTCGGCATCTTCGGCATCGGCATGCTGCCAACCGGTAGCAAAGACCCGTACGCACTGCGTCGCGCTGCGCTGGGCATCCTGCGGATTCTGATCGAGAAGAAGCTGGACCTGGACCTGATCAAGACCGTGCAATTCGCCGTCACTCAGTTTGGCGCGAAGGTCAAACCGGCCGGACTGGCCGAGCAAGTGCTGGAGTTCATCTTCGACCGCCTGCGTGCGCGTTATGAAGACGAAGGCGTCGATGTCTCGGTCTACCTGTCGGTTCGTGCCCTGCAACCGGGCTCGGCGCTGGACTTCGACCAGCGCGTGCAAGCAGTTCAGGCGTTCCGCAAGTTGCCGGAAGCCGCTGCACTGGCCGCCGTGAACAAGCGCGTGTCGAATCTGTTGAGCAAGGCCGAGGGCAGCATCGCCCAGACCGTCGAGCCAAAATACTTCGACAACGCCAATGAGTTCTCGCTGTACTCGGCGATTCAGCAGGCAGACCAGGCCGTCGCGCCAATGTCCGCCAACCGTCAGTACAACGAAGCGCTGGCCCGTCTGGCAGCACTGCGCGAGCCGGTGGACGCCTTCTTCGAGGCCGTGATGGTCAACGCCGAAGACGCCAGCGTGCGCGCCAACCGTTATGCGTTGCTGGCGCGTCTGCGCAATCTGTTCCTCGGCGTCGCTGACATCTCCCTGTTGGGCTAACGCCGGAGCGCATGATTTGAAACTGCTGATTCTCGATCGGGACGGGGTGATCAACGAAGACTCCGACGCTTACATCAAGTCGGTGGAGGAGTGGATTCCGATTCCCGGCTCGATCGAGGCCATCGCGCAGTTGAGCAAGGCGGGCTGGACAGTGGCCGTGGCCACCAACCAGTCCGGCATTGCTCGCGGTTATTACGACCTCGCCACGCTGGACGCCATGCACGCCCGTTTGCGCGCACTGGTGGCGGAGCAGGGCGGCGAGGTCGGCCTGATCGTTTATTGTCCGCATGGCCCGGACGCGGGGTGCGATTGCCGAAAGCCCAAGCCGGGCATGCTGCGCAACATTGCCAACCATTACGCCGTGGACCTTCGCGGAATCTGGTTCGTCGGTGACAGCAAGGGTGACCTGGAGGCGGCGGTGGCCGTCGACTCTCAACCTGTTCTGGTCATGACCGGCAAAGGACACAAGACGCGGAGCAACCCGTTGCCCGCAGGAACGTTGATTTTTGACGACCTGGCGGCGGTTGCCGCAAAACTTATTCACAACAGCGCATCAACGAACGACTGACCGGTCGTCCAACGGTACGCTCCATCCGGGCACTGCCCGTAACGGTAAAAGCAGCTATGTCGATAGTGCAGGCCATCAGGATCTTCATCTTTTACCTGCTGCTGGGCACCACTGCCCTGCTGTGGTGTTCGCTGAGTTTCTTCGTTGCGCCTTTTCTGCCTTTCCGCGTTCGTTATCGCTTCATCAACGTGTATTGGTGTCGCTGTGCGGTCTGGCTGACGAAGGTGTTCCTTAACATCAAGGTCAACGTCACCGGCCAGGAAAACGTGCCGAAGACGCCGTGCGTGATCGTGTCCAATCACCAGAGCACGTGGGAGACCTTCTTCCTGTCGGCGCATTTCCAGCCGCTGAGTCAGGTCCTCAAACGTGAACTGCTGTATGTGCCGTTCTTCGGTTGGGCGATGGCGATGCTTCGCCCTATCGCCATTGACCGTAACAACCCGAAGGCCGCGCTCAAGGTGGTGGCCAAGAAGGGTGACGAACTGCTCAAGGACGGCGTGTGGGTGCTGATTTTCCCGGAAGGAACGCGGGTGCCCTACGGTCAGATCGGCAAGTTCTCACGCAGCGGCTCGGCCATGGCAGTAAATGCTGAATTGCCGGTCCTGCCCATCGCCCATAACGCGGGCAGGTATTGGCCAAAAGAAGGGTGGGCCAAGAAGCCCGGCACTATCGAAGTAGTGATTGGTGAGCCGATGTATGCAGAAGGCACTGGCCCGCGGGCGATTGCCGCGCTGAATGATCGGGTGTCCGCCTGGAACGAGGCCACGCAGAAGGCGCTAGGCTCGCCTGTCATGCCAGCGCCCACACCGGAAAAATCACCGGCGTGAATTGTGGATAACCTGTGCACCAAATGTGTGAAATTTTTGAGAATCGTTCATAACCTTCTGATTTTGTTGCTTATTTCCAGAGGCGATGATCGAACCAAAAACGTGCATAAGTTTTTTCTGACAGATATTTTTTACGCTTGAAAACATCGGTCTTGAGCCTTCGCGGTCAAGACCGATGTCGTTTTTACGGAAGCGTTTTCGGCGCGGATATCCACAGATTGCAAAGCGCCGCCATCCCAATCAAAACCAGCCCTCCGCTAGCTGCCGCAACGAACCCCATCGCAGGGGAAAGGCTGTCGATGGCAAAGCCAACGAGCGGGGCAGACAGCGTCTGGCCTATTCGATACGCCGAGTCATGCAGCCCCATCACTTCGCCTCGCACATCCGAAGGCGCCAGTTTGGCGACAGCTTCCGATCCCGCTGCCAATGTAGGGGTGCATAGTAAACTGTTCGGCAACAAAGCCAACAACAGCCACCACCACACCTGATCAAACATTGCGACAGGCAGGATTAACAGCGTCATGGTCACCGCCAACTGCATTTGAGACCAAGCGCGATGCACGATGCCATGCACAAAACCACCAGCGATCGAGGCCAGCGACATGGCCGCGATCACATACCCCGTAAACGCGATTTCGCCATTGCCGCGCAGCACAGCAATCAGCGCCAGCTCAGTCCCGTAGAGCACAAACAACGCCGCCGCACTGACAAACATTGCGGACAGCAGCGGGCCGCTCATCCACGTCCTCAACTTGGGTCGGACACGCTGTATCTTCTGAGCGGCTTCGTCGAGAGAACGCGTAGGCCAGTTCAGCTTGTACAGCACGATGTACGAAATGGCCCGCCACACGCCGATACCAACGATGGTCGCCGTCGCTGAGTAGGACGTGATCAGGAGAATGCCGGTGGCAGGTGCAATGACGAACCCCAGTTCCATCAACATCATGTTCAGCGAATACGCCGGGCGACGCTGGTCTTCAGGCACCAGGCTGGCCACGAACTGACGGGCCAGCGAACCCGTTGGCACCGTGAACATGCCAGCAATAAAAGCCAGACAGACATAGACGGGATAACTCGCCAGCGGCAGACCTAGCCACGCGACGGTGGATATCGTGCCGCTGACGGCCACCACCGGGCGCAGACCGTGGGAATCGATCTTGCGCCCCAACAGCGGCGAGCCCACGGCAAACCCCAACGCCGTGGCGGTCGCGACGACACCGGCATCGAAATAACTGCGCCCCATTTCATTCAGCACATGCAGACTGAGCGTGAGGGTCATGATCGTCAGCGGCAGACCCGCAACGAACATGAACAGCGTCGCTGGCAGCACCCGAGGGATGGCCAGCACTTTCTGGTACTTGCGAAACGACATCCGGTTACCGCTCCTTTAACCCCGTCCCTTTCCTAATACAGCGCGTCTCGCCGAGTCAGCCGACGAGTTTATGCCTTTGGTTGAAGCAGAAGGGCCACCAGCGCGCTCCAGCCCGTCTGGTGCGATGCCCCAAGGCCACGGCCGTTTTCGCCGTGGAAGTATTCGTGAAACAACACGAGATCCCGACTCTGCGGGTCTATTTCAAGCTGTGGATAACCGGCCATGGAAGGCCGGTTGCCGTCTTCGTCGCGTAGGAAAAGTCTGTTTATACGGTGGCTGAGTCCGTCAGCCACTTCGTCAAGCGAGGCCAGATAGCCCGAGCCGCTTGGGTATTCGACCGAAAAGTTCTCATCGTAGTAGCGATGAAACTCACGCAACGATTCGATCAGCATGTAGTTCAAGGGCATCCACACCGGCCCCCGCCAGTTGGAGTTGCCGCCGAACAGACGGGAGTTCGACTCCGCCGGTTCGTAATCCGCCGACAGCGTGTTGCCGTTGATCTTCATGCTGAATGGGGTTTCGCCATAGTACCGAGACAACGAGCGGATGCCGTGGGGCGACAGAAATTCGCTTTCATCGAGCATGCGTTTGATCAGGTCTTTGGTGCGTTGGCCGCGCAATAGCGCCAGCAGCAACCTATTGCCTTTGCCCGGTTCGGTCCAGCGCGAGACCAGCGCCGCCAAATCAGGACGGTGATGCAGGAAACCCAGCAACCGTTCACGCAGACCTCTCAGACCTTCATGTTCGCGCTGCTCCAACACGCGGACGGCGAACAGCGGGATCAAGCCCACAAAGGAACGCAGTTTCACGGACTCACGCACGCCATCCGGCCGGTGCAACACGTCATAGAAAAAGCCGTCCTGATCGTTCCACAGGCCTTCGACTTCGTCCTTGTCGACTTCGTTGATCGCGCCAGCGATATAAAGGAAGTGTTCGAAGAACTTCACGGCAATGTCGACGTACACCTCGTTGTGCTGCGCCAGCTCCAACGCGATGCGCATCAGGTCCAGCGCATAACCCGCGACCCACGCCGTGCCATCCGCCTGATCGAGCTGATAACCGGGGGCAAGAGCGGCCGAGCGGTCGAACAGACCGATGTTGTCCAAGCCGAGGAATCCGCCCTGAAAGATGTTGTGGCCCTCGGCGTCCTTGCGATTGACCCACCAGGAAAAATTCAGCAGCAGCTTGTGGAAAACCTTTTCAAGAAACACCCCGTCGCCTTGGCCCTTCTGCGCCTTCTCCATCTGGTACACGCGCCACGAAGCCCAGGCATGAACGGGCGGGTTGGCGTCGTCGAAACGCCATTCGTAAGCGGGCAACTGGCCGTTGGGGTGCATGAAGCGGTCTTTGACCAACAGAAGCAATTGATCCTTGGCGAAATCGACGTCAATCAAGGCGAACGCCACGGCCTGAAACGCCAGGTCCCACGAGGCGTACCACGGGTATTCCCACTTGTCGGGCATCGAGACGATGTCGAAATTGCACAGGTGGCGCCATTGGTTATTGCGAATGTGCGAGCGCCCTTCAGGTAAAGGGGGTAGTCCGGGGTCACCCGCGAGCCAGGCCTTAACGTCGAAGTAATACAGCTGCTTCGACCAGAGCAACCCGGCCAGCGCCTGACGCTGAACATTGCGGGCGTCGGCGTCTTCCAGCGTGTGCTGCAAGGCGCCGTAGAATTCGTCGGCTTCCCTGCGACGTTGATCGAAGAGCGCGCGGGCATTCACGTGGGCTGAACCGGCGGGCGCAAACCGGAGGTACACCGCTTGGGAGGCGCCGCCTTCCAGCGTCAGGACGAAATGAGCGGCGGCCTTGGTACCCGAGTCTCGATGAATCGCGTCCGGGTTTGCGCCAATCAGCCAGTCATTAATGCCGTCTTTGAACGGGCCGGCTTCAGGACGACCGAACAGCTTCGGCGCATTGGTGCGGTTTTCGCAAAAAACCCACTCGGCCGTTTCATGCCCCCAGGCCGTGGCTTCTCGCGCGGACGCCTTGGGATGCCGAGCGGTCACCACGTTATCCACACGCGACAGGGCAGGGCGCTCGACCTCGTCGCCCCAACTCCAGATGTCCCGCGCCCAGAGTTGCGGTAGGACGTGCAGACGCGCCTGCCTATCCGAACGGTTGACCACCGTGACCCGCATGAAGATGTCATCGGGCGTGTGTTTGGCGTATTCGATGCTGACGTCGAAGTAGTGGTTGTCGTTGAACACGCCGGTGTCGAGCACTTCGTATTCAGGGTCGTCCAGCCCGCGACGCCCGTTCTCTTCCACCAGATCGCCATAAGGGAAAGCAGCGTGAGGGTACTTGTAGAGCATGCGCATGTAGGCGTGGCTCGGCACGCCATCGACGTGGAAATACAGCTCCTTCACGTCTTCGCCATGGTTGCCTTCCGCGTTGTTCAGGCCGAACAAGCGTTCCTTCAGAATGGGGTCACGCTCGTTCCACAGCGCCAGCCCGAGGCACCAGTGCTGGGACTTGTCGGAGAAACCTGCCAAGCCATCTTCGCCCCAGCGATACACCCGGCTGCGAGCATGATCATGAGGGAAGAAAGCCCACGCATCACCGTCTGCGCTGTAGTCCTCGCGCACCGTGCCCCATTGCCGGTCGCTCAGGTACGGCCCCCATTCGCGCCACTGCTCGGCAGTCTCACCTTGCAGTCGCAGCCCTTCGATGGTGTGCAGCGGTGTCGCATTGGCAGAGTCGGCAGGCATGTTCACTTCCAGAATTAACGCCGTGGAAACGGCTGGAAACCGGCGCAGGATGCAGAGAAATCTATCGCGCCGCAGCTTTGGTCAATATTTTGGCAACCGGGTTATTCACAGGCCGATTAGTGATGGCAATTAGACGCTGTACACGGTCGGCGTATGGTTTCAACGTGGGATACGCCTATGGCCCCTTCGGTGTTGCGCCAGTCTCTCTGCGCAACGCATCACAGCGGTGAATGGATCGAAACGTGGTTGCTCGTTTAACGGGCGGAGGCGGTATGAATACATTGGGTGATCTGGCGTCCAGACGGAACAACAATTTCAACCTGATCAGGATGCTCGCCGCCACTGCCGTGCTGATTTCGCACAGTTACCCACTGTCGCAGGGCAGCACGGCGGTTGAGCCTTTGTCCGGTTGGCTGGGCCTCTCGCTGGGCGAGTTGGCCGTGATCACCTTCTTCTGCGTGTCGGGTTTTTTCATTTCGCTGAGCCGTGACCGCGCCCCCGGCACGATTGATTTTGTCTCTGCGCGCTTTTTGCGCATTTACCCGGGGCTGACGCTGGTGCTGTTGATCAGCGTGTTTCTGATCGGCCCGCTCTTTACGACACTCGGCATACAAGAATATTTCCGCTCGGGCGCAATATACGGTTACCTGAGCCACAACCTGACGCTGTTCAGCATGCAGTTTCAATTGCCGGGGCTGTTCGAAGATAACCCATGGCCTGGCATCAATGGCTCGCTGTGGACGCTGTTCTACGAGGTGATGTTGTACGTGCTGGTCGGCGGGCTAGGGGTGTTCGCCTGCTATGGGCAGAATCGTCGCTTCGCCGTGTTTCTGCTGGTGTACGCGATTGCTTATGTCGCGTTCAAAGTGATGTCGGCCAACACCACGCTGCTGGCGGACATGCACCGCCTGCAATACTTCTTCACATGGGGTTTGCCGTTCGTACTGGGCATGTCGCTGTACCGCTATCGGCAGCACATCCCGCACCGCTTCATTTGGCTTTTGCCGCTGGCTGCGCTGGCAGTCGGGTCTTACAAGACGCCATATTTCAGCGAGTGTTTCGTGCTGGCCTGGACCTACCTGATCTTCTATCTCGGCTTCGCGACCCACCCGCTGATCGACCGCTACAACCGGTTGGGCGATTACTCGTACGGCGTCTACATTTATGCGTTTCCGGTGCAAGAAATCCTGGCTCATCAGTTCAAGGGCGTCGGGCCGGTGGCCATGATGCTGGTGGCGTTCCCGATTGTGCTGGCGGCGGCGGTGTTCTCCTGGCACTTCATCGAGAAACCGGCGATGGCGCGACGGCATGCGTTGGCTGCGCATATCACCCATTCGTTCAGCGGCCTGAAAGCGTATTGGGCGGCGATGGGAAAAGGTACGGCGTAAAACGCAAAAAACCCCGGACGATGCGGATCGACGGGGTTTTGTGTGACGCAGATGAAAAACTGTGGGAGCGAATTTATTCGCGAAAATCGTTCGGGCAATAGAGATGTGTCGTCCCTACCGGCCAATCGCGAATAAATTCGCTCCTACAGAACGGGTTAAGTCACTTGGACGGGATCAAGTCCCCGACCGATTACGGAACTGCCGAGCGATGATCGGCAGAATGCGGTAGGCATCCACCGCGTAACGTCGACCCAGCCGTTTGGGCTCAGTGCACAGCCGATGCAGCCACTCCAGTGAAAGCCGCTGGACCCACATCGGCGCTCGCCTGACTTTGCCTGAGAGAAACATCAGCGACGCTCCCGTGCACAAGCCGACTCCGGTGGCACCGCCACGCTTGTACACCTCGCAGGCGAGAACCTCTTGGCGTGGCGAGCCGACGGAAAACACGGTCATACGCGAATGCTGTCGCTGGATGAAATCAACGCAACGCTCGACCTCTTGCGGGTCGTCGATGAAGCCCATAGGCGGGTTGTAGTGATGAAAGGTCACGGAGGGATAACTGCGTTTGAGCGTTGTGATGACGTCTCGCTCGCACCCCAGAACGGTGACGTCCCATTGCCTGAGCTGGGCGATGTTCATCATGGCCCGGGTCAACGTGCTGCCGGGGATAGGTTCGGCAATCCCTGCATTCAGGCGCTGAAGCACGGGGTACAGCACTCGGCTGTCGCATAACCGATGGCCCGCATACCGATAGGCTTCGCGAAGCTGCTCGTCATGTTCGAGCAATACGATGTGATTGACGTTGGCAGTCACCAAGTATTTAAAAGGGGCGTCCGTGAGGTTGATCAGCTCGTCGATGAGCTCCCGTTGTCGTCCACGATAGAACTCGATTCCAAACACTTTCATAGGGCGGGCTCCTGCTAATGAATAATCGCGTGCAGTGCCGGACCACACTGAACAGCAGCGCGAATCCGGCGTGTGCGACCCTCTCGGGTACCAGCGGCAAACATCGGGAGCGACGAAACAAACAGGCACGGCAAAGCCGCGCGTTGCCTGAACAACACGAATTCCGTCCGGGAGATTTCCGCGGTGAAAAAACGGTGAGGATGAGTCGCGCTATGAGGTGGTTGCGCAGATCGGTGTTGGCCGGCCTGACGCTGACGGTCTTTCAGGGGCTATACATCCCCGCCCAGGCGGCCACCTTGCCCATGGTGCTGATCAACGTCTCGGGGGCCGAGTCGTCGGAAGGCAAGTTTCCGGGCGAAAACGGAACGGACTACTTCTTCCCCAGCGAAGGCTATTTCGCCCGCTGGAAAGCCAAGGGCATACGCACCGTGCGCTTTCCAGTGAAGTGGGAGCGATTACAGCCGGTGTTGGGCGATGGGCTGGACCCCACGTATGCCGGGTTGATAGACAAGATGCTCATGCAGGCGAACCAGCAAGGCATCGGCGTGATCATCGATGTGCATAACTATGCTCGGTATCGACAGCAGGTGATCGGCAGCCGCGACGTGACCGTCGACCATTACCGTCAGTTGATGCAGCGCATTGCCGAACGCTGGCACGACGCGCCAGCGCTGTATGCGTACGACTTGATGAACGAACCCCACGACGACTCCGACGCCGTCTGGCCGCAGGCCGCGCAGGCCGGGATCGACGGCATTCGCAAGGTGGACCGCAAGCGGCTGATCATTGTCGAGGGTCGTGACTGGGCAAGCGCTGCCCGCTGGCCGCAGAACAACGACGCCTTGCTGAAGCTGAAAGACCCGGCCAACAACCTGGTGTTTTCTGCCCATCTCTATCTGGACAGCAATGGCAGCGGCACCTACAAAGACGCGAAAAATCGTCCCATTGATCCCGATATCGGCGTGAACCGGGTCAAGCCCTTCATTCAATGGCTACAGAAAAACGGTCGTCGTGGGCAAATTGGTGAAATGGGTTTTCCGGATAACGACCCTCGCTGGGCGGTAGCCGCGGACCGCCTGCTCAAATACTTGCAGCCGTATTGCGTGCCACTGGCGTACTGGACGTCGGGAGAGAGCTGGGGCCGCGAGCCGATGAACCTGGAACCGATCGATGGCCAGGACCGGCCGCAATGGCAGGTGTTGGCCAAATACTTGGACACGCCCACATGCACACAATACGGCCCAGGCGCTGCCCGCCGCTGACTCAGCGGTGCGGTTGGATGGGTGACTGAAATACCGATTCCGGCAAGGGCCGACCCACGCTTGACTCGCGCACCGCCGAGGCGCGCGCAAAATACACGAAAGCCGCGAGCGCCAGCCCCGTCAGATCGCCGCCGTACATGATCGAAGTCGACAGGAAAAAATTGAACGCGTTAAGGGTGAAATCCAGCTGCAAGCCGCTGAGCAAATCACCCTTGCGCCGGCACTTGCGCATGATTCGCCAGTAACCGAAGTAGTAGAACCCGGCGATCAGCGGGGTAAGAAAGCCGAAGCGGTACAACACGCCCAGCAGCCCCACGTCCGACAGGTAAAAGTAGGCGTTGTACAGCCGCGCAAAACCGCTCTGCCACTGCAACGACAGCGCCCCCATGCCGACGTAATAATTCGCGGGGACTTCTCGGAGAACGATGTCTGAGGTGGTCACGCGCACGCCGCCTTCGGTGGTGGCTTCGCCAATGAGCGCGTTGAATTGCTGGTATTGGTCCTCGAAAAAATCGGGCGCGATGAAGTACGCGACCAACACAATCCCGATCACCGCTGCGCCGGTT
This sequence comes from Pseudomonas sp. NPDC088368, assembly GCF_044753445.1. Lineage (NCBI taxonomy): Bacteria > Pseudomonadati > Pseudomonadota > Gammaproteobacteria > Pseudomonadales > Pseudomonadaceae > Pseudomonas > Pseudomonas sp. NPDC088368. The sequence continues at coordinate 22,366 of NZ_JBIVNG010000022.1, forward strand.
TTCAGCAGCACGCCCCAACGTGTGCGAAAGATCCAGATGCCTCCCAATACCCACATCAACATGGTGTTGCGTGTTTGCAGCACCAGCCAGAGATAGGAGGCGAACAGCAACAGCAGCAAGACCGATCCCAGCGAGTAGGCGCGTCGGATGCGGTACATCAGCATGTAGGCACAGACGCTCACGTAGGCCGCGCCAATGCTGAAGCGATTGGGTCGGAGCGGGTTGAGGCCATAATCCTTGTCATCGACGTTGAACGTGACGTCGTTGTTTTCCGGCAGCACGCCGAAGTAATACAGGTAGCCAACGAGCACGCAGGCCAGGCCGGAGATCAGGAAAAACCGCTCTAGTTCGTCCTGAGTCGGTTTCGCCCTGATCATCAGAAACAGGGCCGGGAAGAACAGCAGGTAAAGAAAGCTGCGACGCTCTTCGAGCATGCCGTAGAGAAGGGGCTGTCCGAATTTTGCGTTGGCCAAGAACGCTGACAGCAATGGCAACAGCAGGCCGAAGCACACGATCCACAGCGCCGCTCTCGACTGATGCGCCCGTTTCCAGACCAACAGCAACCCCAGCGCGGACACCACGACTGCAACGATGAACAGCTCGCGCACGTAGGGCAGTCCGGCTTTTTTGTTGTCGGTCAGAAACAGGCACGCCGAATTCAGAAACAGCAGGATGAACAGCAACGTCCGGTATGAAAAAAGCGCTCTGGTCACGACGAAATACCTTCATGGGAGAAGCCAGACAAGGCAGGGGGTTAGCCCTTCAGCGCCAGGAAAACGCGAACCCCTCGCTGATGCCTTTCAGGCCATAGCGAATGTTTTTCAGACTACGGCTGTTTTGCAGCACGGTGATCGACGCCAATGCCAGCGATGAAACGACGCAACATGCAGTGGAGTGGAATTTGCGGTTGTACATGATGGCGGCACGGTTCCGGTAAAAATGATACAGGTGGCTTTTACCTTTGGTGCTGCCGCTGTCGCCATGCCGGGCGAAACTGCCCAGCGCGACTTGGCAAGAGATGCCTCGGGCCGCTGCACGCCGTTGCCAATCCACTTCTTCGGAGTACATGAAATAGCGCTCGTCCATGAGGCCCACTTCTTCGACCACCCTGCGGGAGACCAGCATCGACGCCCCCATCAGATAATCGGGTGTGGGCAGATTGAGCTGCGGAAGTTGCGAGCGATCGGCTTTTTTACCGATCAACCTGGTCTTTCCCAACCACGGGTAAACGGTGCCGCCGCCCACGCACTGAACCATGTCCGGGTTATCGGCGTAGACCAGAACGGACGCGCTGAATCCGCAATAAGGATCGCTGTGCATCGTGTCGAGCAGCCGTTCCAGCGCACCGGGTTCGACGGTGATGTCGTTGTTCAGAATCCAGAGATAGTCGTACCCGGCGCGAATCGCGTAATCGATGCCAACATTATTGCCACCGGCGTAGCCGTGATTGCCGTTGTTCCTGATCAAGCAACGGTCGTACCGGCGGCCTTCGTGCGCGATGTCTTCTTGCGTGGTGATGAGCGTGTCGGTGACATCCCGCTGCACCATGTCACTCAGCAACTTTTTGTAATCGGAAGCATGGGAGTCGTTATCGATGACGATCACCGGAATCGAACCACAGGCCTCAAGCGAGCGGATGCAGTTCAGCGTCTGTTCGGCACCGTTCCAGTTGAGGATGATCGCGCAAACCTTTTCAGTATTCATGGGTGCAGAGCCTCAAGAGGGATGAGCGAACGGCAGGCGTGGCTGCCGCCCGATTCGGAAAAAACCGTTTTTTTAGGTCAGGGGTGCGCCGCCTGAAGACGGCAATGCCAACGCCGCCCTTCGATCAGCACGATCACAATCATCGACAGGTTGATCAGCACGTTCGCAGCGGCGAAGGCCATGACCACCGCCAGTGCATCCTTGAAGAAAAACGCGCCCGCCATCACGGCCGAAATACGCAGACTGGTGCTGACGATTTCGAACACCAGAAACGTTTTTTGCAGCGAAAGCGCGGGGATGGCCACCAGGCAGGGGCCACCGATGAATCCGGCAAATTCAGAAATCGCCAGCCATCGTGCGTACTCTCCAGCGGTGTGCCATTGCCCGCCGAATGCCAGATCGAACAGCCATGGCCCGGCAATCACCAGCGCCGCGAAAGGCACCAAACCCGCTAGCGACATGCCCATCACGCCACGCAGCAACAGACCGGTCACGGCTTCTCGGGCATGAATCGCTTGGGTGATGCGCGGGTAATACACGCTGCCAACGGCCTTGCCGATGAAGTTGCTCGGCATTGCCAGCACTTGCAGGCACAGCGCGAAAAAGCCAGCCGGGACAGCACCGAAAGCGGACGCCAGCACCAAGGTCGGCATGTGCACCGACAGCGCATTGATCAAGACTTGAGGCGCACGGAAGAGCGGGAAGTCCCGGTATTCGGACGCCAGCTGACGCAGCGTCTTACGGGGTTCGATCGTCGCTTCCGTCGAGGCCCTGAACACACTCGGCTCCCGTCGCAGGCGAATGCCGATCAGCAGCAGCGCGCTGTGGATAACGTAATAGAGCGAACTGGTGATCACCAGAACCGGCGCCGTCGCCGTCGCCATGATCAGACCGGCGCCCGTGCGCGTCGCGTTATAGATCAAGGCGTGAAACGTAGCGGCGCGGGCGGTGAGGTTGAAGCGTTGATTTCGGTAGAGCCACTGCTGGGTGATTTCCAGCACGGCCGAACTGAACATGACCACAGGCAGCCACATCAGGTAGGGGATCAGCAGGTCGATGCCAAAAGCATGGGAGGCCTGTTCACCCCAGCCGTACAAGAGCAGGGCCGTGATGCCGCAGATCAGCGACGCTACCCACAGCGACAAGCGAATCAAACCCCGGGCATCCCGCTCTGATTGCGGCAGCACAATCGACATCGGGTAGGTAAGGGCGCACCACGGGATGAGGATGATAGTGAGGCTTTGAAAGGTGCCGACCACGCCGAAGGCTTCTGGCCCGTAGATTCGCATGATTACCGGGATCAACGCCAGGTTGATCGCCTGCGCCCCCGCGCTCCCGGAAATAGTGGTGGCGATGTTGCGCACCAACCGCGCCTGCCATACCTGCCGAACCGCGCCGCGCCACCCAGTACCGGGCAAACCCGAGGCGGTGAATTCGGGATCAGCCATGCCGTTCTCCTTCGCCAGCAGGCGCTTAATAAATGTTTCGTGAGAACAGGGTGAAAGGGGTGATCACCAGAATCTTGATGTCCAGCCAGAGCGACCAGTGATTGATGTAGGCGAGATCCTTTTCGATCCGCAGCTGCATTTTTTCCAGGGTCTCGGTCTCGCCGCGCAAGCCACTGATCTGCGCCAGCCCGGTGATGCCCGGTTTGATCCGGTGCCGCGCCATGTAGGCGAGGATCTTGTCGCCGTAATAGTGATTGTGGGCGACGGCGTGAGGACGCGGGCCGACCAGCGCCATTTCCCCGCGCAGCACATTGATCAACTGCGGCAGCTCATCGATGGAGGTGCGGCGAATGAACGCACCCACGCGGGTGACGCGCGAGTCATTTTGCGTCGCTTGTTTCACTGATGTGTCGTCGTGTAGGCGCATGGAGCGAAATTTCCAGACCATGATGATAAGGCCGTTACACCCATGCCTCGGCTGACGAAAAAACACCGGACCAGGAGACGACAGCTTCACTGCCACCGCCACACTCAGCATCACCGGCAGCAGGACGATCAACGCCATCAGCGCAATGCAACGGTCGAACAATTCCTTGCCCAAGGCTGCCGCTGGGTGCGAACTGATTGGGGTTTCGTTGAGGTAGATCGCAGGGAAACGCTCGATCTGCGAAATCGACTGATTGAGCAGCATCATGCTGCTGAAATCAGGAATCCACACCACGTCGACGCTGAGGTCCAGCAGGGCCAGGTAAATCGCTTCTATTTGTGCCGCCTTGCTCAATGGCATCGCGATGTACACGCGACGAATATTGCTTCGGCTCACCAGATCATTGAGGTTTTCCAACGAGCCCAGCACCGGAAGATCATCGTCGTCAGGGGCGTGAGGGACATCATCTCCTGTCGCGACCATGCCGAGCACAGGCACTCGTTCACGCAATTGCTGAGCCAGACTATAGGCGAGGGGACAGGTGCCGACGATCAGCGCCGTGCGTTCGAAACGCAACCAGCGAGCGTGGAGATTGGTCAGGTAACGCAATGGCAAGTAGCTGCACGCTTGCGCCAGGAAGCCAAAGCCGACGAGTTTCGCCAACAGCGGCTGATCCAGATTGGCATAGTCGAGGCAGACCAGCACCACGGCTGACAGCGATACCATCAGCACCAGCCAGGCAGCCAGCAACCGCAGCAGTCCAAGACCGTAGCCGTAGCGCTTGTGATAGACGTGCAGGGCCGAATAAATCGGCACCGACGCCAGCATCCCCAGCAGAAGAAGGACGCGGTAGGGAATGGGGATGTGACCGAAGTGATCGTAGACCAGATAGCAGATGGTCAGATTGGACAGGGCGGTGGCGCTGATCCACTGACCCCAGAACGTCAAGCCTCTCCGGTTGACCGAAGGATGTAAGCGTCGAGCAAGCATGGTGGTACTCCCAAGCGTTCGTCGCGTGGCCTGTAATTCGTTGCCCAGGCTGAGCTGATGATTTCCAGTAGCGACAGTCGCCGTTATCCCGTTACACCGTTGCCTGATAGGCCTCACCCGGCAGATAGCCGTAATAGCCTTGATGGTCGTAGCGCAGATTGACCGCCGAGACCTGGTTGAGAATTACGCCAATCACCGGCGCCCGATTGCGCAGCAATTGCCCGACCCCGCGCTGCACCACGGGCGTGGCCGAGCTGTCGGACTTCACGACGTACAACACCGCATCCGCCAATGCACACAGCAGCGCCGCATCGCTGACCGAATGGCTGGCGGGGGAGTCGATAATGATGCGGTCGTAACGCTGCTTGGCCCACTCCAGAAAACTGTTGAAGCGGGGAGAGGCGAGCAGCTCCAGCGGGTTGGACGGCACCGCGCCAGCAGGCAGGACATCCATGTCGCCAACTTGCTGAATGCATTCGCCGCTGCGAGCGCTGCCGTTGACCAGATTCGCCAGGCCGATATGGCCGTCGCTCAGGCCGAGGTTTTTCGCCAGCGTTGGCCGACGAAGATCCGCTTCGATCAACAACACGCGCTCAAGGCGTCCCAGTGCGCAAGCGAGATTCACTGCGATGGCGCTTTTCCCTTCACCGGGCACGGAGGAGGTGATCACCACCACGTTGCGACGCACCTCGATGTCGCTGAGCATGACCCCCGTTCGCGCCGTTCGAATGGCTTCGCTGAATGCCGAATCGTCGTTGTGTTCGAACTGCCGGGCGATCCGTGCACGATTTTTCTTTTGCAGCAACGGCACCACACCCAGCACCGGGAGGCGAAGTTTCTTCTCCACATCGTCGCTGGATTTGACGGTGTTCTTCATTGCGTCACGCACCAGTGACAACCCGCACGCCAAACCAAAGCCAAGAATCGCGGCGATCGACAGAATCAGTGACTTGCGCGGCATGTTCGGGATCAACGGCGGGATGGCATCGTCGACGATGCGCGCATTGGTTGAACCCAGGTCGGATGTCGCTGTGGTTTCCCGCAGGCGATTGACGAAGGTTTCATACAGCGAGCGGTTGCTGTCTACGTCCCGCTGCAATTCGCGCAACTTGAACTCTTTGCGTGCGATGTCCTGGATCTGTGCACGACTGGTATTCACCGATGTTCTCAATGCGCTCTCGTTGGCTTGTGCCAGTTGGTAGTTGTTCTGCAAACCGGCAACGACCTGATTCACTTGCGTCGCCATGCTCGCCTTGGCGGCCGCCAAATCGGAGCGCGCGGCGACCATGCTCGGGTGCAGATCCCCGTAGCGTTTCGACAGCTCATCGACTTTCGCTTGCGCCTTCGCCACATCGGCCTGGAACTGCTGCACCACCGGGTTGTTGATCACTGCGGGCAGTGTAGAAAGCTGACCCGCACCCTTGCCATTGATCGACTGGACTTGTTGGTACTGACTTTGGGCTTCGGCGCGTTCACGGCGTGCATCGATCATGCGATCGCTGGTGCGGGATAACTCATTGGCGGTCAGCGTTGTGACACCGCCCACGTCCACCAATCCTTCGGCATCCCTGTAGGCCTGGAGCTTGTTCTCGGCCTCCTGCAACTGCGTGCGTAATTCGATCACGCGCGAATCCATCCAGCGACTGGCATTGAGTGAGTCATTCACTTGCGCGTCCAGCCGACTGTCCAGATAGCCTCGGGCCAATGCGTTGGCCGCTGCCGCTGCCGTCTGCTTGTCCTCCAGCGTGACCCCAATCGTCACCAACTGACTCTTGCCCACCGAGCCCACCGACGTGTGTTCCATCAATTCCGCCACGGCGGCATCGAACACTTGCGTCGGAGTCAGCACTTCCCCTTTGCTCCACGTCGCCGGAAACATTTCCGGCCAGACTGAGGAGACCATCGCCTTGAAGCGCGTCATCAGGTAAGGCCGTTGGCGCGGGTCGAACTCGGGGTGTTGCGTCAGATTGAGTTGGCGCACCGCGCGCTCCGCCACGCCGCGACTCTGGATCAAGCTCAGCTGCGTTTGCAGGTAATCGCTGGTGGGGTTGTTGGGGTCGGCAGGGGGCTGAAAGGTGATCACCGACGTGCCCTTGGGCTCGATCACCAGCGAAGCGACCGCTCGAAACATGGGTGTCACGGTCTGCATCAACGCTGCCGCGAGTATCACCGCGAGCAGGGTAAGGATCAGGATGCTCCATTTGCTCGACCACAGCGTCTGACCGATCTTGCGCGAATCGATGAAATCCTTGTCCTCATCGGGCATGCCGGCGGGATACCGTGGAATCTCGTTTCTTCTGCTAATGCTGATCTGGCCCATGATCAAAAGAACCCCTGATCGATATTGATGGTGTCACCCGGTTCAACCAGGGTGCTCAGTGATGCCTTGATCTCATTGCGTTTCAGGTCAGAACCACGGACCAGCGTGATGCGTTTGTCCGACGCCCGCTCGGTCAACCCGCCTGCCAGTGCAATTGCCCGGTCGAGCGTCAGCCCTGGCTGGAACGGATAGCCGCCTGGCAACTTGACCTCGCCGCCAATGAAAAACGGCCGGTACTTGAGCACGCTGACCGACACCCGGGGATTCACCAGATAACCGTCCTTGAGCTTGGTGGTGATCAATTGCTCGACGGCCGTTGGGGTCATGCCCTTCGCAACGACTTCCCCGAGAAACGGGTAGCTGAACGCGCCGGCATCGTTCAGGACGATCTCCTTGAAGGTGAGGTCGTTTTCCCCGAACACGTTGATGGCGATCGTATCGCCAGAGCTCAGTTGGTACTGCGCCGCCGCCCACGTCGATGCGCTACAGACCAGCAACATCGCGGCGATCATGATTTGACGTACAGACATGAGGGCACCTCCTTTCCAGAATGAAACGCTTGCGACCGGTCGCCCCTATAGACTCAGGGCGACCGTCAGCATGTACACGTTGCGGGTGTAGGTCTGATCGCTGAGATCAGAGTCGTTCTTCCATCGCTGGTAGCCGAGCGAGACCTCGGCCCAACGGGTGGGTGAGTAGATAACCGATGCGCCGTAGTCATTCAGCTTGTCGTCACGACCTCCCACGCCCAGGTATTCGAGGTCGGCGTAACGGTAATGCACGTCAGTGGCAACCCAAGGCGTCCAGGTGTGTCGCCAGCCCAAACGCGTGCTGGTGTCGTGTACGGTGTTTGCGCCATCGTCGCCTTCCTCGAAGGCTTTGCTCGCCTTGATGGAAAACGTGGAATACGTGCGCGGCTTGTACTCGACGTTGGCCTCCCATGTCGGGCTGCTGTAGTCGTTCACGTCGCTGTTGTCGAAGTTCTTGCGCTCGTAGCCCACGCGCACGCTGCCACTGAGCTTGGCGGTGATGTCACGTGTCACACCGACGAGGGCTGCGTCGCCGGTGCTGTTGCGCGGGCTGTTAGAGAGGACGTAATCGAAGTCGCTGTGGCGTAACTCCACCAGCGTTCGGGTCTGGCCGCCAAGGCGGTGATACCAGGTGCCGATGTACGTTTTGGTGTCGTGTTCCTTGTCGTCGTTAAGGGTGCCGCTGTTGCGATAGCGCAGCTCTTGATACTCCGCCGAGACCTCAAGCTGGTTCATAGCAGTCCGAGCGCCGTAGGTGTAGCCGAGCTTGCCATTCTTCAGGGTGTACTTGTCGTTCTCGCGGGGCTCGGCTGTTTGCACCGTGTCTTCAGCCCGTTTGTAGCCCAATTCCCAATTCAGCCTGTTACGCGCATCCAGCTCCATGACGCTTCTGGCTGTCAGAGCTTGATCAACGTGATCGGCGGCTGAGTGGTCCTGATAGGTGCGGCTATCAACGGCATACTCCAGTTGATAGCCGCTTGTGCGGGTCTGGGTTTCCAGCACAAACGTCGGGCGCACGGAGGTGATCCATGACGCCTCCTCGTGGTCCGGCAGGGTTCGAAAGTTGTCGTCGTAGAACTCGCTGACTTTCAACGTTGGGGTGAAATCAAATCCGCCCAGTTCCACGCTTTGAGGTTTGCCCGCCATGGCGGCCATCGGGAAGGGGACGACCACGAGTAACGTCATGAGATTTTTGCGGTTGATCATTCACACATCCTTTCACGCGACAGGGCCAAAAAACGGACATGGAAATAGAGCAAAGCGAAGCCGTAGCCCGTCCGGTCATTCCGGTGGGGCCGATCTTGATCTGGGATTTTTAGCCAGTCATTGCCGAGGCGTATCGCAGGGCAGATGGCGTACTGCTCAATCGGTTCGTCCGATGGCAGCGGGTACAACAGGCAGGATTAAAATTTTGGGTATAGCTACCGCACCGAGATGACTCGGAAGTGGCAAACCAAAATGGGATTTCTCACATCAACCATGCGTAAAGCGGGGACGCACGGGACAACCGATGACTGCTGATCCGTCACGACTTCAGTCGCATCCGGGGAACTGCGTCGGCGACCATTGGGTGCGTCAGGACAATAGAATATGTCTTCGACGGCATCGCTCGACGGTCTGAGTATGCTTGAGGAATATGACTTGTGTGAGTCTATCGACGGACGGTCCATGAGGCCGTAACACTATTGAGACACGTACAACAGAGAGTGTAATTTCATCGATACATTCCCCCCCTGAGCGGGCCCTCTAAGTCAGGTGTCTCGGTTCGTTAGGCTTATCTCCTGTTCGATATTTGGATCAAACGCTGTCCAGATCTGAAACGCCCGCGCAATGTTCCACGTGGAACACACGATAGAAGTGTTCAAAAAAAAACCGGCACATGGCCGGTTTTCTATTGCCGGGCTTAAATCACCCAGCGATACAGCGATGACCGCGTCAGAAATCGAGATTCGACACAGCCAGCGCGTTTGCTTCAATGAAGTCACGGCGAGGCTCTACAGCATCGCCCATCAACGTGTTGAATATCTGGTCAGCTGCGATTGCATCTTCGATGGTGACTTTCAACATGCGACGAACAGTCGGGTCCATCGTGGTTTCCCACAATTGATCCGGGTTCATCTCGCCCAATCCTTTATATCGTTGGATGGTGTGGCGCTTGGTGCTTTCCGCCATCAACCAAGCCAGGGCTTCCTTGAACTCGGTGACAGGCTTCTTACGCTCGCCACGTTGTACGTAAGCACCTTCCTCAAGCAGCGTGCTGATCTGCGCGCCCAAAGCTGTAACGGTCTTGTAATCGTTACTGCCGAAGAAGTCGCGGTTGAACGTGACGTAGTTGGAAAGACCGTGGGAGATCAGCTCGACTTCTGGCAGCCAGACATTACGCTCGCGGTCTTCACGCAGGCTCGCCTTATAAACCAGGCCGGACTTCTCACCGACACGCAGACGCTCATCGAATTTCGCCAGCCAATCCTGCATGGCGGCGTGGTCAGAAAGCTGATCCATCGACACGGGTGGCAGGTAGACGAAGTGCTCGGTCAGTTCCTGCGGATACAGACGCGACAGACGCTTGAGAGTCTTCATCACCATACGGAAATCGTTGACCAGTTTTTCCAGCGCAGGACCGGAAATACCTGGGGCTGATTCACTCAGGTGCAGGCTCGCATCTTCAAGAGCCGACTGAGTCATGTATTCTTCCATGGCCTCGTCGTCTTTGATGTATTGCTCTTGCTTGCCTTTCTTCACTTTGTAGAGCGGCGGCTGAGCGATGTAGATATAACCACGCTCGACCAGTTCCGGCAGTTGGCGGAAGAAGAAAGTGAGCAACAGCGTACGGATGTGCGAACCGTCAACGTCGGCATCGGTCATGATGATGATGTTGTGATAACGCAGCTTGTCGATGTTGTACTCTTCGCGACCAATGCCGCAGCCCAACGCCGTGATCAAGGTGCCAACTTCCTGCGAGGAAATCATCTTGTCGAAGCGGGCTTTTTCAACGTTCAGAATCTTGCCCTTGAGTGGCAGGATCGCTTGAGTCTTACGATTACGCCCCTGCTTGGCCGAGCCGCCAGCAGAGTCACCTTCCACGAGGTACAACTCGGAGAGGGCAGGGTCTTTCTCTTGGCAATCAGCGAGCTTGCCTGGCAGGCCAGCGATGTCCAGCGCGCCTTTGCGGCGGGTCATCTCACGCGCTTTACGCGCAGCCTCACGAGCACGCGCAGCGTCGATCATCTTTCCGACGACAGCCTTTGCCTCGTTCGGGTTTTCCAGCAGGAAGTCGGAGAAGTATTTACCCATCTCCTGTTCCACGGCAGTTTTAACCTCAGACGAAACCAGCTTGTCCTTGGTTTGCGAACTGAATTTTGGATCAGGCACTTTGACGGAAATGATCGCGGTCAGACCTTCACGTGCATCGTCACCAGTGGTCGCAACCTTGTGCTTCTTCGCCAGACCTTCCTGCTCAATGTAATTGTTCAGGTTACGCGTCAGTGCGGAACGGAAGCCCACGAGGTGAGTGCCGCCATCACGCTGGGGAATATTGTTGGTAAAGCAGAGCAGGTTTTCGTTGAAGCTGTCGTTCCACTGCAACGCGATCTCGACGCCCACACCATCATCACGCTGGATGTTGAAGTGGAACACTTGGTTAACTGGCGTTTTGTTGGTGTTGAGATATTCAACAAAAGCACGCAGACCACCTTCGTACTTGAACAGCTCTTCCTTGCCGCTGCGCTCATCCTTCAGAACGATACCGACGCCCGAGTTCAAGAAGGAGAGTTCACGAATCCGCTTGGCCAGGATGTCCCAACTGAAGTGAATATTCTTGAAAGTCTCGGCCGACGGCTTGAAGTGAATCTCGGTACCAGTCGAATCGCTCTCGCCAACGATTTTCATCGGCTCTTGAGGCACGCCATGGACGTAGGTCTGTTCCCAGATCTTCCCGCTGCGGCGAACGGTCAGATTCAATACTTCGGACAGTGCGTTCACGACCGATACCCCTACACCGTGCAGACCGCCGGATACCTTGTAAGAGTTGTCGTCAAACTTACCGCCTGCGTGCAGCACAGTCATGATGACCTCAGCCGCTGACACGCCTTCTTCCTTATGCACATCGACCGGAATGCCGCGACCGTTGTCGCGTACGGTGATGGACTCATCCGGGTGGATAATGATGCTAATGTCGTCGCAATGGCCAGCCAGCGCTTCGTCAATGGAGTTATCCACGACTTCAAACACCATGTGGTGAAGGCCGCTACCATCGTCCGTATCGCCGATGTACATACCGGGACGCTTGCGCACGGCATCGAGTCCTTTCAGCACCTTGATGCTAGACGAGTCGTACGTTTGATTTTCGCTCATGCATTCACTCCCGATGGTCGTGGGTCTGGGTGATACTGCCATGTTCCACGTGGAACAAAGCAACTGGCGTTTCCGTCTGCCAGCCTTCCCTCAACAATTCATGATCTACACAGGTGATAAAAACCTGGCAGCGTAATTCTTCCAGCAAGCGACACAATGCGCTGCGGTGATGCTCGTCGAGCTCTGAAGGCAGATCGTCGACGAGATAAATACATTGGCCACGTCGGGCCTGGCTCACGAGATGTCCCTGTGCAATACGCAACGCGCACACCACCAGCTTTTGCTGGCCGCGCGAGAGAATATCGGCTGCGTTATGGCCACCTAGCCTGAGCCGCAAATCCGCGCGTTGCGGACCTGCCTGGGTGTGGCCCATCTGCTGATCGCGGTGAAGAGAAGAGGCGAGCACGGTGCTCAAGTCTTTTTCTTTATCCCAACCGCGGTAGTAACTCAGGGTCAAACCTTCAAGCTGAACCAACTCGCTCAAAGTTTGCTCGAAGACGGGTTTCAGAGCTTTGATATACGCCCGCCGAAACTCATCGATTTCGTCGCTGGCTAAACACAGCTCACGGTCCCAGGCAGCCTGCGAAGCGCCGTCAAGTGTACCATGTCGAAGCCACGAGTTCCGCTGCCTCAACGCCTTCTGCAAACGCTGCCAAGTGGCCATGAAACGAGGTTCCACGTGGAACACTCCCCAATCCAGGAACTGCCGACGGATCTTCGGAGCCCCTTCAAGAAGACGGAAACTGTCTGGGTTGATCAACTGGAGTGGAAGCGTCTCCGCCAACTGAGCAGCGCTTTTGGCGTTTTGACCATCGATACGAATCTGAAACTCGCCCTGACGGTCACGGGAAATGCCCAAGTTACTGTGGCCGCCTTCAGCGAGTTCAACCTGACCGAATACCGTACAGGCAGGTTGTTCGTACTGAATGACTGGCTGCAATCGAGCGCTACGAAACGAGCGGGCAAGCCCGAGCAGATGTATGGCTTCCAGGACACTGGTTTTCCCACTGCCATTGGCACCATAAAGAATGTTGATTCGGGGAGAAGGGGAGAAGGTCACCGGGTGGAGATTGCGCACCCCGGTGACCGAGACGCGACTGAGAGACATCGAGTGGCAGCTGGTTACAGGCGCATCGGCATGACGACATATGCAGAATCATCGTTGCCAGATTCTTGCACCAGTGCACTGCTATTGGAGTCGGACAGAATGAGGCGCACTTGTTCGGTGGTCATGACACCGAGAACGTCGAGCAGATAACTCACGTTAAAACCTATTTCCAGCGAGCCGCCGTTGTAATCGACGCTGATCTCTTCCTCTGCTTCTTCCTGCTCAGGGTTGTTCGCTTGAATCTTGAGTTGACCGCTGGCGAGTTGCAGGCGGATACCACGGTACTTCTCGTTGGAAAGAATCGCCGTACGGCTGAACGCTTCACGCAGCGCCTGGCGATCACCGATCACCAACTTGTCGCCGCCTTTGGGCAGAACGCGCTCATAGTCAGGAAATTTGCCGTCAACCAGTTTGGACGTGAACGTGAACTCACCCGTCGTCGCACGGATGTGATGCTGACCCAACACGATGCTGACCAGACCATCCTGCTCGGTAAGCAGACGCGCCAGCTCAAGGATACCCTTGCGCGGGACGATCACTTGATGACGATCAGCCTGCTCGATTTCTGCGGCCATGGAACACATCGCCAAACGGTGCCCGTCAGTGGCAACAGCGCGCAAGACGCCAGACTGAACCTCGATCAGCATCCCGTTGAGGTAGTAACGGACGTCTTGTTGAGCCATTGCAAAACTGGTGCGTTCAATCAGGCGGCGGAGTTTGCTCTGCACCAGGTTGAACGTCAGCGAGCCTGGACCTTCCTCGACTGTCGGGAAATCATTCGCCGGCAAAGTGGACAGCGTGAAACGGCTGCGACCCGCCTTGACGACCAGCTTCTGCTCGTCGACCTTAATATCGATCAGTGCGTCGTTGGGCAAGCTCTTGCAGATGTCCATCAGCTTGCGCGCAGGCACAGTAATTTCACCCGGCTCTGCCGGCTCTTCCAACTGCACGCGACCGACCAGTTCGACTTCCAGGTCGGTACCGGTCAGGGATAACTGCTGGCCTTCGACAACCAACAACACGTTAGACAGAACCGGCAAGGTCTGGCGGCGTTCGACAACGCCGGCGACCAGTTGCAGGGGTTTCAACAGGGCTTCGCGTTGAATGGTGAAATGCATGGTCTAGTCCCTTGCCTTGATAAGCTGCGCTGGCATTACGTAGTCAGCGTGCGCAGCAGGTTCTTGTAGTCCTCGCGGATGTCCGCATCGGATTCTTTAAGTTCGTTGATCTTGCGGCAGGCGTGCAGCACCGTGGTGTGGTCCCGACCGCCGAACACGTCGCCAATCTCTGGCAAGCTGTGGTTCGTCAGCTCCTTGGACAACGCCATCGCTACCTGGCGCGGCCGCGCAACCGATCTGGAACGCCGTTTAGACAACAGGTCGGATATCTTGATCTTGTAGTACTCAGCGACGGTGCGCTGAATGTTATCCACACTCACAAGCTTGTCCTGCAACGCCAGCAGGTCCTTGAGCGATTCACGAATCAGCTCAATGGTGATATCACGGCCCATGAAGTGCGAGTGAGCGATGACACGCTTCAGCGCGCCCTCAAGCTCACGTACGTTTGAGCGAATACGCTGAGCAATGAAGAATGCGGCATCGTGAGGCAGGTCGACCTTCGCCTGATCCGCTTTTTTCATCAGGATTGCGACGCGTGTTTCGAGCTCGGGTGGCTCGACGGCCACGGTCAAGCCCCAGCCAAAGCGCGACTTGAGACGTTCTTCAAGACCTTCGATCTCTTTGGGATAACGGTCACTGGTGAGAATGACCTGCTGTCCGCCTTCCAGCAGTGCGTTGAAGGTGTGGAAAAACTCTTCCTGCGAACGTTCCTTACGGGCAAAAAACTGAATGTCGTCGATCAGCAATGCGTCGACCGAGCGATAGAAACGCTTGAATTCGTTGATCGCATTCAGCTGCAACGCCTTGACCATGTCGGCCACGAAACGTTCAGAGTGCAGGTATACGACTTTGGCATTCGGATTCTTCTTGAGCAGGTGGTTACCCACAGCGTGCATCAAGTGCGTCTTACCCAGACCAACCCCTCCATAAAGGAAAAGCGGGTTGTAGCCATGCTTGGGATTGTCCGCTACCTGCCAGGCCGCAGCGCGGGCCAGCTGGTTGGATTTACCTTCAACGAAATTCTCGAACGTAAAAGTACGGTTTAGATAGCTCGTGTGCTTTAACGCACCCTCGACCTGAACATTGCGCTGCTCGGCCCTGGCAGGCGCCTGCTGAGAACTCGCGCCTGCCATGGGGTCAAAACTGGCACGTGATGGCTCGTCGTCCACCTCCAGTATCGCCTGCACAACGGGCGAGGGCGCTGACGTCGGTTCGGCAACAGGCTGCTGGACGGGTGCAGGAGTGCTACCCGAGTTCTGAGCAGCCTGAGACGCCGCGGCGGCGGCTGCCAGTGGAGCATTCGGCGCGGCACGAGGCGCTGAACTCCGTTTGCTGCCTATTAATAAAGAAAGCGCAGGTGCAATGCCTTGGCCTTGTTCACCCAAGAGTTCGAGCATACGGCCCAGGTACTTTTCATTCACCCAGTCGAGCACGAACCGGTTAGGCGCATAGACACGCAACTCGTCGCCCTCGGCTTCGACCTGTAGTGGACGGATCCAGGTGTTGAATTGCTGGGCAGGCAGTTCATCGCGCAAAAGCTCCACGCACTGCTGCCAAAGTTCCACTGACACGGATATCCCCTAAGTTTCGAAAGCCGCTGAGGCAAAAACAAGCGCCCATTGTACCCAGCCCCGGCCGACTTATCCACATGTGGCAGGCTGACAGGCATCTCAAAATCAAGATCTTATGGTCATGAAAGTCAGTACGGTATCTGTGCATAAGCCCTGTGGATAACGGCAAGTGATCTCTTTGCATAACCCGGGCCGAAAATCTGTGGACAACCCTCCTGTGGATAAGTAGGCGTTTCGCGCACAGGTTTTCCGAGGGTGCAGCACAGGTGGAGCACGGTTTTTAGACAGACTTTCATTTCTCTGTACAGCACACAAAACGTGGCTTTCAGAATCTTATCCACAGATATCACCAGCCCTAGCTCTTATAAGCATTACAGAGAAGCTTTAAATACTTTCCTTCTTTATTTCTATGTCTAATCATTCGCGCTCTCCGAGAAGCCTTGCCAAAGGCGCTGAAAATCCATCTATGAAGTAAATGCACGAAACGCTGGTTGGAAATTGACCTGCGAGCTTGCTTTCTCTAGAATCCCCGCTCTCTTAAAACGGGGTCATTCCGGCCCGTTGTGGACGAACCAGGTAACACACCATGAAACGTACTTTCCAACCGAGCACCATCAAGCGCGCCCGCACCCACGGTTTCCGTGCTCGTATGGCTACCAAAAACGGCCGTGCAGTTCTGTCGCGTCGTCGCGCCAAAGGCCGTAAGCGTCTGGCAGTTTGATTAATCGGCACAGGTGGTGAGTCAGGACTTCAGTCGGGAAAAGCGTTTGCTGACACCCCGGCATTTCAAGGCAGTCTTTGACTCCCCCGCCGGCAAGGTTCCGGGGAAAAATCTCCTGCTCCTTGTGCGCAACAACGACCTGGATCACGCCCGCTTGGGTTTGGTGATCGGTAAGAAGAGCGTCAAGCTTTCCGTTGAGCGCAATCGTTTGAAACGCCTGATGCGCGAATCGTTTCGTCTCCACCAGGACAACCTGGCTGGATGGGATATCGTAGTTGTCGCGCGTAAAGGCTTGGGTGACATTGAAAACCCCGAATTGATTCAGCATTTCGGCAAGCTCTGGAAACGTCTGGCGCGCAGCCGACCCACTCCAGAAGTCAAAACCGAAACTGCGGGGGTAGACAGTCCAGATGCGTAAACTGGCGCTCGCTTCGATCCAGTTTTACCGCTACGCCATTAGTCCGCTGATGGCCAGAAACTGTCGTTTCTACCCCAGTTGCTCCTGCTATGCGTACGAAGCCATTGAACATCATGGCCTGGTACGCGGCGGCTGGCTGACCTTACGCCGTTTAGGCCGCTGTCATCCTTGGAATCCCGGTGGTTTCGACCCGGTTCCATCAGCTCCCACCTCCCGTTCCTCTTCGATGGCCGAGTAATCATGGATATTAAACGCACGATCCTGATCGTCGCCCTGGCAATCGTGACCTATGTCGGTGTCCTGAAATGGAACCAGGACTATGGTCAGGCTGCTTTGCCGACTCAGAATGTTGCCGCCAACACCAACACATCCGCGCTCCCTGACACCCCGCAAGGTACAGCTGCTGCCAATGCAGACGTACCAAGTGCAACAGGTGAAGTAGCCGCGCCTGTCGAGACGCCGGTTGTCGCCAGTAAAGACCTGATTCAGGTCAAAACCGATGTGTTGAATCTGGAAATCGACCCGGTGGGCGGTGATGTGGTGCAACTTCGCTTGCCACTTTATCCTCGTCGTCAAGACCATCCAGAGATTCCATTCCAGCTGTTCGACAACGGTGGCGAGCGTACTTTTCTCGCACAGAGCGGCCTGACGGGTGCAAACGGTCCTGATGCACGCGCGGGTGGTCGTCCGGTCTACTCGGCCACACAGAAAAGCTTCCAACTGGCTGATGGTCAGAATGATCTGGTCGTCGACCTGAAATTCAGCGATGCCGGCGTCAATTACATCAAGCGTTTCACATTCAAACGCGGCTTGTACGACCTGACCGTCAGCTACTTGATCGACAACCAGAGCGCTCAGCCCTGGAACGGCAACCTGTTCGCTCAGCTGAAGCGCGATGCCAGTGCCGACCCTTCGTCGACCACTGCGACCGGTACTGCCACGTACTTGGGTGCGGCGATGTGGACACCTTCGGAGCCTTACAAAAAGGTTTCGATGAAGGACATCGACAAAGGCTCTGTCAAAGACACCGTTCAGGGTGGCTGGGTGGCCTGGTTGCAGCACTATTTCGTGACCGCATGGATCCCGAACAAGGCTGACAGCAACACTGTTACCACCCGTAAAGACAGCGCTGGCAACTACATCATCGGTTTCACTGGCCCAGCAGTAACTATCGCTCCGGGTGCTAAAGCCGAAACAACGACCACGCTTTATGCGGGTCCGAAGAGCCAAGCTGTTCTTAAAGAGCTATCCCCAGGTCTCGAATTGACGGTCGATTACGGGATTCTGTGGTTCATTGCCCAGCCAATCTTCTGGCTGCTGCAACATATCCACAGCATTGTGGGTAACTGGGGCTGGTCGATCATCTTCCTGACCATGCTGATTAAAGGGCTTTTCTTCCCTCTGTCGGCTGCCAGCTACAAGTCGATGGCGCGCATGCGTGCCGTTGCCCCGCGTCTGGCTGCACTCAAAGAGCAACATGGGGATGACCGTCAGAAGCTTTCGCAGTCGATGATGGAGTTGTACAAGAAAGAGAAGATCAACCCGTTGGGTGGATGCTTGCCAATTCTTGTCCAGATGCCGGTGTTCCTGTCGCTGTACTGGGTATTGCTGGAAAGCGTCGAGATGCGTCAAGCGCCTTGGCTGCTGTGGATAACCGACCTGTCGATCAAGGATCCGTTCTTCATCCTGCCGATCATCATGGGCGCGACCATGTTCATCCAGCAGCGTCTGAACCCTACACCTCCGGACCCGATGCAAGCCAAGGTGATGAAGCTGATGCCGATCATCTTCACCTTCTTCTTCCTCTGGTTCCCGGCAGGTCTGGTGCTGTACTGGGTTGTGAACAACACCCTGTCCATCACTCAGCAGTGGTACATCACGCGCAGCATCGAGGCGAAGGCCAAGAAAGCCGCGGCTTGATCTACCCTGTGAATAAGTAAATGCAGAACGCCCCCTCGTGGGGCGTTTTGCTATCTGTCACTTCCTCAGGAACCGGACCATGAACGTCCCTCGTGAAACCATCGCAGCTATTGCCACTGCTCAAGGACGGGGCGGCGTTGGGATTGTGCGTATCTCTGGCCCGTTGGCGAGTGCCGCAGCGCAGGCCATCATTGGCAAGCAACTGCAGCCACGCCACGCCCATTACGGCCCATTTCAGGATGAACACGGTCAGATCATCGATGAAGGCATCGCGCTGTATTTCCAGGGTCCGAACTCCTTCACCGGCGAAGATGTGCTGGAACTGCAAGGCCACGGTGGCCCGATCGTGCTCGATATGCTGCTGCAGCGCTGTGTACAACTCGGTAGTCGCCTGGCCCGCCCGGGAGAATTCAGCGAACGTGCATTCCTCAACGACAAACTCGACCTGGCTCAGGCCGAGGCAATCGCCGACCTGATCGAGGCCAGTTCTGCACAGGCTGCGCGAAATGCGCTGCGCTCACTGCAAGGTGCATTTTCCCAACGTGTGCATAACCTCACAGAGAAGCTCATCAAGCTGCGTATCTACGTTGAAGCCGCTATCGACTTTCCCGAAGAAGAGATCGACTTCCTTGCGGATGGCCATGTGCTCAGCATGCTTGATGACGTTCGCGAACAGTTGTCCACAGTGCAGCGTGAGGCCAATCAAGGCGCGCTGTTACGCGACGGTATGACTGTGGTAATCGCTGGCCGTCCGAACGCTGGAAAATCCAGCCTGCTGAATGCGCTGGCCGGTCGTGAGGCTGCAATCGTTACAGAGGTCGCAGGCACCACGCGAGATGTGCTTCGGGAACATATCCACATTGATGGGATGCCACTTCACGTCGTTGACACTGCGGGGCTCCGCGATACCGATGACCAGGTAGAGAGGATAGGGGTCGAACGAGCCTTGAAAGCGATTGGTGAGGCTGATCGCATCTTGCTCGTGGTTGATGCCACTGCGCCTGAGGCCGTGAACCCGTTTGCCCTGTGGCCAGAATTTCTTGATGAACGCCCTGATCCTGCCAACGTTACATTGATCCGGAACAAAACCGATATCAGCGGAGATATCGTAGGGCTACAGATGAGCGCCGACGGCCACGTCACGATCAACCTGAGTGCCAAAGCTGGGGGAGAAGGTCTTGAATTGCTGCGAGAGCACCTAAAGGCCTGCATGGGTTATCAACAGACCTCAGAAAGCAGCTTCAGCGCACGCCGAAGGCATCTGGAAGCCCTGAACAAAGCCAGCGCCTCGTTGGAACACGGCCGTGCACAGCTCACTTTGGCCGGTGCGGGTGAGCTTCTTGCTGAAGATCTGAGACTGGCTCAACAATTTCTCGGCGAAATTACCGGGGCGTTCAGCTCTGACGACCTTCTAGGGCGAATTTTCTCGAGCTTCTGTATCGGAAAATAGCCAGTCCGCTAGTCCACAGGCATCTCTTTTCTCAAGGGGTGCCTGATTCCCCTCACTCAAACCTCCTGAAATTTTCGCGATGCTTTGCTGCGGGCGCTTTCGCTCGTCTGAATTTTGATGAACGGAGCCTCCAGACTGACAATGAGCTCTGTGTATAACTACGGACGAGGTCAGTTGATAAGTGAAGCTTTAACCTGAGGGTAAACGCGCCTGTGGGTAACAGACCATTTGATCCACAGGCTTAGACATGTTATCCAAGGGTCTCCTGTCTACATGGACACAGGGTTTTGAATCTCTGTACACCACGCTCTGCGGAACTTACAAAGATCTATCCACAGATATGACGGTCTCTAAACATAAACATAAAAACAAAGCTTTTATAAATTTCTCTTCTTTTTATTCTTTTATTTGCCATTCATCCACAGCTGGTTAAATTTTGTGCAAAAGGTTCCTTTCAGGGGGGCGAAGTCCCTATACTTGCCGCCAATTTCCTATTCCCCCCATTAACAGGCACGAGGTGCGTGGTGGATTTCCCTTCCCGTTTTGAAGTGATCGTCATCGGCGGCGGTCATGCCGGTACCGAGGCAGCACTGGCGTCTGCTCGCATGGGTGCGAAAACCCTGCTGCTCACGCACAACGTGGAAACCCTCGGCCAAATGAGTTGCAACCCTGCGATTGGTGGCATTGGTAAAAGCCATTTGGTCAAAGAAATCGATGCGCTTGGCGGCGCAATGGCTACCGCCACTGATCTGGGCGGTATTCAATTTCGCGTTTTGAACAGTCGCAAAGGCCCAGCGGTGCGTGCGACACGTGCCCAGGCAGACCGCATCCTCTACAAGGCTGCCATCCGCGAGATCATTGAAAACCAGCCGAACCTGTGGATATTTCAGCAATCATGCGACGACCTCATCGTGGAGCAGGATCAGGTGCGCGGTGTAGTCACGCAGATGGGCCTGCGTTTCATGGCAGATTCTGTCGTGTTGACTACCGGAACCTTCCTCGGTGGACTTATCCACATTGGGTTGCAGAACTACTCAGGCGGTCGCGCCGGCGACCCTCCGTCAATCGCGTTGGCAAGGCGTCTTCGAGAATTGCCCTTACGCGTTGGCCGCTTGAAAACAGGTACACCGCCCCGCATCGATGGCCGGTCTGTGGATTTTTCCGTGATGACCGAGCAGCCGGGAGACACGCCGATTCCGGTGATGTCGTTCTTGGGTTCGAAGGAACAGCATCCTCGCCAGGTCAGTTGCTGGATTACACACACCAACGCACGCACCCACGAAATCATTGCGGCCAACCTTGATCGCTCGCCGATGTATTCCGCTGCCGGTGAGATCGAGGGCGTCGGTCCTCGCTACTGCCCGTCGATTGAAGACAAGATTCACCGCTTTGCGGACAAGGAAAGCCATCAGGTCTTCATTGAGCCGGAAGGGTTGACGACCCACGAGCTGTATCCGAACGGTATTTCGACGTCTTTGCCTTTTGACGTGCAATTGCAGATCGTGCGATCGATTCGCGGGATGGAAAATGCCCACATCGTGCGTCCCGGTTACGCCATCGAGTACGACTACTTCGATCCGCGGGACCTGAAATACAGTCTGGAAACCAAGGTGATTGGTGGTCTGTTCTTCGCGGGCCAGATCAACGGCACTACCGGTTACGAAGAAGCCGGTGCGCAAGGTCTGCTCGCCGGCGCCAACGCTGCGCTGCGGGCCCAAGGCAAGGAAAGCTGGTGCCCTCGCCGCGATGAGGCCTACATCGGCGTGCTTGTGGATGATTTGATCACCCTTGGCACCCAAGAACCGTACCGGATGTTTACTTCCCGCGCCGAATACCGGCTGATCCTGCGGGAAGACAATGCCGATTTGCGCCTGACTGAAAAAGGCCGCGAGCTGGGCTTGGTCGATGATGCACGTTGGGCGGCGTTCTGCGCCAAGCGCGAAGGCATCGAACTGGAAGAACAGCGCCTGAAATCCACCTGGATTAGACCAGGCACGGAACAGGGCGATGCGGTCTCGGCGCACTTCGGGACGCCGCTGACCCACGAATACAATCTGCTGAATCTGCTCAGCCGTCCGGAAGTGGACTACGCAAGCCTTGTAGCCATCACAGGCAATGGGTCAATTGATCCACAGGTCGCTGAACAGGTTGAGATCAAGACCAAATACGCGGGATACATCGACCGCCAGCAGGATGAAATTGCACGTCTGCGCGCCAGTGAAGACACCAAGCTTCCGGCGGACATCGACTACACCGGTATTTCCGGGCTTTCGAAAGAAATTCAGAGCAAGCTGGGGATAACTCGTCCAGAGACCCTCGGCCAGGCATCCCGCATTCCGGGCGTTACTCCGGCAGCGATTTCATTGTTGATGATTCATTTGAAAAAACGCGGCGCGGGCCGTCAGTTGGAGCAAAGCGCTTGAGTTCTATGGTCACCCCGCAACACGCAGAAGAATTGACCCTCGGCGCCCGCGAGCTTGGCGTCGAGCTGACCGAAATCCAGCACACGCAGCTGCTGGGTTATCTGGCGCTGTTGATCAAATGGAACAAGGCGTACAACCTGACCGCCGTCCGTGATCCGGATGAAATGGTGTCCCGGCATTTGCTGGACAGTTTGAGCGTGGTGCCTTTCATCGAAGGGAATCGCCAGTTGGACGTCGGCAGCGGCGGAGGCATGCCAGGCATTCCGCTTGCGATCCTGTTTCCGGACATGAAAGTCACGTGCCTTGACAGCAACGGAAAGAAAACCCGGTTTCTTACCCAGGTCAAACTTGAGCTGAAGCTCGACAACCTGGAAGTTATCCACAGCCGTGCAGAAGCCTTCCAGCCAGACGTGCCGTTCACCGGGATCATCTCCCGCGCTTTCAGCAGCCTTGAAGACTTCACGCAGTGGACTCGCCACATGGGCGACATCGAAACGCGCTGGCTGGCGATGAAAGGTCTGCATCCTGCGGACGAACTGGTAGCATTGCCCGCAGATTTTCATCTGGAAAGCGCGCAAGCCTTGGCCGTACCCGGTTGCCAAGGTCAACGGCATCTGCTGATACTGCGCCGCACGGCATGACAGGGAACACACGCAAGAATGGCTAAGGTATTCGCGATAGCGAACCAAAAAGGGGGGGTGGGTAAAACCACCACCTGCATCAACCTCGCAGCGTCGCTGGTCGCCACCAAGCGACGGGTGCTGTTGATCGACCTCGATCCGCAAGGCAACGCCACCATGGGCAGCGGTGTGGATAAGCACGCGCTGGAACATTCGGTCTACGATCTACTGATCGGCGAATGTGATCTGAATCAGGCGATGCATTTTTCCGAGCACGGCGGCTACCAGCTCTTGCCGGCCAACCGTGACCTGACCGCCGCCGAAGTCGTTCTGCTGGAAATGCAGATGAAAGAGTCCCGTTTGCGCACCGCACTGGGACCGATTCGGGAAAACTACGATTACATCCTCATCGACTGCCCACCGTCATTGTCGATGCTCACGCTCAACGCACTGGTTGCGGCCGATGGCGTGATCATTCCTATGCAGTGCGAATACTTTGCTTTGGAAGGTCTGAGCGACCTTGTGGATAACATTAAGCGCATCGCCGAATTGCTGAATCCACAGCTCAAAGTCGAAGGCCTGCTGAGGACGATGTATGACCCGCGCCTCAGCCTGATCAACGACGTTTCCGCGCAGCTGAAGGAGCACTTCGGCGATCAGCTTTACGACACCGTGATCCCGCGCAACATCCGTCTGGCAGAAGCGCCGAGTTTCGGCATGCCGGCGCTGGCCTATGACAAGACATCCCGAGGCGCCTTGGCGTACCTGGCCCTGGCCGGCGAAATGGTTCGTCGTCAACGTCGCGGTACGTCACGCGCCGCAGCCCAGCCCACTTAAGGAAATCCCATGGCCGTCAAGAAACGAGGACTCGGACGTGGGTTGGACGCACTTCTGAGCAGTCCTACCGTCAGCGCGCTGGAAGAACAGGCCGTCAAGGCTGATCAGCGTGAGCTGCAACACATTCCACTGGACCTGATTCAGCGCGGTAAGTACCAGCCGCGTCGGGACATGGACCCGCAAGCGCTGGAAGAACTGGCCAACTCGATCAAAGCGCAGGGTGTCATGCAGCCGATCGTGGTGCGGCCGATCGCTGACAACCGCTACGAGATCATTGCCGGTGAACGCCGCTGGCGTGCCAGTCAGCAGGCCGGCGTGGACACCATCCCGGCGATGGTGCGTGATGTGCCGGATGAAGCCGCCATCGCCATGGCGCTCATCGAGAACATTCAGCGTGAAGACCTGAATCCGATCGAAGAGGCCATTGCACTGCAACGTCTTCAGCAGGAATTTCAACTGACCCAGCAGCAGGTGGCCGAGGCTGTGGGCAAGTCGCGCGTCAGCGTCGCCAACCTCCTGCGTCTGATCGCGCTGCCTGAGGTGATCAAGACCATGTTGTCCCATGGTGATCTGGAAATGGGTCATGCCCGTGCATTGTTGGGCTTGCCGGAAGAACGGCAGGTGGACGGGGCGCGACATGTTGTCGCACGCGGTCTTACCGTGCGCCAGACTGAGGCACTCGTGCGCCAGTGGTTGAGTGGTAAACAAGAGCCTGCCGCTCCCGCCAAAGCCGACCCGGATATCACGCGCCTCGAACAGCGTCTGGCCGAGCGGCTAGGCTCTAACGTGCAGATTCGCCATGGGCAGAAGGGAAAAGGCCAGCTTGTGATTCGCTATAACTCGCTCGATGAGTTGCAGGGTGTCCTCGCCCACATTCGCTGAAACAAATAGTCCGTAGCGTGTAGTCGGAAATCACTACCCAGCAGTTGAATAGGGGCTGAACCGCCCCTATACTCTGCGCGCATTTTGTCGGCACAAATTATGCCAAGTTATTGATTTTGGCGGCTGGCATACGAGGAGCCCATGTGATGGAGACACGCACGCCAAACCGCTTGCCATTCCATCGCCTGGCTGTTTTCCCGGTACTGCTGGCTCAATTTATTTTCCTGTTACTGGCGGCGGTGACGCTTTGGCAGTGGCATGGAGTCGTAGCTGGGTATTCAGGGCTGTGCGGAGGCCTGATAGCGTGGCTGCCCAATTTGTACTTTGCTCATAAGGCATTTCGGTATTCCGGTGCCAGGGCAGCGCAAGCCATCGTTCGGTCGTTCTATGCCGGCGAGGCGGGCAAACTGATTTTCACGGCAGTGCTTTTTGCACTGACCTTCGCAGGTGTGAAGCCGCTGGCCCCGCTGGCGGTCTTCGGCGTGTTCATACTGACCCAGTTGGTCAGTTGGTTCGCACCCCTGCTAATGAGAACAAGACTTTTGAGACCTTAGGGCGTTTGAGGCAACCATGGCAGAGCAAACAGCTTCGGGCTATATCCAGCACCACTTGCAGAACTTGACCTTCGGTCATTTGCCTGACGGCACTTGGGGCTTCGCGCATTCCGCAGCAGAAGCAAAAGAAATGGGCTTTTGGGCTTTCCACCTCGATACTCTCGGCTGGTCGGTTGCTCTGGGTCTGATTTTCGTCCTGATTTTCCGCATGGCCGCCAAAAAGGCGACTTCTGGTCAACCAGGTGCACTGCAAAACTTCGTTGAAGTCCTGATCGAGTTCGTCGACGGTAGCGTCAAAGACAGCTTCCACGGTCGCAGCGCGGTCATCGCTCCGCTGGCACTGACCATTTTCGTCTGGGTATTCCTGATGAACGCGGTCGACCTGGTACCCGTTGACTGGATTCCACAGTTGGCCGTCATGATTTCCGGTGACCACCACATTCCGTTCCGCGCCGTGTCGACCACCGACCCGAACGCCACCATCGGTATGGCGCTGTCGGTCTTCGCACTGATCATTTTCTACAGCATCAAGGTCAAAGGCATCGGCGGTTTCATTGGCGAGCTGACACTTCACCCGTTCGGTAGCAAGAATGTTCTGGTTCAGGCGCTGTTGATTCCTGTGAACTTCTTGCTTGAATTCGTGACGCTGATCGCCAAACCGGTTTCTCTGGCCCTGCGTCTCTTCGGCAACATGTACGCTGGTGAACTGGTGTTCATCCTGATCGCGGTTATGTTCGGCAGCGGCTTGCTCTGGCTGAGCGGTCTGGGCGTGGTTCTGCAATGGGCGTGGGCTGTATTCCACATCCTGATCATCACCCTGCAAGCGTTCATCTTCATGATGCTGACCATCGTCTATCTGTCGATGGCTCACGAAGATAACCATTAAGACCCGCCTGGCGAGTCTGATGATCCCCTCATTGCGGTGAGGGGGCGCCCGCAAGGGCGGATGTAAAAAACGATTTTGCTTTACCGCTTTAATCTAAAAAAACCTAACCAATACGACGTAAAAGTCGGGAGGAAAGATGGAAACTGTAGTTGGTCTAACTGCTATCGCTGTTGCACTGCTGATCGGCCTGGGCGCACTGGGTACTGCAATCGGTTTCGGCTTGCTGGGCGGTAAATTCCTGGAAGGCGCTGCGCGTCAACCAGAAATGGTTCCAATGCTGCAAGTTAAAATGTTCATCGTGGCTGGTCTGCTCGACGCCGTAACCATGATCGGTGTTGGTATCGCTCTGTTCTTCACTTTTGCGAACCCCTTCGTTGGTCAACTCGCTGGCTAATCGCTCGAATTTTCGAGTTGATTGGTGTGATGGACAACGAACGAGCGAGGTGTTGGCGTGAACATTAATGCAACCCTGATTGGCCAGTCCGTTGCGTTCTTCATTTTTGTGCTGTTCTGCATGAAGTTCGTGTGGCCTCCGGTCATCGCGGCTTTGCACGAACGTCAGAAGAAGATCGCGGATGGACTGGACGCTGCTACACGAGCAGCTCGCGACCTGGAGCTGGCCCAAGATAAAGCGGGTCAGCAACTGCGCGAAGCGAAAGCTCAGGCAGCTGAAATCATTGAGCAAGCCAAGAAACGCGGTAACCAGATTGTCGACGAAGCCCGTGAACAGGCCCGTGTCGATGCTGACCGCATCAAGGCTCAGGCTCAGGCCGAGATCGAGCAGGAACTGAACGGCGTCAAAGACGCGCTGCGCGCCCAACTGGGCAGCTTGGCGGTCAACGGCGCAGAGAAGATCCTGGGTGCCACAATCGATCAAAACGCGCACGCGGAGCTGGTTAACAAACTGGCAGCAGAAATTTAAGCGAGGGCGATCATGGCAGAACTGACCACGTTGGCCCGACCTTACGCTAAGGCAGCCTTCGAGCATGCCCAGGCCCACCAGCAACTGGCCAATTGGTCAGCCATGCTCGGCCTGGCTGCTGCAGTGTCGCAAGACGACACAATGCAGCGCCTGCTCAAGGCCCCGCGACTGACGAGCGCAGACAAGGCCGCCACTTTTATTGAAGTGTGCGGCGACAAGTTCGATGCCAAGGCACAGAATTTCATCCACGTCGTTGCTGAAAACGACCGTCTCCAGCTTCTGCCGGAGATCTCCGAACTGTTCGAGCTGTACAAGGCCGAGCAGGAAAAATCGGTAGATGTGGATGTCACCAGTGCTTTCGCATTGAACCAAGAACAGCAAGACAAACTCGCCAAGGTTCTCAGTGCACGGCTCGGCCGGGAAGTGCGCCTGCACGCTGCGGAGGATGCTGCCCTGATAGGTGGTGTCATCATCCGCGCCGGCGACCTGGTTATCGATGGCTCAGTTCGCGGCAAACTCGCGCAACTAGCCGAAGCATTGAAATCTTGAGTTTGAAGGGGCAGCAGAGCAATGCAGCAACTCAATCCTTCCGAAATAAGTGAAATCATCAAGGGCCGCATCGAGAAACTCGATGTAGCCTCCCAAGCCCGAAACGAAGGCACTGTCGTCAGCGTGTCTGACGGTATCGTGCGGATTCACGGTCTGGCCGACGCTATGTACGGCGAGATGATCGAGTTCCCGGGCGGCGTCTACGGTATGGCACTGAACCTGGAGCAAGACTCCGTGGGTGCGGTGGTACTGGGCGCTTACACATCGCTGGCTGAAGGCATGAGTGCCAAGTGCACCGGCCGCATCCTGGAAGTTCCTGTTGGTAAGGAACTGCTGGGTCGCGTTGTCGACGCACTGGGTAACCCGGTCGACGGCAAAGGCCCCCTGAACAACACCGAGACCGATGCGGTCGAGAAGGTTGCTCCGGGCGTTATCTGGCGTAAGTCGGTAGACCAGCCTGTACAGACTGGCTACAAGGCTGTCGATGCCATGATCCCTGTCGGCCGTGGCCAGCGTGAGCTGATCATCGGTGACCGTCAGATCGGTAAAACCGCTCTGGCGATCGACGCGATCATCAACCAGAAAGACAGCGGCATTTTTTGCGTATACGTAGCCGTTGGTCAGAAGCAATCGACCATCGCCAACGTTGTTCGCAAGCTGGAAGAAAACGGCGCTCTGGCCAACACGATCATCGTGGCTGCCAGTGCTTCCGAATCCCCTGCGCTGCAATTCCTGGCTCCGTATGCCGGTTGCACCATGGGCGAATTCTTCCGCGACCGTGGTGAAGACGCGCTGATCGTTTATGACGATCTGTCCAAGCAGGCTGTGGCTTATCGCCAGATCTCCCTGTTGCTGCGTCGTCCACCAGGACGTGAAGCTTACCCAGGCGACGTGTTCTATCTCCACTCCCGTCTGCTGGAGCGCGCATCCCGCGTTTCGGAAGAATACGTAGAGAAGTTCACCAATGGCGCAGTAACCGGCAAAACCGGTTCGCTGACCGCATTGCCGATCATCGAAACCCAGGCTGGCGACGTTTCCGCGTTCGTTCCGACCAACGTGATTTCCATCACCGACGGTCAGATCTTCCTGGAATCGGCCATGTTCAACTCCGGCATCCGTCCGGCAGTGAACGCCGGTGTTTCGGTATCCCGTGTGGGTGGTGCCTATCAGACCAAGATCATCAAGAAGCTGTCCGTTGGTATCCGGACCGCTCTGGCTCAG
>NZ_JBIVNG010000023.1:0-33172 GCF_044753445.1 Pseudomonas sp. NPDC088368
ATCCTGAACCTGTAACCCGTTGATCTTCAAGGAGTTTTCGGTTCCGACTGCGCCGGAAGTGGGGCGAATTATAGACACATCCGGAGGGGCGTCAAGCACTTATTTGAACTTTATTCCAAATTCAGCGTAACACGCCCAAACGCCTTCTTCCCGGCCTGACAAACATGGGTCGCGCCTACTTTAAAGACAAAGCCACGATCAACCACTTCACCATCTATACGCACACCACCAGACGCCAACAGGTCGCGAGCAACCGCAGCGTTCTTCACCAACCCTGCCTTATTAAGGATGGCGCCGATTGGCATGTCTTCAGTCGCTGATACCGATATCTCGGGCAAGTCTTCAGGCAGCTCGCCATCTTTCATCCGGTTGCCCGCAGAACGGTGCGCAGACGCAGCAGCCTCTTCACCATGGAAACGCGCCACGATTTCTTCCGCCAGCTTGATCTTGATGTCCCGGGGATTCGCGCCGGCTTCGCAATCAGCCTTGAAACCTTCGATCTCTTCCATGGAGCGGAAGCTCAGCAGCTCGAAGTAGCGCCACATCAGTGCGTCAGGGATAGAAACGAGCTTGCTATACATAATGCCCGGCGCTTCCTGGATGCCGACGTAGTTACCCAACGACTTGGACATCTTCTTCACGCCATCCAGACCTTCAAGCAACGGCATGGTCAGCACGCACTGCGCTTCCTGACCATAAGCACGCTGCAGCTCACGCCCCATGAGAAGGTTGAATTTCTGATCGGTGCCGCCCAGCTCGACGTCGGCACGCAGCGCCACCGAGTCGTAGCCCTGGACCAGCGGATAGAGGAATTCATGAATGGCGATGGACTGGTTCGACTTGTAGCGTTTGTCGAAGTCGTCGCGCTCCAACATACGCGCCACTGTGTACTGCGACGAGAGACGGATAAAATCGGCCGGGCTCAGTTGATCCATCCAGGTGGAGTTGAACGCCACCTCGGTCTTGGCCGGATCGAGAATCTTGAAGACTTGCGCCTTGTAGGTCTCGGCGTAATCGAGCACCTGCTCACGAGTGAGCGGCGGACGCGTGGCACTTTTGCCGCTCGGGTCGCCGATCATGCCGGTGAAATCGCCAATCAGAAAGATGACCTGATGGCCCAACTCCTGGAACTGCCGCAGCTTATTAATAAGCACCGTGTGACCCAAGTGCAGGTCAGGGGCCGTAGGATCGAAACCGGCCTTGATGCGCAGTGGCTGACCACGCTTAAGCTTTGCGACCAGTTCGGACTCGACCAGGAGTTCATCTGCACCACGCTTGATCAGCGCGAGCTGCTCTTCAACCGACTTCATTTCAGCCCCGTAATGCCTTATTTCAAAGGGAAACAACCATACAAGATCACCGCCCAAATACAAGTTCTGGCAACAGATGCTCGACGAATCAGGGAACGATCCGAACGCAAGCTTGCCTCAGGCAGGATTTGGTTATATTTTATACAGTTATTTCATCTTCATCATGTCATTCATCTTTTCCATTTCATCTTTTTTCAAAGTCAAAATTACCTATGAACGACACTCCGCCTAAAGCGCCTCCGCTTTATCCGAAGAGCCACCTGCTTGCAGCCAGCGGTATCGCCGCCCTGCTGAGCCTGGCCCTTCTGGTTTTTCCATCCAGTGATGTCGAAGCCAAGAAAACCAACCTGAGCCTCGAACTGGACACACCGGTCGATCAACTCAAGCAACAAGAAGACGCTCAAACGCAGTCTCAAGCCACAGAGTCCTCCACAGATTCCCCTTTTGCGCAGATCGACAACAACGCAGATGAGCCGGAAGACACCGCCAGCAGTGCGCCAGCCGCCACTCCCGACAAACCCGAAAAGGAAGTCGCTGCGGCTGCAAAAAGCCCAACTCATCGGGAAGTTGTGGTCTCCAAGGGCGATACCCTCTCTACCCTTTTCGAGAAAGTCGGCCTTCCACCCGCCGCTGTCCATGAAGTGATTGCCAGCGACAAGCAGGCCAAACAATTCAGCCAACTGAAGAATGGGCAAATCCTGCAGTTCGAGCTATCGCCCGAGGGCAAGCTCAAACAACTGCACAGTAAGCTCAATGACCTCGAAAGCATCAGCCTGTCGAGGACCGACAAGGGCTACAGCTTCACCCGCGACGTCAACAAACCAAATGTACGCACCGCGTATGTTCACGGGGTAATCAGTAACTCTCTGTCCCAATCCGCACAGCGCGCCGGCTTGAGCCATAGCATGACCATGGATATGGCGAATATCTTCGGCTATGACGTGGACTTCGCGCAGGACATTCGCAAGGGTGACGAATTCGACGTGATCTACGAGCAAAAAGTTGTCAACGGCAAGACCGTCGGCACCGGCAATATCCTGTCTGCTCGTTTCACGAACCGCGGTAAGAGCTATACCGCCGTGCGCTACACCAACAAACAAGGCAATACCAACTACTACACCGCCGATGGCAACAGCATGCGTAAGGCATTCATCCGTACACCGGTTGAATATGCTCGCATCAGCTCCTTGTTTTCGATGGGTCGCAAGCACCCGATCCTGAACAAGATCCGCGCCCATAAAGGCATCGACTATGCTGCACCACGGGGCACGCCGATCAAGGCGACGGGTGATGGGAAAGTGATTCTGGCTGGTCGCCGTGGCGGTTACGGCAACACGGTGATCATTCAGCACGGCGAGACTTACCGCACGCTGTACGGCCACATGCAAGGATTCGCCAAAGGCATCCAGAACGGTTCCAGCGTCAAGCAAGGCCAAGTCATCGGCTATATTGGAACAACCGGCCTGTCGACAGGTCCGCATGTACATTATGAGTTCCAGGTAAATGGCGTTCACGTTGACCCGTTGGGTCAGAAGCTGCCAATGGCAGACCCGATCGCCAAGTCCGAAAAACAGCGGTTCATGCAGGAAAGCCAACCTCTGATGGCGCGCATGGACCAGGAAAAGGCCACCATGCTGGCCTCGAGTAAGCGCTGACCTATGACTTTATATGTAGGTGTAATGTCCGGAAGCAGTCTGGATGGACTCGACTTCGCACTCGTAGAACAGGATGACCGACCGCGTCTGCTCGGCACCCACTACATTCCTATGCCCGACGACCTGAGGGCAGAGCTGCTTGGCTTGTGCGCCAGCGGCCCAGACGAGCTAGCCCGTGCTGGCATCGCCGAGCAGAAATGGGTCCGCCTTGCCGCTCAGGGTGTGCTCGCGCTCCTGGATCAGCAAAACAAACTGGCTGGTGAGATTCGCGCCATCGGTAGCCATGGCCAGACGATTCGGCATGAGCCGGCGCGAGGGTTCACAATTCAAATCGGTAACCCAGCGCTCCTGGCAGAACTGACCGGCATCACTGTCGTCAGTGACTTCCGCAAACGTGACATTGCGGCAGGTGGCCAAGGTGCACCTCTGGTTCCGGCCTTCCATGAAGCGCTTTTCGATGACAACAAGGACTATCGCGCCGTCTTGAACGTTGGCGGGTTCAGCAACCTCAGCCTGATCGAGATCGACAAGCCGGTTTCCGGGTTCGATTCCGGGCCGGGCAACGTGTTGCTTGATGCGTGGATTCAGGCCCAACGCGGCTTGAGTTACGACAAGGATGGCGCGTGGGGCGAAAGCGGAACGGTTAATGCGGATCTGCTCAAATCGATGCTCAGCGACCACTTCTTCCAGACCAAAGGGCCGAAGAGTACGGGCCGCGAAGTGTTTAACCTCGGCTGGGTGCATCACCATATGTTCCAGCTGCCGACGTTAAAACCCGAGGATGTTCAGGCAACGCTGCTTGAAGTAACGGCATTGAGCATCACTGAGTCGCTGCAATCGGCCCAGGCCCAGACTAAAGAATTATTGGTCTGTGGCGGCGGCGCCCACAACAAGGCGCTGATGGCCCGTTTGGCTGCTCTGCTTCCGAACACCAAAGTCTCCAGCACTGCCGAGTTTGGGGTCGATCCTGACTGGGTCGAAGCCATGGCGTTCGCATGGCTGGCTCATTGCGCTCTGGAAAGCGTTCCGGCAAACCGCCCTAGCGTCACAGGTGCGGCAGGTCTGCGTGTACTGGGTGCGATCTACCCTGCTTGATCCAAAAGGCAGAATGCAAAACGCCGCGCATCTGCGCGGCGTTTTCGTTTACAGCGAATGACTCAGATCGAGAACGAAGAACCACAGCCGCAGGTCGTTGCGGCATTCGGGTTCTTGATCACGAAGCGAGAGCCTTCGAGACCTTCCTGATAGTCCACTTCTGCGCCTGCCAGGTACTGGAAGCTCATCGGGTCAACCACCAGACTGACGCCTTCGCGCTCAACGATGGTGTCATCGTCGGCCACGTCTTCATCGAAGGTAAAACCGTACTGGAAACCGGAACAGCCACCGCCAGTCACGAAAACCCGCAACTTCAAGCGGTCATTGCCCTCTTCATCGACCAGGGTTTTCACTTTGTGCGCTGCACCGTGCGTGAATTCCAGAGCCGTAGGTGTGAAGGTTTCAACACTCATGCTCAATATCTCCCGGCGGTAAGCCGTCATAATGCGTAATGACGGGCATTATCCGCTTCTCCTACAAAATCGGTCAACTATTGTGAAAGCAGCCACGAGCTGCGAGCGACAAGCTGCAAGTGAAGAGCTTGCGACCCCGCCCGACCTCGGAGCTTGCCGCTTACCGCTCGACGCAGCTTTTATGGAAGCAACGCTGCGTGGGACAGGCCCATGCGCTCGTCCAGTTCAAACATGATGTTCATGTTCTGCACAGCTTGACCTGACGCACCTTTGACCAGATTGTCGATGACCGACAGCACGACGACCAGATCGCCGCCTTGAGGACGATGCACCGCAATTCGGCAGACGTTCGCGCCGCGCACGCTTCGGGTTTCCGGGTGGCTGCCTGCGGGCATGACGTCGACGAACGGCTCGTTGGCGTAACGCTTTTCGAACAGTGCCTGCAGGTCGACAGACTTATCCACAACAGTCGAATACAGGGTGGCGTGAATGCCACGGATCATCGGCGTCAGGTGCGGCACGAACGTCAGGCCGATATCGCCACCGGCTGCACGACGCAGGCCCTGACTGATTTCCGGCAGGTGACGATGGCCTTTCACGGCATACGCCTTGAAGCTCTCGCTGGTTTCAGCATACAGCGAACCCACGCTTGCGCCACGACCTGCACCGCTGATGCCGGACTTGCAGTCAGCGATCAAGCGGGTCGGATCGGCCAGCCCCGCTTCGAGCAACGGCAAGAAGCCCAATTGAGTGGCGGTCGGGTAGCAACCCGGTACAGCAATCAGCCGCGCACCTTTTATTTTCTCGCGATTGACTTCCGGCAGGCCGTACACCGCCTCAGGCAGCAGTTCCGGCGCGCCATGCGGCTGGTTGTACCACTTGGCCCATTCGTCCGCGTCTTGCAGGCGGAAGTCGGCGGACAGGTCGATGACCTTGGTGCCCGCGGCCAGAAGCTCGCCCGCCAAGGCATGTGCAACGCCGTGCGGAGTGGCGAAGAACACCACATCACACGCGCCCAGTACCTTCACGTCCGGCACGCTGAATGCCAGGCCGTCATAGTGGCCGCGCAAGTTCGGATACATGTCGGCCACCGGCAGACCTGCTTCGGAACGCGAGGTGATCGCGACCACTTCAGCTTCTGGATGCTGTGCCAGAAGACGCAGCAACTCGACGCCGGTGTAACCCGTGCCACCGACGATACCGACCTTGACCATAACGTGCCCCTCAACGAAACCACTGGAAAGCCGCAGATGATAGGAGTCCAGAGCCTGCGGGACAACCGTGAACGTGACGTACGAGCACCCATGCCACTACTATTTGCGCCACCGTGATTGTGGAAACTTAAAAATGCTCTGGATTAAAGCGCTGCACATCGTCTCGATGGTCTGCTGGTTCGCCGGCCTGTTCTACCTCCCCCGCCTGTTCGTTTACCACGCCATGAGCGAAGACGCCGTCAGCCGTGAGCGATTCTGCACCATGGAGCGCAAGCTCTATCGCGGCATCATGGGCCCTGCGATGATCGGCACGCTGGTGTTTGGCATCTGGCTGATTACACTCATCCCCGGCTACCTCCAACAGGGCTGGATGCACGCCAAGCTGACACTGGTCGTGATCCTGATTGGCTATCACCATATGTGTGGCGCTCAGGTCAAACGCTTCGCCCGGGGTGAGAATGGCCGCAGCCACGTGTTCTACCGCTGGTTCAACGAAATTCCCGTACTGATTCTGCTGGCGATCGTCATCTTGGTCGTGGTCAAGCCATTCTGATCCCAGTGCACTAGACGCCTCTAACCCAAGACAAGGAAGCCAAGCATGGCAGAACACTTCAAGATCGTTTTCGAAGGACAGCTGCGAACGGGTGTGGACCTGGAAACCGCTCGCCTCAATCTCGCGCAATTGTTCAAGAGTGATGTGTCCGGTATCGATCGGCTATTCACCGGTAAACCGATGACGGTCAAACGTGGCCTGACCCGTGATGATGCGCAACGGTATTTGAAGGCATTGAATGATGCCGGTGTCGAAGCCCGGATCGAGCCAGAACCATCCGTCGCATGGACGCTGGAGGAAATTGAAGAGCCCGCTCAGGCGAAGCCGGCGTTCGAGCCAGCTGCGTCGCCTTATGCGCCGCCCCGTGCATCGGTGACCACCGAGTGGCCAACCGAAGGCGAATTAAAAGTCTTCACTGTTCAGGGTCGTATCGGACGCCTGCGTTATCTGGCGTGGTCAATGGTGCTGAGCTTCGTGGCGATGCTGCTTGCGGCCTTGTGTTTTGGGGTGCTGAGCATGTCGCTGGTGGCTGGAGGCCTGCTGGCCACCGTGCTGGTTATCGTCTTCCTTGTGGTGAGCATTCAGATGGGCGCTCAGCGCCTCCACGACGCGGGGTGGTCCGCGTGGC
The DNA here is from genome assembly GCF_044753445.1 of Pseudomonas sp. NPDC088368. NCBI lineage: Bacteria > Pseudomonadati > Pseudomonadota > Gammaproteobacteria > Pseudomonadales > Pseudomonadaceae > Pseudomonas > Pseudomonas sp. NPDC088368. The sequence continues at coordinate 6,869 of NZ_JBIVNG010000023.1, forward strand.
TGTTGCTGCTGAATCTGATACCCCTGGTGAACAGCGTTTTTCCACTGCTCATGATGGTGATCCCGGGCAACGCGGGCCCTAACCGTTACGGGCCGCCACCGCCCAAAAACACCCGAGCGGTGAAAGTCCTCGCCGTGCTTTGGGTCGTTTTCCTTGCTCTGGTGTTCGTCGCAGCGCTCTTGGGCGGCTTCCACAAAGTCAAAGAGGAAGTCAAAGCCACAACCGGTGAATATGAACAATCGTTGCCTTATGACGACGACTCGGACCAGCCCACACCCGATGTACAGGTTGACCCCGCAACGCCTCCCGATGCAGGCGACGGCGACGACGATCAATAACTGCCTGATCGCATGGAGGCGGTCTCGACATTTGCAACATTGGAGAAATGCATGACCCGTTACGCCCTGGTCACAGGCGCATCCAGCGGCATTGGCCTGGCCATGGCCGAAGCCCTGGCCCGCCGTGGCCGCAATCTGATTCTGGTTTCCCGTCATCGGGACATGCTGGAAAGCATCGCGCTTGAGTTCACCCAGCGTTTCGGCGTTGAGGTGCTGTTCCGCGCCTGCGATCTGGGCGAGCCGCTGCGGCTGTCGGGTTTTTTGCTGGAGCTGGAAGAGGGTGAACGCCAGATCGACCTGCTGGTGAACTGCGCAGGCATCGGCAACAGCGGTCCGTTTCTCGCGCAAGAATGGGCGCAGGAGCAGGATCTGCTGGACCTCAACGTGCTGGCGCTTACCCGTCTCTGCCACACCGTCGGCAACCTGATGGCGGTGCAAGGTGGCGGGCAAATTCTCAATGTGTCTTCGATCATGGGCTTTCAGCCCGGGCCATGGATGAGCACATACGCCGCCAGCAAAGCTTTCGTGCTGCATTTTTCCGAAGGGTTGCGCGAAGAGTTGAAAAAGACCGGCGTGAAGATCTCCGTGCTGTGCCCCGGCCCTACGCGAACGTCGTTCTTCAGAACCGCGCAGCTCAACGCGGACAAGTTCACCAACGATAAAACCATGAGCGCCGAAGAGATCGCGCTGTATACCGTCCGCGCGCTCGACAAAAATCGCGCGGTGATCGTGCCGGGCTGGCGAAACCGCTTCCTGACTCGCCTGCCTCGCTACGCCGGGCGCTGGATGACGCGGAAAATCTGGGGGTCGATCCTCAAGTCACGCACATCCGTCTGACCGGCTAAGGAACAACAAACGGCTGGGCGTGAACCGACACGCTCAGTACACTCGTCCCACCCCTCTCGAAAACGGAGCAACAAGGCTGTGGAGACTCTGTTCACCAAGATCATCAACCGGGAAATTCCGGCCAAGATCATCTACGAAGACGATCAGGTGCTGGCGTTTCACGACATCGCCCCTCAAGCGCCGGTGCACTTTCTGGTCATCCCGAAAAAGCCCATCGCGACCCTCAATGACGTGACCGAAGAAGACAAAGGCCTGCTGGGCCACATTCTCTTCACCGCGCAGCGCCTGGCCAAGGAGCAAGGTTGCGAGGACGGTTTCCGGGTGGTGATGAACACCAACGAGAAAGGCGGCCAGACCGTCTATCACATTCACATGCACGTGTTGGGCAAGCGTCAAATGACCTGGCCGCCGGGCTAAGTCGCGATTTCAACGACTTACACCCGCCGAGCGTCTATCACGGGCATCGGCGGGCTGACGCAGGGCAAGCCTCGTCACGGCGATTGAGGTAGACTGGCCGCCATGGATTTATCCGGAGGTGCCCATGGCTACCGAACGTCACTACTCCCCTATCGACCGCTTCCTGCTCCAGGCCGATGCCGCGATGAAAACGCTGCTGCCCGCCAGCGCGCATGCTCATCGCCCTTCCCCCGCCATCGTGCAACCCGACACCAAGATGAATGAGACCGACGCAAAACACGTCGCGGGGCTCATGCGCATCAACCATACCGGCGAAGTCTGTGCGCAGGCGCTGTATCAGGGCCAGGCCCTGACCGCGAAACTGCCGCATGTGCGCAAGGCGATGGAGCACGCCGCCGAGGAAGAGATTGATCACCTGGTGTGGTGCGAACAACGCATTCGCCAGCTCGGCAGCCATACCAGCGTGCTGAACCCGCTGTTCTACGGCATGTCATTTGGCATTGGCGCGGTGGCCGGTCTGATAAGCGACAAGGTCAGTCTGGGGTTTGTCGCGGCGACAGAAGATCAGGTTTGCAAGCACCTGAACGAGCATCTGGAGCAATTGCCGATCGAGGACGAGAAGTCCCGGGCGATCCTGGAGCAGATGCGCACCGACGAAGAGTTACATGCCGAAGGCGCCATCGAAGCGGGCGGTTATCGGTTCCCGGCGCCGGTCAAGTTTGGCATGAGCCTGCTGGCCAAGGTCATGACCAAGAGCACCTATCGGGTTTGATCTAAGCGTTGCCGCAGGTTGCCTGCTTTACTGTAGGAGCGAATTCATTCGCGAGACGTAGGTACAGGCGACAGGAAGGTGTCGAATGTACTGACCTCTCGTGAACAAATTCGCTCCTACAGGTTTTTGGGCTGTGCTTTGGCTTGCCGGTGATGGCTGCCCCCGCCAGCAAATCATTGCGATACAGAGTACCTCAACCCAATTCGATGATTTCGTAATCGTGGGTGATTTCGACGCCGGCATTACCCAGCATGATCGATGCCGAGCAATATTTCTCAGCCGACAGCTCGATCGCACGCTTCACCTGAGTTTCTTTCAGCCCACGCCCCTTGACCACGAAATGCAGGTGGATCTTGGTGAACACCTTCGGGTCTTCAGTGGCGCGCTCGGCCTCCAGAAACGCTTCGCAGCTTTCAACGGGCTGGCGGGCTTTCTTCAGGATGCTGACCACGTCAAAGTTACTGCAACCGCCCAGGCCGATCAGCACCATCTCCATCGGGCGCACGCCCAGGTTACGGCCGCCGCTCTCGGGTGGGCCGTCCATCACGACCACATGACCGCTGCCCGACTCGCCGAGGAACATGGCCTCACCCGCCCATTGAATACGCGCTTTCATCCCAGGACTCCGATGCTTGAAAAAAGGCGGCCAGCTTAGCACAGGGCCGAGATGTCGCTGAGTGGACCGGAAATGTCGAGAAGCGACAGAAATGTAGGAAATTTCTGAAAAAAAGGGGAATTGCCGCTGCTGAACTGCGACAAATCGGAAATACTGCCGATACCTATAAGAATGCCGGAAGGCGCAGTTTTTTACGGGACACACCGATGGTTGTCATGACCCCACCGAACAAAATGAAACTGCTCGATAAGCTCCTCCCCCACGCACAGCGACGACGCTGCGCCGCCAAGACCAACATTATCTGCGCAGGTGAACAGTCCGAGTCGCTGTACCTGATTATCAAAGGTTCCGTCACGATTCTGATCGAGGACACTGATGGCCGGGAGATGATCGTCGCTTATCTCAACAGCGGGGATTTCTTCGGCGAACTTGGCTTGTTCCAGCAAGCCAGCACCGAGCCTCAGCGCAGCGCTTGGGTTCGGACCAAGACCGAGTGCGAAGTGGCCGAGATCAGCTACGCCAAATTCCGCGAGCTGAGCCAGCATGATCCAGAGCTGATGTACGCCATGGGCGGCCAGATGGCCGAGCGCCTGCGCAATACCACGCGCAAGGTGGGTGATCTGGCGTTTCTCGATGTGACCGGCCGTGTGGCACGCAGCCTGTTGGACCTGTGCAAACAGCCTGACGCCATGACTCATCCTGACGGCATGCAGATCAAAATCACTCGCCAGGAAATCGGCCGAATCGTAGGTTGCTCGCGAGAAATGGTCGGTCGCGTGTTGAAATCGCTGGAAGAACAGAAGCTGGTTCACGTACGCGGCAAGACCATGGTGGTGTTCGGCACGCGCTGATCGCCGTTACAGCTCTGCGAAAAGTTTCGCGTATCGCTCGGCAAGCCGGTCGAGGAAATCCGGGGCGGCGAACTGTTCGTGCAGCGCGATGTGACTGTCGGCGCGACACCGCTGGTCAAGATCGCACATCTGATTGAAACGGTTGACGGCGTTGACCATCTCGACCCGCTCGTTATCTAGCAACATCGCTCCATGGGCCAAGACCACTGGCCGCTTGCCGCCTTGGCTCTGTCGCCAACGCTGGGCGGTGCCGACCATCTTGCGACCGTCAAGATTGACGTTGAACCGGCCATCACAGAACGCGCCTTCGACTTCGCCCAATGAGGCCGCGCCGCCCAATTCACCCAGCACATCAAGCATGGGCTGACACAAACGCAGGTAGGCGTTTTCGATGCGATCGCGGTCAGGTTCGGATTGTGGCTGCACATACACCAAGGCGACGTTCACCGTGGCGGGGGATTGAGGCACCGGTTCGCCACCGCTTTCCCTGAGGAGAATCGGCCAACCAAGATCGGCGAGGGTTTCGCTGGCTTCGGTAAAGCCATCAAGGCGACTTGAGCGCCTAGGTATGACCAGCGCGTGATCATCGGGCCGCCAGAACAAGAGGCCGTAATCGGCATCCCCGGCGCAGACCGAGGCCAGCAAATCCTGCTCGGCCTTGAGGCCGGCTTCAACGCAGATGTCTATCGCACGAACGGTCATAGCCATTCAACTCCTCATGGGCCCGACGCCCCTTGTAGGAGTGAGCTTGCTCGCGATCGGGGTGGATCAAACACCACTGCACTGTTTGAACCGACGCTATCGCGAGCAAGCTCACTCCTACAGAGAAGGGGCCTGCCGAAACCGCGCTTTTTCGTCAATCCAGCGTGCTGGCCTTGATCGCCGCATTGCCTTTCTCCGGGAAGAACAGGCGCTGCAATTCCACGCCCGGCTTCTCGGCGCGCATGAATGCTTCGCCCACCAGAAAGGAATACACCTCGCTGATTTCCATCAGCTCGACATCGGCACGGTTGAGAATGCCGCTTTCGGTGATGACCAGACGATCGCGCGGAATGCGCGGCAGCAGGTCCAGCGTGACTTCCAGGCTGACGTCGAAAGTGTGAAGGTTGCGGTTGTTGATGCCAACCAGTGGGGTATCCAAGGTTTTCAGGGCGCGGTCCAGCTCGTCGCCGTCGTGCACTTCCACCAGAACGTCCAGTTTGTTGGCTTTCGCGACGGCAGCCAGCTCGGCCATCTGCACGTCATCAAGGGCAGAAACGATCAGCAGAATGCAATCGGCGCCCAATGCACGGGCTTCGACGACCTGATACGGGTCGATCATGAAGTCCTTGCGAATGACCGGCAGCTTGCACGCGCCACGGGCTTCCTTCAGGTACGCGTCGGCGCCCTGGAAGAAGTCGATGTCGGTGAGCACGGACAAGCACGTCGCGCCGCCCGCTTCGTAGCTCTTGGCGATTTCAGCGGGTTGGAAGTTCTCGCGAATCACACCCTTGCTCGGCGATGCCTTTTTGATCTCGGCGATGACAGCGGGCTGCTTCCGTTTGGCCTGCTCGATCAACGCCTTGGCGAAACCACGGGGTGCATCGGCTGTGGCGACCAGGGTTTCCAGCTCGGACAAGCTGACGCTGGCACGGCGCGCCGCAACTTCCTCGGCCTTACGGGCCAGAATCTTTTCCAGTACCGTCGGCACACTCATCCTTCGTTCTCCTGTTTGAATACCGCAGTAAAGGCGCCCAGCTCTTCCAGTTTTTCGCGTGCGAGGCCGGTGTGCAACGCGTCGTGCGCCAGCTCAACGCCCTCTTTCAACGTCGAGGCATGATCAGCAGCATAGAGCGCTGCGCCCGCGTTGAGCACAATCATTTCGGCGGCTTTCTGACCGTTTTCAGTCTTGCGACGGCCCAACGCATCGCGGATCAGTTCGAGCGATTGCTGCGGGCTGTCCACCACCAGCCCAAACAGGCTCTGACTCTTCATGCCGAGGTCTTCCGGCTGCACCCAGTATTCAGTGACCGCGCCGTTCTTCAGCTCGGCAACGAACGTCGGTGCCGCGAGGCTGAATTCATCCAGGCCGTCCTGAGAGTGCACCACCAAGACGTGCTTACTGCCCAGACGCAGTAATACCTCGGCCAGTGGTCGGCACAGGGCCTGACTGAACACGCCGATGACTTGATGCTTAACGCCTGCCGGGTTCGTCAGTGGGCCAAGCATGTTGAAGAGTGTGCGCAGGCCCAGATCCTTGCGCGGGCCAGCGGCGTGTTTCATCGCCTGATGATGGGTTTGAGCGAACATGAAACCGATGCCCACAGCGTCAATGCAACGGGCCACCTGAACCGGCGTCAGGTTCAAGTAGACGCCAGCCGCTTCCAGCAAATCAGCGCTGCCGCTTTTGCCCGAAACCGCGCGATTACCGTGTTTGGCCACGGTGCAACCTGCTGCCGAAATGACCAATGAGGCAGCCGTGGAGACGTTGAAGATGTTGGCGCCGTCACCCCCAGTCCCGACGATGTCGACCACGCGATCCAGCGTCTTGAGTTCGACCTGACCTGCCAACTCACGCATCACCGAAACCGCGCCGACGATTTCGTCGATGGTCTCGCTCTTCATGCGCATACCCATCAGGAACGCGCCGATCTGCGCCTGGGTGCACTGACCGGTCATGATTTCGCGCATCACGTCGCGCATTTCATCGGTGGTCAGGTCCAGTTGATTCACAACCCGGCCCAGCGCCGTTTTGATATCCATTGCCATGTCGAATTGCCCTTAACCCTGACGAGTGCCGCCGGTCTGCTTGAGGAAGTTGGCGAACAGCTCGTGGCCCTGCTCGGAGAGGATCGATTCAGGGTGGAACTGCACCCCCTCGACGTTCAATGTCTTGTGACGCAGGCCCATGATTTCATCAACCGAGCCGTCTTCCAGCTGGGTCCATGCGGTCACTTCCAGACATTCGGGCAGAGTCTCGCGCTTGACCACCAGGGAGTGGTAGCGGGTGACGGTCAGCGGATGTTTCAGACCTTCGAATACGCCTTTGTCTTCGTGGATCAGATCGCTGGTCTTGCCGTGCATCACCTGACGGGCACGTACCACATCGCCGCCGAACGCCTGCCCGATGGATTGATGGCCCAGGCAAACGCCCAGCACCGGCAGCTTGCCGGCGAAGTGTTTGATCACGTCGATGGACACGCCCGCTTCATTCGGGGTGCAGGGGCCCGGGGAGACCACGATGCGCTCGGGATTCAGGGCCTCGATTTCGGCAACGGTCATTTCGTCGTTACGGATCACTTTAACGTCGGCGCCCAGTTCGCCCAGGTATTGCACGACGTTATAGGTAAAAGAGTCGTAGTTATCGATCATCAGCAGCATTTTGCGCTTAACCTTTTGAACTGACTTCAAGGGTGGCCTTCCGTTTTCAATACCCGCAGTTGTGCACAGGTGAGTCGCGGGCGCTTGTCCGGCGAAACGGCACTAAACCGAGGTACAGAAGGCATATCAATACAGGTCCGGCAAGGCCGGCAGGGAAATAGTCAGGCGCGCCAACGCCAACGGGCGTGAGCCTTGATAACACGCATCAAGAAGCTGCTGACAATCGACACAGGAAAGGTCTCGTTCATACGTTGCCGCACAGTAGCGTACCGCCGCATGTGGCGCAATATCGTAGTGCCCGGGTGGCAGGTCCTGAACGCTTTTTGGCGGCATTTCGAGGTTGGCAAGAGGCAGATGCAAACCTCGACGCCAACACAGAATGGCGCATCCAACTGACCCAAGGCAAGTCATCCTGTATCGAGGCTGCTACCTTCTGGTACAGCACCACACAATAAGAAGGGACCTCTCGATGCTGAAAACCACTCTGCGCTGGCCTTTTGCTGCCTGCCTGCTCTCCCTCGCCTGCTCCTCGGCAGTCGCGGCCTCCTCCCCTTACTCCACGATGATCGTCTTTGGTGACAGCCTCGCCGACGCCGGACAATTCCCCGATGCCGGTGGACCTGCGGGTTCTACGTTGCGCTTCACCAATCGCACCGGGCCGACGTTCAAAGACGGCAGCGGCGAAGCCTTTGGTTTGAATTCTTCAACGTTGCTCGGCGGGATGCTGGGGGTTGCGCCAGGCGATTTGCAGGCCTCGACCTCGCCTGTCCGTACGGCGCAGGGGTTGCCCGATGGCAATAACTGGGCAGTCGGCGGCGACCGGACGGACCAGATCCTCGCGGCCATCACCACACAGTCGCAAGTGGCGAACACGGACACGTCGACCGGCGTGACCACGGTGTTCCGCACCCGGCCGGGCTATCTGGTGGAGAACAATTTCCGCGCCGACCCTAACGCGCTGTATTACCTGACGGGAGGGGGGAATGACTTTTTGCAGGGACGCGTCATCAGCCCGGCTCAAGCGGTGAACGCCGCCAACAATCTGGCCGACAGCGCGCAAGTGCTCTCACAGGCCGGAGCGCGTTACATCATGGTCTGGCTGCTGCCCGACATTGGTCAAACGCCCGCCGTGTCCGGGACCTTTCTGCAAGGTCCCTCGACCTTGCTCAGCGGCGTGTTCAATCAGCAGTTGGTCAGCCGTCTGGGGCAGATCAACGCCGAAGTAATCCCGCTGAACGTTCCGGGGTTGGTGCGAGAGGTGCTCGACAATCCCGCCCAATTCGGCTTGGCAGCGGACCAGAATCTGGTGGGCACTTGTTTCAGCGGTAACGGCTGCCGCGCCAACAGCGTTTACGGCATCAACGGCACTTCGCCCGACCCGACCAAGTTGCTGTTCAACGATGGCGTGCACCCGACTGTCGCGGGCCAGCGTCTGATTGCCGACTACGGTTACTCGATTCTGTCAGCGCCGTGGGAAATCACCCTGTTGCCGGAAATGGCCAACGGCACGTTGCGCGCGCAGCAGGATGAACTGCGCAGTCAATGGCTGGCGGATTGGGGGAACTGGCAGAACGTCGGGGACTGGCGCGCCATCGTCGCCGGGGGCGGTCAGAAACTGGACTTCGACGCACAAAGCAATTCCGCCAGCGGCGACGGTCACGGCTACAACCTCACCGTCGGCGGCAGCTACCGGTTTGCCGAGGACTGGCGCGCAGGGCTGGTTGCCGGGGCCTATCGGCAAACGCTTGAAGCCGGACCACGGGATTCGGACTACAAGCTCAACAGCTACATCGCCACGGCTTTCGTGCAGTTTCGGGCGAATCACTGGTGGGCTGACCTGGCAGCATCGGGGGGCAAGCTCGATTACGACAACCTGAAACGCAAGTTCGCGCTGGGCGTCAGCGAAGGCGCAGAAAAAGGCGACACTGACGGCAATCTGTGGGCACTCAGCGGCCGACTCGGCTACGACCTGGCCGAGCAGAGCAGTCGCTGGCATGTTTCGCCGTTCATCAGCGCCGATTACTCCCGCGTCGAAATTGACGGCTACTCGGAGAACAGCACGCGCGCCACCGCGCTCAACTATGACGATCAAACCCGCCGATCCAAGCGCCTGGGCGTGGGCCTGCAAGGCAAGTTCGATGTCACGCCGCAGACCCAACTCTTCGGCGAAATGGCCCACGAACGGGAGTTCGATACGGATCAGCAAGACGTGACCATCGCTCTGAACAGCGTGCCGGGGGTGGACTTCAATCTGCAGGGGTATGAGCCCCAGCGCAGCTCGAACCGGGCGAGTGTGGGGTTGAGTCAGCGATTAGCGCCTGATCTGACGCTGAGAGCGGGGTACAACTGGCGCAAGAATGATGACGTGACGCAGCAAGGGCTGAATCTGGCGTTGAGCCTGGATTTCTGACTTCGCATTCAACTGTAGGAGCGAATTCATTCGCGATGGTAATACAGCCGCCGCATCTGTGTCGCCCGGCCCATTTCGCGAATAAATTCGCTCCCACAGAAAACCGTGTCCGCCGCACGATTGTGCGGCGACAGGTCGACGATCACGCCTCGGGCGTCTGCTCCGCCAACGCCACGGCGCGGAACATCGCGCGGCGTTTGTTGAGGGTTTCTTCCCATTCCAGCGCTGGCACCGAGTCAGCCACAATGCCGCCGCCAGCCTGAACGTGCAGCTCACCGTTCTTGATCACCGCCGTGCGGATCGCAATCGCGGTGTCCATGTTGCCGTTCCACGCGAAGTAACCCACCGCCCCGCCGTATACGCCACGTTTGACCGGCTCCAGCTCGTCGATGATTTCCATCGCGCGGATTTTCGGTGCGCCGGACAGGGTGCCCGCAGGCAAAATCGCCCGCAGCGCGTCCATTGCTGTCAGCCCGCTTTTCAGTTGGCCAGTGACGTTGGACACGATGTGCATCACGTTGGAATAACGCTCGATGACCATCTTCTCGGTCAGCTTCACCGAACCGATTTCCGAGACGCGCCCTGTGTCGTTGCGCCCCAGGTCGATGAGCATCAAGTGCTCGGCGATTTCCTTGTCGTCCGACAGCAGATCGACTTCCAGTGCGTGGTCCGCTTCCTCGGTCGCGCCGCGAGGGCGAGTGCCGGCGATGGGGCGCACGGTGATCAGGTTGTCTTCGACCCGCACCAGCACTTCCGGCGAACTGCCGACGACGTGGAAGTCGCCGAAGTTGAAGAAGTACATGTACGGCGTCGGGTTGAAACTGCGCAGTGCGCGGTACAGATCGATCGGCGCGGCTTTGAAGTCGATGGACATCCGCTGCGACGGCACGACCTGCATGCAGTCGCCCGCCAAGATGTATTCCTTGATGGTGTCGACGGCTTTTTCGTAGTCGCCTTGGGTGAAGCTCGAACGGAAGACCGGGTCTGCGGCTTGCGGACGGGTCAGGTCCAGACCACGACGTGGCGTGATCGGCTGGCGCAGTTTCTCCATCAGCGCTTCCAGACGCGCGAGGCCACCTTCATACGCTTCAGGCTGCGACGGGTCGACCAGCACGATCGCGTGCATCTTGCCCGCGAGGTTGTCGAACACGACGACCGCGTCAGACACCATCAACAGAATGTCCGGCACGCCAATCGGGTCCGGGTTCGGGCTCTTGCCCAGACGCGGCTCGACGTAGCGCACGCAGTCATAACCGAAATACCCCACCAGACCGCCGTTGAAGCGCGGCAGGCCGGGAATGGTCGGCACGTTGTAGCGGGCCTTGAAGGTCTCGACGAACGCCAGTGGGTCTTCGGCTTCCAGACGCTCGATCTCGACGCCATCGTGGGTCACGCTGATGGTGTGCTCATGCACGCGCAACACGGTACGGCACGGCAGGCCGATCATCGAATAACGGCCCCACTTCTCCCCGCCCTGCACGGACTCCAACAGATAGGAATTCGGCTCATCAGCGAGTTTCAGGTAGATCGACAGCGGGGTGTCGAAGTCGGCAATGGTTTCGAGAGCAAGCGGAATGCGGTTGTAGCCTTCAGCGGCCAAGCGCAGGAATTCTTCGCGGGTCATGATCAGCCTCGTGGTCTGAGGGTAAAACGGTCAGGTGTGCAAACGTGCCGGACGTCCGGCCAGATTCAAGTCAGGCGCGCCAACGCCAGCGGGCCAGGGCCTTCATGACTTTCATCCAGAGATTGCGAGTGACCACCACGATGGAGTCTCTAAAGGAGGGGGCTTCAACTGGAGGCAACGTTATCTCAGCCCCCACATCTAAGCAACCGGGAATCAGCTTGCGCAGATCGTCGATCACCAGCGCCGGGGATTCCTCGGCAATCGGCCGGCCATGGTTGTAGCCATAGCTCAACGCCACACACGCAACACCGGCGGCTTTGGCGGCCAGCACATCGTTGCGCGAGTCGCCCACGAACAGCGATTGCGAGCCGGGCACGCCGGCCATTTTCATCACGAAAAACAGCGCAGCGGGATCGGGCTTTTGCTGAGGCAGCGTGTCACCGCCGACGATCCAGCGGAAGAAACGGCCCAGCTTCATGTCGTCCAGCAGCGGCGCGACGAAGCGCTCCGGCTTGTTGGTGATGAGCGCCATCTCCACGCCCTGCTTCTGCAACCATTTCAGGGTTTCGCGCACGCCGGGGTAAACGCGGGTCAGCGAATGGTTGTCGCCGTAGGCGTCCATGAAAATCGCCAGCGCTTCTTCGGTGGAGGCTTCGTCCACCGAAGAATGATCCATGTCATTGGCCAAGGCGCGGCGCACCAATACGCGCACGCCATTGCCGATCCAGTCCCGCACACGTTCGATGCCCGCCGGTGCACGCCCGAGCTGGTTGAGGGTCTTGTCCACAGCTGCGGCCAGGTCCGGCACCGAATCAACCAACGTGCCATCCAGATCAAACATGATCAGTTTGGGCAGGCGACCTGGAAACAGCTGCTCGAAGCCGCTCATGCGCGGGCCAACGCCAGTTCTGCACGCATTTTTTCAATGACTTCTTTGTAGTCGGGCGCATTGAAAATGGCGGAACCCGCCACGAACGTGTCAGCGCCAGCCGCGGCGATGTCACGGATGTTGTTGACGTTGACGCCGCCGTCGATTTCAAGACGGATATCGCGACCGGACGCATCGATCAGCGCGCGGGCTTCGCGCAGTTTGTTGAGGGTGCCGGGGATGAATTTCTGACCGCCAAAGCCCGGGTTGACGCTCATGAGCAGGATCATGTCGACCTTGTCCATGACATATTCGAGCAGGTTCAGCGGGGTCGCCGGGTTGAACACCAGGCCTGATTTGCAGCCGCCTTCGCGGATCAGTTGCAGGGAGCGGTCGATGTGCTGGGTCGCTTCCGGGTGGAAGGTGATGTAGGTCGCACCCGCTTCGACGAAGTCGCCGATGATGCGGTCAACCGGGCTGACCATGAGGTGCACGTCAATCGGCGCAGTGATGCCGTACTTGCGCAACGCCGCGCAAACCATCGGGCCGATGGTCAGGTTAGGGACGTAGTGGTTGTCCATGACGTCGAAGTGAACGATGTCGGCCCCAGCGGCCAGGACATTGTCGACTTCCTGACCCAGACGGGCGAAATCGGCGGAGAGAATCGACGGAGCAATAGCGAAGGGCTGCATGACGCACCTTTTTGAGCGAAATCACGGTGGCGCGCATTGTACTCCAGAGTTTGAAAGGCGGGTTGTGCGGCGGATGAATGCGGTTTTGTGCACAGCTCAGACGTTGCTGGCGAGCGGACTGCTCTGGGTCATGTCGTTCGCAAGGATTCCGGCAAGGCACAGAACACCTGTGGGAGCGAATTCATTCGCGAAGGTGCCGGGGCAGACAATACATTACCGGCGACCGAACTGCTTTTCGCGAATGAATTCACTCCCACAGGGGATGAGGGTCGATCAGTCGATCAACGCTTCTTCCTGAACGCGCTCGGTCTTGGCGGCCGGCTTGCTGTCCACAGCCTTCAGGTCTTTGCTGAACGTCCCGTCCACTTCACCCTTGAAGAAGTTTTTGCCGTAGATCAGTAGGCACAGCACCACGCCGATCCCGAAGGCCCAGCTCGCGCCCTTGATGGCCAGGACTGCGCCAATCACGCCCGCGATCCCAAGGTCACGCTGGCTGCGCGCTTCGAGAATGCCCAGACGCACGCTCACATACCCCTGAATCAGCAACGTCAGCGACAGCGCCACACCCAGAATCGGCTGAACCAGCGTGACGACCGGCAACAGCAGCAAGCCTGTGTTGGTGCCCCAACGGAATGAGCCCACGCCGCCGATGATCGACTGCATCGCCTTTGGCCCGCCTTTGAAACGCTCGATCACCACTACCAGCATCGCCGCCCACTTCGGACCGCACATGGCGACGTCGGGACCAAAAATACTCATGAAGGCGTTGCGCGCACCGAAGATCAGATGAGCGCGGTCCGGGTTGTAGTCGACGATTTCATCGGTGCGGACGGTTTCCGCTTCGTCGAGCAGCGATTTCGCACTCAGTACGTCGCCAAAAACGATGATGTAGACCGCCAGCATCGTCGGCACTGCCGAGATGAACATCGTCAGCGATGGCATGCCCAGACCAAACACCGTGTAGTTGTTCCACAGCCCGGCGAAGTCCGGCTTGCTGATGCCCCATTGAATGGTCGGCCACGGGGCCTCACCGAACAGCGGCGCGATTACGACCGCCAGCAGGATGATCGGCAAGATCCCCAGCTTGGCGAAATTCCACCAAAAGCGGTTGCGCTGTTTCAGCTCGTTGAAGTGCTGGGAGAAGATCAGATAGAACGCGATGCCCACCGCGATGGAGATGGTCCACGGCAGGACGTTGAATTTGCCGCCCACCTGAAACACGGCGATCACGGCACTCAAACCGGCGCCGACGATGATCCCGGACTTGATCGCTGAGGGCACGTATTCCACGACCTTCTTCGCCATGCCCGTCGCGCCGAGCGCTATCGAGAAGACCCCGAGCATCAACTGGAACGCAATCAAGGCATGGACACGCTCCGGGCCCATTGGGAATTGCGCGCAATAGGCCATCAGCAAAGGGACCGCCGGGGTGATCCAGCCGGGAACCGTCGGGTCGCCGAGCAGATGATGCGTGAGATACAGCAGACCGTTGAGCATCACCACCGCCAGCGCCACCTCGAACGGCATGCCGAGTAATTCGGTCATCAGCGGGATGGCAGCCAGGTCGACAGCGCACATCAGCAGACCTTGCAGGTAGTCCGGCATCTCGAATGTGTAGTGAATGAACGGCAAGCGCACCTTGAAGGGGCCGAGCGGGATGTAGGGGCTTTCGCTCCGCGATTGAGGCGTGTTGGACATTGAGTGCACCTGTTTTATTGGTCTTATTTGTGGGTCTTGTGGCGGCAAACGCCCGTGTTGGGAGCAGGGCGCTGTGGCTTTTCGGGATCAATAGGCTGCGCGGTAGATTTTCTCGATGTCGGCAGCGGTCAATTTGCGCGGATTGTTGCGCATGAGGCGGTCGATCTTGCTCGCCTCTTCGGCCATGGCCGGGATGGCATCTTCCGGCACATTGAAGCTGCGCATGCCCGTCGGTATGTCCACGGCGGCGCACAGGTCGGCCATGGCTTTGACGGCCTGATCGGCGGCGTCCTTGTCGCTCAGGTGAGCCACGCGCACGCCCATGGCTTCAGCGATGTCGCGGAAGCGCTCGACGCAGGCCATCTTGTTCCACTCCATCACGTAGGGCAGCAACAATGCATTGCTGACACCGTGGGCGATGTTGTAACGGCCGCCCAACGGGTAGGCCAGCGCATGCACCGCGCCTACGCCTGCGTTACCGAATGCCATCCCGCCCATCAGGCTCGCGGTGGCCATGTCCTCGCGGGCTTGCAGGTTCGAGGGGTTGGCGTAAGCCTTGGGCAGCGCCTTGGCAATCAGCTTGATGGCGCCGAGCGCGATGGCATCGGTGATCGGCGAAGCGTTGACCGACAGGTAGGATTCGACCGCGTGTACCAGCGCATCGACACCGCTCGCGGCGGTCACGCTGCGCGGGCAGGTCAGGGTCATGACCGGGCTGACCAGCGCGACGTCCGGCAGCAGGTAATCGCTGACGATGCCTTTTTTGAGTTGCGCTTCTTTATCGGAAAAAATCGCGACGTTGGTCACTTCCGAACCGGTCCCGGCGGTGGTCGGAATCGCAATCAGCGCAGGGCCTTTGCGTTTCACCAGATCGACGCCGAACAGCTCGGCCAGCGGCCCTTCGTGACCGGCAAACGCGGCGACCCCTTTGGCGATGTCGATGGCGCTGCCGCCACCCAGACCGATCAGGCCGTCGTGCCCACCTTCGCGATAAGCGCGGGTGCAGTCCTCGACGATTGAGATTTCCGGCTCGGGTTTGACCTGATCGAAGATGCCGTAACGACGGCCACCCAATTGCGCCAGCGCGAGGTCAACGGTACCGGACTTCACCAGAATGGCGTCAGTGACGATCAGAGGATTGGTGACGTTGAGGCGGGTCAGTTCAGCGGAAAGCTGCTCAATGGCGCCTCGGCCAGTGATCAGTTTGTTGGCAATTTTAAAGGCGCTGATGGTGGAGGCAGAGAGACTCATCGGGGCTCGTCCTGTACGTAGTTTTATTGGAAGACGTGCAGAATGAGATAGCGAAAGCTGTGCCAAACCTCGCAAAGCCTTTGGGTATAAGGGCGGGCGTGACAGGAACGTCGGTAGAAGGGAGTTTGACCGCTCAGTTTTGATCAGTTTTATGATCGAATTGAGACGGTCTGATTGAAATTCTAATCAGACCGCTCCCAACGTTTCATCTTCTGCACCACTGTGGCTTGGCTCACGCCCAGCGCCTTGGCGGCGAGCCGCGTGGTCTTGTGCACCTGCAACGCCGCTCGGATCGCCGAGCGTTCGGCGTTCTCTAGCACCTTGCGCAGCGGCAAGCGGCTGTCGTCGGTGTTTTTCGGGTCGAGGTTGAGAATTTCTTCTGGCAGGTCCAGTGCCTCAATGGTCCCGTTCTGGTTGGTGACCACCAGTCGCTCGACGATGTTGATCAGCTCGCGAATGTTGCCTGGCCAGGCGTACTCGCACATCAGGTCGAGCGCTTCGAGGCTCCACTGTATGTGCCGCTCATAACGCGCATTGAAGCTGCCGAGGTAGTAATGCAGCAGCGGCGGGATTTCTTCGCTGCGCTCCCGGAGCGCAGGAATGCTGATGGGGACCACATTGAGTCGGTAGAACAGGTCGGCGCGAAACGTCCCTTCCGCCACCAACTGTTTGAGGTCGTGATGAGTCGCGCTGATGATGCGCACGTCCACTTCTTTCAGCTCCAGCCCACCGACGGGGATGAAGCGGTTTTCTTCGATGACTTTGAGCAGCTTGACCTGCACGGGCAGCGGCAGGTCGCCAATTTCGTCAAGAAACAGGGTGCCGTGGTGCGCCAGTTCCAGCAGGCCGCGCTTGCCTTTCGGCCCCGCCCCAGTGAATGCGCCGGGGGCATAACCAAAGAGTTCGGCTTCGATCAGGTTCTCGGGCAACGCGCCACAGTTGAGGGCCAGAAAGGGCTCGCTGGCGCGGGGGCTGGCGTTATGAATGAACTGCGCCACAAGGGTCTTGCCGACGCCGGTTTCACCCTGCAGCAGTACCTTCACCGAACTGCCCGCCACTTGCCGGGCGAGCGCGAACACCCGGCCGGACACTTCCTGATCGGCCATCAGTGGCGAGTGCAGCAGGTTGTCCCGTTGACCAGCGTGGAGTTTGGCGGTGCTGTTGCGCAGCTGCTTGAGCTGTTGAAGTTCGTCGCGCTCGTGCTTCATGCGCAGCAGTTCGGTCATGTCGCGAACCGTGCTGACGACATAGGAAATCCGGTGATCGGCATCGAGGATCGGCGTCGCGCTGACGAGGAGCTTCTTGCCTTGGCTCAGGCTCTGCATCACCGACACCGGGCGACCTTCTTGCAAAACGCGCAATGAGGCTGATTGGGAGATAACGCCAGCCTTGACCAGTTCCTGCATCGAACGGCCTACCAGCTCTGCGCCGCTGAGCCCGGTCAAGCGTTCATAGGCGCGATTGACCTTGAGCGTCTTGCCGTCGCCATCGGTGATGTAGACGCCGTCGTGCAGAGCGTTGAGCAGTTCTTCGAAACTGGCGTCGTTGACGTTCACCGAGGAGCTCCATGACGGGGTGAGGAGCGGTGAAGTTTAAACGCTGCGTGGAAGATAGGTGAGGCGACGTCGGTCTTGAGAAACGCGTCTTACCTGTGGGAGCCAGCTAGCCGGTTCCCACAGGGGAAAGCATTTCAACTCAAACCTATCATTCCACCGCCGTACGCAATTTTTCACTGCGCCCACGCAACCATTCCAGCACCAGCAGCAGGATCACCGAGAAACCAATCAGCAGCGTTGCAGCAGCGGCAATGGTCGGGCTGAGGTTTTCACGGATGCCGCTGAACATCTGGCGCGGCAAGGTCGCTTGCTCGGGGCCGGCGAGGAACAGCGTCACCACCACTTCATCGAACGACGTCGCGAAGGCGAACAACGCCCCGGAAATCACGCCCGGCGCAATCAGCGGCAATGTCACGCGGCGAAACGCTGTGACCGGTGAAGCACCCAGGCTGGCGGCAGCACGCACCAAGTTATAGTTAAAGCCTTGCAGCGTGGCCGACACGGTGATGATCACGAACGGCACACCCAACACCGCGTGCACCAAAATCAGCGAGGTGTAGCTGTTGCCCAAACCCAAGGGCGCGAAGAACAGGTAGCTCGCGACGCCCACGATTACCACTGGCACCACCATCGGCGAGATGACCAACGCCATCACCAGCGACTTGCCGGGGAAGTTACTGCGGGTCAGGCCAATCGCCGCCAGCGTGCCGAAGCCCATGGCCAGCAGCGTTGCGGCAGGGGCGACGATCATGCTGTTCTTCAGTGAGCGCATCCACTCTGCGGAGTTGAAGAAATCCTGATACCAGTGCAGCGAGAAGCCTTGCAGCGGGTACACCAGAAAGCTGCCGGAGTTGAACGACAACGGCACGATGACCAGCACCGGCAGCACCAGGAACAGCAGAATCAGACCGCACACAATGCGCAGGGTGTAAAACCAGACCCGTTCTGCGGGCGAAGAATAAGGGCTCAACATGGTCATTCTCCTCAGCTCAGGCGCAGACGGCTGGCGCCGACCAGCCAGCTATAAATCAGGTACAGCACGACAGTCGCCAGCAACAGCAAACCGCCCAGCGCCGTCGCCATGCCCCAGTTGATGCTGGTGTTGGTGTAGAACGCCACGAAGTAGCTGACCATTTGATCGTTCGGGCTGCCCAGCAGCGCGGGGGTGATGTAGTAGCCGATGGCGAGGATGAACACCAACAGGCAGCCCGCGCCGACACCGGCGTAGGTTTGCGGGAAGTACACACGCCAGAAGCTGGCGAACGGGTTGCAGCCCAGGGAAATCGCCGCACGCATGTAGGTCGGCGAGATGCCTTTCATCACGCTATAAATCGGCAGGATCATGAACGGCAGCATGATGTGAACCATCGAGATGTACACGCCGACGCGGTTGAAGACCAGCTCCAGCGGCTTGTCGATGATGCCCATTGCCATCAGCGCGCCATTGATCAGACCGCTCGACTGCAGCAGTACGATCCACGCGGCGACGCGCACCAGAATCGAGGTCCAGAACGGCAGCAGCACCAGAATCATCAGCAGGTTGCTTTGGCGGGCAGGCAGGTTGGCCAGCAGGTACGCCAAGGGGTACGCGAGCAACAGGCAGATCACGGTGATCACCAGGCCCATCCAGAACGTGCGGGCGAAGATGTCGAGGTAGATCGCTTGATCGGGGGTCGCAGGCGCCACTTCACCGAGGTCATCGATGCGGTGGTCAACGGCCGCCAACAGGTAATAGGGGGTGAAGCTTGAGGTGTTGCGACGGATCGCCTGCCAGTACGCGGGGTCTCCCCAACGCTCATCGACGGCTTCCAGCGCTTCTTTATAAGAAGCAGGCTCTTCCTTGAACGGAACGGCGCGGGCAGTTTTCGCGAGTAGGCTGCGGTATCCGGCGAGTTCCTGGTTCAGGCGCTTGGACAGGTCGCCCAAGGTCTGATTTTTGCGGGCGTCGGCCAGGTCTTGGCTGAGCGCCTTGTACGCCGATTCCGAGGGCAGGCCTTTGCCGTCCCATTTGGCGACTTCGGTGACGGTGAGCGGCATGCCGCCGACCACTTCCGGGTTGTTCACGCTCTTGTAGAGCAGCGCCGCGATCGGCACGAGAAACACGAGCAGCAGGAAAATCACCAATGGCGCGATCAGTGCCTGAGCCTTCCAGCGGTTGACGCGCTCGGCACGGGCCAGGCGTTGCTTCAAGGTCGGGCTGGCGCCTTCAGTCAGGGGCACGGCGGTGGCCATAGTGAACTCCAAAATCTTTCAACGATGGGTGCGTTTTCTTCCCGCAACGGGAAAGAAAACGCACCTGGTTTAACGTGACGCGTGACGCTTACTTGGCAGCCCAAGAGTTGAAGCGCTGCTCCAGGTTCTCGCCATAGTCAGCCCAGAATTTCACGTCGATCTGCACCTGATCCTTGATGTTCTCAGGAGTGGTCGGCATGTTTTTCAGGGTGTCGGCGCTCAGCAGCGAAACCGCTTGAGTGTTGGCCGGACCGTAGGCGATGTTCTCGGAGTAAGTCTTTTGCTGCTCTGGCTTGAGGGTGTAAGCGAGGAATTTCTTCGCCTCTTCGGCGTTTTTGGCGCCCTTCGGAATGGCCCATGCGTCGAAGTCATACACGCCGCCCGTCCAGACCACTTTCAGGTTGCTTTCCTTTTGCACGGCCGCGATACGACCGTTGTAGGCCGAGCTCATCACGACGTCGCCAGACTGGAGATACTGCGGCGGCTGAGCACCCGCTTCCCACCACTGGATGCTTGGCTTGAGCTTGTCGAGCATCTTGAAGGCGCGGTCCTGGCCGTCTTTAGTGGCCAGCACTTTGTAGACGTCTTTCGGCGCAACGCCGTCAGCCATCAGTGCGAATTCAAGGGTGTATTTGGCGCCTTTACGCAGGCCACGCTTGCCTGGGAATTTCTCGGTGTTCCAGAAATCGGTCCAACCGGTCGGCGCGGTTTTCAGCTTGTCGGCGTTGTAGGCCAGCACGGTCGACCACACGAAGAAGCCCACGCCGCAGGTCTGGATGGCGCCCGGCACGTAGTCTTCTTTCTTGCCCAGAATGGCGGGGTCGATTTCTTCGAACATGTCTTCGTCGCAGCCACGGGACAGTTCCGGGGATTCCACTTCCACCAGATCCCAGGTCACGCTCTTGGTGTCGACCATCGCTTTGACCTTGGCCATCTCACCGTTGTACTCGCCCGCAATGATCTTGCCGCTGCCGGTCTTTTCCCACGGCGCGTAGAAGGCCTTTTCCTGAGCCGCCTTGTTCGCGCCACCGAAGGAAATGACAGTCAGATCAGCTGCCATGGCTTGCGCCGCGCACATCATGCCGACCGATAAGGCGGTGAGCTTCAATGTCTTTAGCATTTATTTTTCTCTCCACGAACAAATGTTGGTTAAGCAATGGGGCGATCGATTCGCCTCTGGGTGCCTCGATTTACGCGTACCGCGGGTGAATCAATGCGCGTCCTGCAACGGGTCCAGCGCGCGAGCGTGCTCGACCTGCCATCCAATGGGCACAACGTCGCCAACGCTCATGGCCGGGTCCAGCTCGGCAATGGGCTGTTTGACGAAGAAATCGGTTTTGCCTGCCACTTCCAGACGCACACGCACGTGGTCGCCCAGATAGATGAATTCAGCGACGCGGCCAGAGAAACGGTTCACGCAGCTTTCGCTGCGGCCATTGAGGTTCACGCGTTCAGGGCGGATCGACAGGGTGACCGGGCTGCCTGCCGGGCCAACGTTGATCGCCAGTGCCTCGACCTTCTCGCCTCGGGAAAGCGCCACGAGGCAGCGGTCGCCGGTCTGGCTAAGCAAGGTGCCGTTGATGCGATTGTTCTCGCCGATGAAGTTGGCCACGAAGGTGTTCTTCGGCTCCTCGTAGAGAGCGCGCGGCGGAGCGATCTGCTGGATTTCGCCCTGGTGGAAGACAGCGACGCGGTCCGACATGGTCAGCGCTTCGCCCTGGTCGTGGGTCACGTAGACCACGGTTACGCCCAGGCGCTGGTGCAGGTGTTTGATCTCCATCTGCATGTGTTCACGCAGCTGCTTGTCGAGGGCGCCCAGCGGTTCGTCCATCAGTACCAGTTGTGGCTCGAACACCAGTGCGCGGGCCAGCGCCACACGTTGTTGCTGACCACCGGACATTTGCGCCGGATACCGATGAGACAGCGCGCCGAGCTGAACCATGTCCAGCGCCTTCTTCACTTTCTCGGCGACGTCGGTCTTGCTCATGCCACGTACCGACAGTGGAAACGCGAGGTTCTCGGCCACCGTCATGTGCGGGAACAGCGCGTAGTTCTGGAACACCATGCCGATGTCGCGTTTGTGCGGCGGCACGTTATTGATCGAACGACCGGCCAGCAGGATCTCGCCCGCCGTCGGCGTTTCGAAACCGGCGAGCATCATCAGGCTGGTGGTCTTCCCGGAACCGGACGGCCCGAGCAGGGTGAGGAACTCGCCTTTGCGAATGTCCAGGTTGAGGTCTTTGACGATCAGGGCTTCGCCGTCGTAGCTCTTTTGCACACCACGAAAGCTGACCAGAACATCACTTGCCCCAGCGCTTGAATCGACGTTGCTCATTACCCACACCTTTGTTTAATCAACCGTGTGGACAAGCCTAGATGAGGCTACAGACCACGCAAATCGGGGCGCAGGAGAGATTGAGCTAGGCGGGATGGAAGGTTGGTTGTAGGGATTGCCCTACACGGATGGCGGGGATAGATATGTGGCTTTGGGGGATATTTCTAAAAGGCTCGTAGGACTGATTACATCACTGGATCGGACACCGCACCTGTGGGACCGAATTCATTCGGGATGAGGGGTTTTCAGGCGCTGCATTCGTATCATCCGAACCACCGCCTCGCGAATGAGTTCGCTTCCACGGGGCGATCCGGCGTTGGCCCACAGGTCGTTTTCAGACCAGCTTATGCTCCATCGCATACTTCACCAGCTCGGCCAGCGACGTGATATTGAGCTTCTGCATCAACCTCGCTTTGTGGGTGCTGATGGTCTTGCTGCTCAGCGCCAGTTGGTGGGCGATGTCGTTGACGTTGGCGCCTTGGGCCAGACGTTCGAACACCGAAAACTCACGCTCAGACAGCAGTGAATGCAGCGGCCGACTGTCGGTCAGGCCCACCTCGAACACCATTCGGTCGGCCAGGTCCGGGTCGATATAACGCCCGCCCGACGCCACCCGTCGGATCGCCGTCAGCAGCAGCGCCGGGTCGCTGTCCTTGGTCGCGTATCCCGCCGCGCCGATCTTCAACGCACGTGCCGCCATTTGCGCTTCATCGTGCATCGACAGCACCAGAATCGCGGGCGGGTTGTTCAGTGCGCGAATCCTCGGAATCGCTTCCAGACCGTTCACCCCCGGCATCGAAATGTCGAGCAGCACGACTTCACACTCGATGTGGCGCAGGGCCTCCAGCAACTGTTCGCCATTGCTGGCCTCCCCCGCCACTTGCAGGTCCTTGGCCAGACCAATCAACTGCTTGATGCCCTCGCGGACGATGGTGTGGTCCTCGGCAACCAATACACGAATCACTGCACTTGCTCCTGCGCAACCTGTTCCAGCGGAATGTGGATACGCAAGGTTGTGCCTTCTCCCAACGTGCTGTCCAGATGCAATCGTCCGCCCATGATCAGCACCCGCTCGCGCATGCCCACCAGGCCGAACGACGCCGGGCGATCTTCAAGCTGATCGAAACCCTTGCCATCGTCGGCAATCGTCATGCACAACACGCCATCGCTCAGGCTCAGATTCAGCTCGACCGTGTGCGCTTCGGCGTGGCGCATGACGTTGGTCAGCGACTCCTGAAGAATCCGGAACAGGCCAATGGCCGTGGCGTCCGGCAGCGTCGGCAGGTTGTCTGGCACTTCGACCAGACACGGAATCTGCGTGCGTGCTTCGAACCGCCGTGCCTGCCATTCGATGGCCGACGCAATGCCCGCATCGAGGATCGGAGGCCGCAGCGCGGTGGCCACGTCGCGCACCAGTTGGAAGAGCTGGGCGATCAGGCGCTTCATGCTGTTCAGCCGGTCGCGCAGGCCCGGATCGAGATCGGCGTAGGCCAATTCGCACATCGACGTCTCCAGCTTCAGCACGGTCAACATCTGACCCAGCTCGTCGTGAACTTCCCTGGCGATGCGAGCCTTTTCCTCCTCTCTCACCGTTTCCAGATGCGCCGACAGCTCGCGCAACTGCTCAGCCAGCACCTGCAATCGCGACTCGCTTTCCTGCAAAGCAGCAAGGGAACGGCGGCGTTCGGTGACGTCGGTGATGAACACCACGAGGTATTCGGCGTCGCGAAAACGCAGAAAACTCAGGGACACGTCAGCGGGCAAGATGCTGCCGTCGGCGCGCACGCAATTGCTTTCGAAGTTCTGCGGGCCTTCGTCGCTGGAGCGTGCGTTTTTCCAGAGATTCAGCCAGCGGTCCATGTTCAGTCCCGGCTCGAAGTCGATCAACGGACGGTCAACCACCCCGCCTCGCGCGTAACCCAACATGGCTTCGGCGGCCTGATTGGCATATCGCACGTGGCTGTCCCAGTTCACCCAGAGAATGCCGACGGTGCTTTGGTCGATGGAAAACTGCGCCAGGCGCAAGGCCTCCTCGCTGGCCAGACGCTTGGTGATGTCCTCTCGGGCGGCCAGTAAATCCCGCTCCAGAACCCGCTGCTGCTTACGCTGCCATATCACGACCGCCGCACTGGCCAGCAACAGGATCAATAACAGCAGCGCGATGTTTTTCCACAGGCCGGGAGACTGGCTGACTTGCGGGTATTTGGGCTGCAGCCATTGGGCGTGTAGCTGGTCCAGGTCTTTGGGCGCGATCACATTCAACGCCTTGCTGATGATGTCCGCCAATTCCGGCGCATCTCGCCGTGACGCCACGCGCAGCAATTGGGGGTAACCGATGTCGCCGACCACAGCCAACCCGGCGAACTCACTTTCCCGCGACAGGCGACTCAGCTGCGCTTCATCGACCACCGCGTAACGCGCCTGCTGACTGAGTAACAGTTGCAAGGCTTGGCGTTCGAGCGGCACGCCTTGCACGTTGAGGTGGGTGTAGTTGGCGCGCAGATAATCGGCCGTGGCGCTGGGCATGCGCACAGCCACGCGTACGTTGCTGTCGAGCTTCTCCAAATCCACGGCGCCGGAGCCATCGCGTTCGCCGACCACCAGCTGTGGAACGCGCATGTACGGGTCGGAATACAGCCACATGCGCAGCCCGGCGGGCGTTTGCGTAAGGCCGGGCGCGAAGTCGATCTCGCCCTTGCTCAAGGCTTTTTCAAGCTCGGCCTGATCGGAAAAGTTGCGCCACAGCAGCTCGACTTGCAGGGTCCTGGCCATGAGATTGACCAGATCCACGTTGGCGCCGGACAAGACCTGGGCGCGTCGGTCGAATTGCGCGTACGGCGCCTGCAACACAAGACCGACGCGTAATTGTCCACGCTGATTGAGCCAGTCGCGCTGATTGCGGGTCAGGGTGTCCGGCGGCGCAGTGGGAACCCCGGCCAGCACGCTCGATGACAGCACGCCGAGCAGCAAACACATCAAGAGTGCCCTCGGACCGCCGATAACCCAAAGGCACCGCATGCGGATTCTCAACCTGTCATCTCCACGTCCCTGAATCCTCGATCAATCGTGTGCGCCGCTCTGATCTCAGGCGCTATACCCGGCCTGACAAACCGTCATCAACCCATTAGGCTGCTGGAATTGTTTCCGGCCTTTGGAATATCCGATGCCCTACACCCTTCGCGCAATGTTTCCCGCGATTTGCCTGACGCTGATATTACCTTGCTATCCGATGGCAATGGCGGCGGACCCCGCTCCCGCAAAAGACGCCAAACCCACTGAAGCCCCAGTCGAGCGCGCCTCGCTTCCCTCCCGAAGCCAGGAAGACACGCTGGCTTTGGAACGCCAGGTGCCCAAGGCTGAGCAGCAGCAATTGCAGGCCGGAGAGCAAAACTTCTTGGCCTTGTGGAAACCCGCCAACGCAGACGAAGCCAAGGGCGCGGTGGTGATCGTGCCGGGCGCCGACGAGTCAGCCGACTGGCCTGACACGGTCGGCCCGCTGCGCCGCAAGCTGCCAGATGTGGGCTGGTCCAGCTTGAGCCTGAGTTTGCCCGATGCGTACATCGACGGCGTCTTCGCACGCACGGCCGATACGCCGACAACAGGTGACAAGCCCGCTGCGGACAAAGACAAGGCAAAAGACGCACCCGCCAAGCCCGCTGATCCTGCCGCCAGCGCCGAAGCCGAGGCCGCCGCTGCCGCCGAACAAGCGGCGGCTCAGGCAGAAATCGCCAAAGCCAATGCCGATAAAATCTTCGCCCGTATCGACAGCGCCATCGCGTTCGCGCAACAAAACAAAGCGCACAGCATCGTGCTCCTGGGTCACGGCACCGGGGCGTACTGGGCAGCTCGATACATGAGCGAGCGCCCTTCGCCTGCGATTCAAAAGCTGGTGATGATCACCGCCGTCGACACCGGAACCGACACGCCTTCATTGCTGGAAGTGTTGCCGACCCTCAAAGTCGCCACCGCAGACTTTGTCAGCAAGGACCGTCCCGTACCCCGGCAACAGGCTCAAGACCGGCTCAACGCCAGCAAGCGCGTGAAAAACGCGCGTTTCACTCAGGTGACGCTGAACGCTATTCCGGGCCACGCGGCGATGGAACAGGAACAACTGTTTCGTCGGGTTCGTGGGTGGCTGGAGGGGCAGTAGCTAACTTACGACGCTGTTTTGATTCTGGCGGAAAGCTCTCGAGGTGCGAGGTGCTTTTGATTCTGGCCGGAGGCCGTGGGAGTGCCGGGGTGGCGCTCCACCTTGCCTACGATCTGGTGCGCAGCGCCAGCAAACCCGGCTAACGCGTAGTGCCTGACACAACCGAGGCGCCTGATTCTACTGCCGCTGCGCAGCAGATCGCAGGCAAGCCAGCTTGTATGGTAAGACTCGAAGGGGTGGGTGGGACCAAAAGCCAGCTTCTGACTGTTAGCAGCAGTACAGACCGTG
>NZ_JBIVNG010000024.1:0-20818 GCF_044753445.1 Pseudomonas sp. NPDC088368
GGTTTCCCCATGTGAGAGTAGGTCATCGTCAAGATTAAATTCCAGAACCCCATTTGCGAAAGCAGATGGGGTTTTGTTTTTGCGCGCGGAAAAAATCTCAACAGACCAGGTCGCGATTTGGCTTCTATGCATTGATGGTGCGCGCGGATATTATGCGTCCCTCATTGCAAGGCGTATGACAAATGCAGACGTTGTTGAGGCTTCTGGGGGATGGTGCGTTCCATTCTGGTGAAGACTTGGGCCATGTGCTCGGGGTCAGTCGCAGTGCCGTATGGAAAAAGCTCCAGCAGCTGCAAGTCGAAACAGGAATTGAAATTCATAAGGTGCGTGGTCGGGGATATCGCTTGGCTAGACCCATTTCCCTATTGGACATGAAATGGCTCAAGGATAATCAGGGTGTCGCTGGCTGGGATATTCGAGTCTACGAAACCATCGATTCTACGAACGCGGAGGCCATGCGGCTGGTGGCTCAAGGGGCGTCTTTGCCTTCGCTGGTTCTAGCGGAGCAACAGACAGCAGGACGCGGTCGGCGCGGGCGCAGGTGGGTCAGTCCTTTCGCCCAGAACCTCTATTACAGCCTGGCGCTGCGGGTTGAGGGTGGGATGCGGCAATTAGAGGGCTTGAGTCTCCTTGTGGGGCTTGCCGTTGTGAAAATGCTACGGGAAATGGGAGTTGAAGACGCTGGGCTAAAATGGCCCAACGATATTTTGGTAGGGCGAAAAAAGCTCGCCGGTGTTTTGCTGGAGCTCACCGGTGACCCAGCTGATGTGTGTCATGTCGTGGTTGGCATTGGTATCAACGTCAATATGCAGTCTTCCGATCAGGTCGATCAGTCCTGGACTTCCATGGCGCTTGAGGCGGGGGTGGATATGGATCGCAACCAAGTTGTAGCCCGCTTGAGTGTGGCCCTGGCCGAATATCTGGAGGCGCATAGTGAGAAGGGCTTTGGCGCTTTTAGAGATGAGTGGGAGCGCAATCATTTGTGGCAAAACAAACCTGTGACATTGCTTTCGGGTCCAAACGCCATTGAGGGTACGGTGCTTGGGGTAGATGCGGTTGGCGGGCTCCGGTTGCGAGTGGGAGAGGATGTTCGCGTATTTAGCGGTGGGGAGTTGAGTCTGAGACTGCGTGAGCAGTCCTAGGTATGGCCGTAGTGCGGATGACAGCTGTCCTGGCATCTGAGGGTTTGTGAGGTCGTCATGCGGTGGGTATTTTTGCTGTTGGTTATGTTGAACGCATTTTATTACGTGTGGCATCAACAGGAGGCTCCTCTGAGACCCAAGGAAGTCACGCCCCTGTCCCTCTATAAGGGCGCTCAGCAGGATATTCGACTCCTCAGCGAATCTGGAGCGGGTCGGCTGGAGGGGGGCACGAAAGCGGCGGGCGCCCAGTGTATATACTTGGGGGGTGGGGTCTCGCAAGGTGATGCCAGGACAATGGAGCAGCGACTAACGAGCCTTGATATACAGACCCAATTTGGTCGGTGGCAGGACGATTCGGGAGAGGTGTTTTGGTTGAAAGTAGCTCCTGAAAGTAGGCGTCTTGTGGATGATGTGCTGGTAGGAAGGTTAAGGCAGGATTTTCAGCAGTTAAAAAGTAAAATAATGTCGTGCGAAGGCATTGCAACTACAGAATAGTTTGCATAGAATGGCGCCCGCTTCGCAGTGCAAGACAAGTTGGAATGCACGCGAAGCTTGAGTCAACGTTTGTAACCTCAAGATTTTATTGAGAAAAAGGTTGACAGAAGGTCGGCATCATATAGAATGTCGGCTCGCTTAGGAGGGGTTCCCGAGCGGCCAAAGGGATCAGACTGTAAATCTGACGTCTACGACTTCGAAGGTTCGAATCCTTCCCCCTCCACCAAATTTGAGCGTAAGCAGCAAGCTCAGCGGGTATAGTTTAGTGGTAGAACCTCAGCCTTCCAAGCTGATGATGCGGGTTCGATTCCCGCTACCCGCTCCAGGTTTTGTTGGTTGTGCAATGCGTTTCGCTCTTGTAGCTCAGTTGGTAGAGCACACCCTTGGTAAGGGTGAGGTCAGCGGTTCAAATCCGCTCAAGAGCTCCATTACTAAGGCAGATATGAAAGTATCTGCCTTTGTTTTAGGTGTCGCGAGTCGCCTGGTTTTGTTGTATTCAGGTGGCAAGTGAAAGCCTGCGGTTGTTTGGTGAGTCGCAAAAGGTTCGTCGAATAGCTGTTGAAATCTTCTTGTCAGGTCCGCATAATGGTCGGCCTGATTTTGCTTTTAGGTCAGTAGCTCAATTGGCAGAGCGACGGTCTCCAAAACCGTAGGTTGGGGGTTCGATTCCCTCCTGACCTGCCAGATTCGGTTCAACGTGTCTGGCTTTCTTTTCACAGGATTTTAGTAGATGAATCCAAAGGCTGAAGCCCAAGACTCCCGTTTTGATCTCGTAAAGTGGCTCGTCGTAGTCCTTTTGGTCGTAGTGGGTGTCGTCGGAAATCAATACTACTCGGCGCAGCCAATCCTGTATCGCGTGCTCGCTCTGCTCGTAATTGCTGCTGCTGCTGCTTATGTAGGGCTGCAGACGGGCAAGGGCAAAGCTTTCTTCGTGTTGGCCAAGGAAGCTCGCGCTGAGATTCGTAAAGTCGTATGGCCTACTCGTCAAGAAACCACCCAGACTACCCTAATCGTGGTGGCTGTGGTTTTGGTTATGGCGCTGCTGTTGTGGGGGCTCGACTCCCTGCTCGGCTGGCTTGTTTCCTTGATCGTCGGCTAAGGGTGTCCCGTGGCTAAGCGTTGGTACGTAGTGCATGCCTACTCGGGTTACGAGAAGCATGTTATGCGCTCTCTGATCGAGCGTGTAAAGCTGGCAGGCATGGAAGATGGTTTTGGCGAGATTCTGGTCCCTACTGAAGAAGTGGTAGAGATGCGTAACGGCCAGAAGCGCAAAAGCGAGCGTAAATTCTTCCCTGGTTATGTGCTTGTTCAGATGGACATGAATGAGGGTACTTGGCATTTGGTCAAGGATACTCCGCGTGTCATGGGCTTCATTGGTGGGACGGCTGATAAGCCTGCCCCAATTACCGATAAAGAAGCCGAAGCGATACTGCGTCGCGTGGCCGATGGCAGCGACAAGCCTAAGCCGAAGACTCTGTTTGAGCCGGGTGAAGTTGTTCGCGTGACCGACGGTCCATTCGCGGACTTCAACGGTACGGTTGAAGAAGTTAACTACGAAAAGAGCCGGATCCACGTGGCTGTGCTCATTTTCGGTCGCTCCACTCCGGTGGAGCTCGAGTTCAGCCAGGTCGAAAAGGCATAGCTGAGCTGGAAATCCCATACCCCGCAGCCTTGGGCTGTGGGGTTTTGTCGTCACTGGGATAAACGCGCAAGTAACCGGGGAGCCTTTCGAGGCGTTTGAACCCGTAATTGGAGTGCCTCATGGCCAAGAAGATTACCGCTTACATCAAGCTTCAAGTGAAAGCCGCTCAGGCTAACCCAAGCCCACCTGTTGGTCCTGCTCTGGGTCAGCACGGTGTGAACATCATGGAATTCTGCAAGGCCTTCAACGCCCGTACTCAGGGTCTTGAGCCAGGTCTGCCGACTCCAGTGATCATCACTGTATACAGCGACCGTAGCTTCACTTTCGAAACCAAAAGCACACCTGCTTCGGTTCTGCTGAAAAAAGCAGCTGGTCTGACCAGCGGTTCGGCTCGCCCGAACACCGTCAAAGTTGGCACTGTTACCCGTGCTCAGCTGGAAGATATCGCGAAGGCTAAAAACGCGGATCTGACTGCTGCTGACATGGAAGCAGCCGTGCGCACTATCGCCGGTTCTGCTCGTAGCATGGGCCTTAACGTGGAGGGTGTGTAATGGCTAAGCTGACCAAACGCCAAAAGGCAATCGCTTCGAAAGTTGAAGCTGGCAAGTCCTATAGCTTCAACGACGCGGCAGCTCTGCTGACCGAACTGTCCACCGTAAAATTCAGCGAGTCCGTTGACGTTGCTGTGAACCTCGGTGTTGACCCACGTAAATCTGACCAGGTTGTTCGTAGCGCTACTGTGCTGCCACACGGCACTGGCAAGACCGTTCGTGTAGCAGTGTTCACCCAGGGTCCAGCGGCTGAAGCTGCGCTGGCAGCGGGCGCTGATCGCGTTGGTATGGACGATTTGGCTGCTGAAATGAAAGGCGGCGACCTGAACTATGACGTCGTGATTGCCTCCCCGGATGCAATGCGTGTTGTAGGTCAGTTGGGTCAGATCCTCGGTCCACGTGGTCTGATGCCTAACCCGAAAGTTGGTACTGTAACTCCAGATGTCGCCACTGCGGTTAAAAACGCCAAGGCGGGTCAGGTTCGTTATCGCACTGACAAAAACGGCATCATCCACACCTCCGTTGGCAAAGTTGGCTTTGATGCTGACAAGCTGCGTGAGAACGTTGAAGCACTGATCGCAGACCTGAAGCGTATCAAGCCAGCTTCCTCGAAAGGTATCTATGTCAAGCGCGTTACCCTGAGCACCACTATGGGCCCAGGTTTGGTCATCGATCAAGGTTCGTTGAACGCGTAAGACCGCCAAGGTGCAGGGAACTGCGCCTTAGCAAAAAAATTGGGGTCCCTGCCTGGCGGGGGCTATCCAAGACCGTAGGCGACGCAAGTCTTAAACCACAAGCCTACGCAGATGGTGCTCCCGGTTCCTTACCGAATCAGACACCAAAACGACATCCGGCTCCGGCCAGATGAAACGGTAACAAGCAGGAGTTAAACCCGTGGCAATTAAACTCGAAGACAAGAAGGCCATCGTCGCTGAAGTCAACGAGGCTGCCAAAGTCGCTCTGTCTGCTGTCGTGGCTGATGCCCGTGGCGTGACAGTAGGCGCGATGACCGGACTCCGTAAAGAGGCTCGTGAAGCTGGCGTATACGTACGTGTTGTACGTAACACCCTGCTCAAGCGCGCTGTTGCTGACACTGAATACAGTGTCCTCAACGACGCGTTCACTGGCCCGACCTTGATCGCTTTCTCCAACGAACACCCAGGCGCTGCTGCCCGTTTGTTCAAAGAGTTCGCCAAAGGTCAGGACAAGTTCGAGATCAAGGCAGCTGCGTTTGAGGGCAAGTTCCTCGCAGCTAATCAGATCGACGTACTGGCAACCTTGCCGACCCGTAACGAAGCAATTTCTCAGCTGATGAGCGTGATTCAAGGCGCTACCAGCAAATTGGCTCGTACTCTGGCGGCAGTTCGCGAACAGAAAGAAGCTGCAGCAGCCTAAGGGCTCGCACTCTCTCTCGCGTATTTTTGTTTATTTCGAAGGCCGCTTAGGCCCTCACACAATTCAGGAATTAGAGTCATGTCTATCTCTCAAGACGATATCCTCAACGCCGTAGCTGAAATGTCCGTTCTGCAGGTTGTTGAGCTGATCAAAGCTTTTGAAGAAAAATTCGGCGTTAGCGCTGCTGCTGCATCGGCTGGTCCAGCTGCTGCTGCCGCTGTTGTTGAAGAGCAAACCGAATTCAACGTCATGCTGACCGAAGCTGGCGAGAAGAAAGTCAACGTCATTAAAGCTGTCCGTGAGCTGACCGGTCTGGGCCTGAAAGAAGCCAAGGCAGTAGTTGACGGCGCTCCAGCCATTGTTCTGGAAGCAGTAGCAAAAGACGCTGCTGACAAAGCCAAAGCAACTCTGGAAGAAGCAGGCGCTAAAGTCGAGCTGAAGTAAGCATCGACCTTGCGTTTCCAGCCCAAGCGTTGAGCGAAAGGCTGATGGCTGGTGGCTTCTGCCACCGGCCTTTTTCCGTTATTGGCATCCGATCAGATCGGCGCCACTAACGTGCTTCAACCACCTCGAACGGTGGCGCAAACCATGGGGTTTGCACGATTTTCTGGTCGCTCCCGTCGGGGGAGGCCAAACAAGCAGGTGACCAAGCTGGGGAACGCTGATGGCTTACTCATATACTGAGAAAAAACGTATCCGCAAGGACTTTAGCAAGTTGCCGGACGTCATGGATGTGCCTTACCTCCTGGCCATCCAGCTGGATTCGTATCGTGAATTCTTGCAAGCGGGAGCGACTAAAGATCAGTTCCGCGACGTGGGCCTGCATGCGGCCTTCAAATCCGTTTTCCCGATCATCAGCTACTCCGGCAATGCTGCTTTGGAGTACGTCGGTTATCGTCTGGGCGAACCGGCTTTTGATGTCAAGGAATGCGTTCTGCGCGGTGTGACGTACGCAGTACCGTTGCGGGTAAAAGTGCGCCTGATCATTTTCGACAAAGAATCGTCGAACAAAGCGATCAAGGACATCAAAGAGCAAGAAGTCTACATGGGTGAAATCCCCCTGATGACTGAAAACGGTACCTTCGTTATCAATGGTACCGAGCGTGTTATCGTTTCCCAACTGCACCGTTCGCCAGGCGTGTTCTTTGACCACGACCGCGGCAAGACGCACAGTTCTGGCAAGCTGCTGTACTCCGCACGCATCATTCCTTATCGTGGTTCCTGGCTGGACTTCGAGTTCGATCCCAAGGACTGTGTATTCGTCCGTATCGACCGTCGCCGTAAGCTTCCTGCTTCGGTTTTGCTCCGAGCTCTTGGCTACACCACTGAAGAAGTGCTGGACGCTTTCTATACCACCAACGTTTTCCACGTACAGGGCGAATCCCTGAGCCTGGAGTTGGTGCCTCAGCGTCTACGTGGTGAGATTGCCGTTCTGGACATCCTGGATGACAAGGGCAAGGTCATCGTCGAGCAAGGCCGTCGTATTACTGCGCGGCACATCAATCAGTTGGAAAAAGCCGGCATCAAAGCGCTGGAAGTTCCGCTCGACTACGTCATTGGCCGCACCACTGCCAAGGCGATCGTGCACCCTGCCACCGGCGAAATCATTGCCGAGTGCAACACCGAGCTGAACCCTGAAATCTTGGCCAAAATTGCCAAGGCACAGGTTGTCCGTATCGAAACGTTGTACACCAATGACATCGACTGCGGTCCGTTCATCTCCGATACGCTGAAGATTGATTCGACTGGCAACCAGCTGGAAGCGTTGGTCGAAATCTATCGCATGATGCGTCCAGGCGAGCCGCCGACCAAGGATGCAGCCGAGACTCTGTTCAACAACCTGTTCTTCAGTCCAGAGCGTTACGATCTGTCTGCTGTAGGTCGTATGAAGTTCAACCGTCGTATCGGTCGTACCGAGATCGAAGGGTCGGGCGTGCTGTGTAAGGAAGATATCGTTGCGGTCCTCAAGACCTTGGTCGATATCCGTAACGGCAAAGGCATCGTCGATGACATTGACCACCTGGGTAACCGTCGCGTCCGTTGCGTCGGTGAGATGGCCGAGAACCAGTTCCGCGTAGGCCTGGTGCGTGTTGAGCGTGCAGTCAAAGAGCGTCTGTCGATGGCAGAGAGCGAAGGCCTGATGCCTCAGGACCTGATCAACGCCAAGCCGGTCGCCGCAGCGGTCAAAGAGTTCTTCGGTTCCAGCCAGCTGTCGCAGTTCATGGACCAGAACAACCCGCTGTCCGAAATCACCCACAAGCGCCGTGTTTCCGCACTGGGCCCTGGTGGTCTGACACGTGAGCGCGCAGGCTTTGAAGTTCGTGACGTGCACCCGACCCACTATGGTCGCGTTTGCCCGATTGAAACTCCGGAAGGTCCTAACATCGGTCTGATCAACTCGTTGGCAGCCTATGCCCGCACCAACCAGTACGGCTTCCTGGAAAGCCCGTACCGTGTGGTGAAAGAAGGTCTGGTCACTGACGAGATCGTCTTCCTGTCCGCTATTGAAGAGGCCGATCACGTGATCGCGCAGGCTTCGGCGACCATGAACGACAAAGGTCACCTGATCGACGAGCTGGTAGCTGTTCGTCACTTGAACGAATTCACCGTCAAGGCGCCGGAAGACGTCACTTTGATGGACGTTTCGCCGAAGCAGGTCGTTTCGGTTGCAGCGTCGCTGATTCCGTTCCTCGAGCACGACGACGCCAACCGTGCGTTGATGGGCTCGAACATGCAGCGTCAGGCTGTACCAACCCTGCGTGCCGACAAGCCGCTGGTAGGTACTGGCATGGAGCGCAACGTTGCCCGTGACTCCGGCGTTTGTGTCGTGGCTCGTCGTGGCGGCGTAATCGACTCTGTTGATGCCAGCCGTATCGTGGTTCGTGTTGCCGATGACGAAGTTGAGCCGGGAGAAGCCGGTGTTGATATCTACAACCTGACCAAATACACACGCTCGAACCAGAACACCTGCATCAACCAGCGTCCGCTGGTGAGCAAGGGTGACCGCGTCCAGCGTAGCGACATCATGGCTGACGGCCCGTCCACTGATATGGGTGAACTGGCTCTGGGTCAGAACATGCGCATCGCGTTCATGGCATGGAACGGCTTCAACTTCGAAGACTCCATCTGCCTGTCTGAGCGTGTTGTTCAGGAAGATCGCTTCACCACGATCCACATCCAGGAACTGACCTGTGTGGCGCGTGACACCAAGCTTGGTCCAGAGGAAATCACCGCTGACATCCCGAACGTGGGTGAAGCAGCGCTGAACAAGCTTGACGAAGCCGGTATCGTTTACGTAGGTGCTGAAGTTGGCGCAGGCGACATTCTGGTCGGTAAGGTCACTCCGAAAGGCGAGACCCAACTGACGCCGGAAGAGAAGCTGCTGCGCGCCATCTTCGGTGAAAAAGCGAGCGACGTTAAAGACACTTCCCTTCGCGTACCGACCGGTACCAAAGGTACTGTCATCGATGTCCAGGTGTTCACCCGTGACGGCGTTGAGCGTGATGCTCGTGCATTGTCCATCGAGAAGAGCCAACTGGACGAGATCCGCAAGGATCTGAACGAAGAGTTCCGCATTGTTGATGGTGCAACCTTCGAGCGTCTGCGTCAGGCGCTGGTTGGTCGTTCTGT
The DNA here is from genome assembly GCF_044753445.1 of Pseudomonas sp. NPDC088368. Classification (NCBI taxonomy): domain Bacteria; kingdom Pseudomonadati; phylum Pseudomonadota; class Gammaproteobacteria; order Pseudomonadales; family Pseudomonadaceae; genus Pseudomonas; species Pseudomonas sp. NPDC088368. The sequence goes on from NZ_JBIVNG010000024.1 coordinate 8,856, forward strand.
CGAAGGTGGTGCTGGCCTGAAGAAAGGTCAGGAAATCACCAACGAAGTCCTCGACGGTCTCGAGCATGGGCAGTGGTTCAAACTACGCATGGTTGAAGACGCGCTGAATGAGCAACTCGAAAAAGCTCAGGCTTATATCGTTGATCGTCGGCGTCTGCTGGACGACAAGTTCGAAGATAAGAAGCGCAAGCTGCAACAGGGCGATGACCTGGCACCAGGTGTGCTCAAAATCGTCAAGGTTTACCTTGCCATTCGTCGCCGCATTCAGCCGGGCGACAAAATGGCCGGTCGTCACGGTAACAAAGGTGTGGTCTCCGTGATCATGCCGGTTGAAGACATGCCGCACGATGCCAATGGCACACCGGTGGATATCGTCCTTAACCCGTTGGGTGTACCTTCGCGTATGAACGTTGGTCAGATTCTCGAAACTCACCTGGGCCTCGCGGCCAAAGGTCTGGGCGAGAAGATCAACCGTATGCTCGAGGAGCAGCGTAAAGTCGTTGAGTTGCGCAAGTTCCTGAACGAGATCTACAACGAGATCGGCGGCCGTCAGGAAAATCTGGACGACCTGTCTGATCAAGAAGTTCTGGATCTGGCGAAGAACTTGCGTGGCGGCGTTCCGATGGCAACTCCGGTATTCGACGGTGCCAAGGAAAGCGAAATCAAGGCGATGCTGCGCTTGGCGGACATGCCGGACAGTGGCCAAATGCAACTGTTCGACGGTCGCACCGGCAACAAATTTGAGCGTCCGGTAACTGTTGGCTACATGTACATGCTGAAGCTGAACCACTTGGTGGACGACAAGATGCACGCGCGTTCCACTGGTTCTTACAGCCTGGTTACCCAGCAGCCGCTGGGTGGTAAGGCACAGTTCGGTGGTCAGCGTTTCGGGGAGATGGAGGTCTGGGCGCTGGAAGCATACGGCGCGGCATACACTCTGCAAGAAATGCTCACAGTGAAGTCGGACGATGTGAACGGTCGTACCAAGATGTACAAAAACATCGTGGACGGCGATCACCGTATGGAGCCGGGCATGCCCGAGTCCTTCAACGTGTTGATCAAAGAAATCCGTTCGCTCGGTATCGATATCGATCTGGAAACCGAATAACACGTGACGCGAATCGAGAGTGGGTCGGTATGACCACTCTCTGCTCCGCCAGGAGGAAAGGCCTTGAAAGACCTACTGAATTTGCTGAAAAACCAGGGTCAAGTCGAAGAGTTCGACGCCATCCGTATCGGGTTGGCATCGCCTGAGATGATCCGTTCGTGGTCGTTCGGTGAAGTTAAAAAGCCGGAAACCATCAACTACCGTACGTTCAAGCCTGAGCGTGATGGCCTGTTCTGCGCCAAGATCTTTGGCCCGGTCAAGGATTACGAGTGCCTGTGCGGTAAGTACAAGCGCTTGAAGCATCGTGGCGTGATCTGCGAGAAGTGTGGCGTTGAAGTTGCACTGGCAAAGGTCCGTCGTGAGCGCATGGCTCACATCGAACTGGCATCGCCGGTTGCCCACATCTGGTTCCTGAAATCGCTGCCGTCCCGTATCGGCCTGCTGATGGACATGACCCTGCGTGATATCGAACGCGTTCTCTACTTCGAGAGCTACGTCGTTATTGATCCAGGCATGACCACTCTTGAAAAAGGTCAGCTGTTGAACGACGAGCAGTACTTCGAAGCTCTCGAAGAGTTCGGTGATGACTTCGACGCCCGCATGGGTGCTGAGGCTGTCCGCGAACTGCTGCACGCTATCGATCTGGAGCACGAGATTGGCCGTCTGCGCGAAGAAATTCCGCAAACCAACTCCGAAACCAAGATCAAGAAGCTGTCCAAGCGCCTGAAGTTGATGGAAGCCTTCCAGGGTTCCGGCAACCTGCCTGAGTGGATGGTGTTGACCGTTCTGCCGGTTCTGCCGCCAGATCTGCGTCCACTGGTCCCGCTAGATGGCGGTCGCTTTGCGACTTCCGACCTCAACGATCTGTATCGTCGAGTGATCAACCGTAACAACCGTTTGAAGCGCCTGCTGGATCTGTCCGCTCCGGACATCATCGTGCGCAACGAAAAACGTATGCTGCAGGAAGCTGTGGATGCGCTGCTCGACAACGGTCGCCGCGGTCGCGCCATTACCGGTTCGAACAAGCGTCCTCTGAAATCCCTGGCCGACATGATCAAGGGTAAGCAAGGTCGTTTCCGTCAGAACTTGCTCGGTAAGCGTGTTGACTACTCGGGTCGTTCGGTAATTACCGTAGGTCCGACCCTGCGTCTGCACCAGTGCGGCCTGCCGAAGAAAATGGCTCTCGAGCTGTTCAAGCCGTTCATTTTCGGCAAGCTGGAAATGCGTGGTCTGGCGACCACCATCAAAGCCGCCAAGAAAATGGTCGAGCGTGAACTGCCAGAGGTCTGGGACGTTCTTGCAGAAGTGATTCGCGAACACCCAGTGCTGCTCAACCGTGCACCGACCCTTCACCGTTTGGGTATCCAGGCGTTTGAGCCAGTGTTGATCGAAGGTAAGGCAATCCAGCTGCACCCGCTGGTTTGTGCGGCATACAACGCCGACTTCGACGGTGACCAGATGGCTGTTCACGTACCGCTCACGCTGGAAGCCCAGCTGGAAGCACGTGCGTTGATGATGTCCACCAACAACATTCTGTCGCCAGCGAACGGTGAGCCAATCATCGTTCCGTCTCAGGACGTTGTATTGGGTCTGTATTACATGACCCGTGAAGCGATCAATGCTAAGGGCGAAGGCCGCGTATTCGCGGACCTGCAAGAAGTCGATCGCGTGTTCCGCGCCGGCGAAGCCGCTCTGCACGCGAAAATCAAGGTTCGTATTAATGAAACCGTGAACGATCGCGATGGTGGTAGCGTCAAGAACACTCGTATCGTCGACACGACGGTCGGACGTGCGCTGCTGTTCCAGGTGGTTCCGCCGGGTCTGTCGTACGACGTCGTCAACCAGCCGATGAAGAAAAAGGCGATCTCAAAACTGATCAACCAATGCTACCGCGTGGTTGGTCTGAAAGAGACCGTGATCTTCGCTGACCAGTTGATGTACACCGGTTTTGCCTATTCGACGATTTCGGGTGTCTCGATCGGCGTTAACGACTTCGTTATCCCGGATGAGAAAGCTCGCATCATCGATGCTGCGACCGAAGAAGTTAAAGAAATCGAAAGCCAGTATGCGTCCGGCCTGGTTACTCAGGGCGAGAAGTACAACAAGGTGATCGACCTTTGGTCCAAGGCGAACGACGAAGTCTCCAAGGCGATGATGTCCAATCTCTCCAAAGAGAAGGTTGTCGACCGTCACGGCGAGACTGTGGACCAAGAGTCCTTCAACTCGATGTACATGATGGCTGACTCGGGTGCGCGGGGTTCCGCAGCCCAGATTCGCCAGTTGGCCGGTATGCGTGGTCTGATGGCCAAGCCAGATGGCTCGATCATCGAGACGCCAATTACAGCGAACTTCCGTGAAGGTCTGAGCGTACTGCAGTACTTCATCTCGACTCACGGTGCTCGTAAAGGTCTCGCGGATACCGCGTTGAAAACCGCTAACTCCGGTTACCTGACACGTCGTTTGGTAGACGTAGCGCAAGACTTGGTTGTCACCGAAGTCGATTGCGGTACGGAGCAAGGTCTGCTCATGACGCCGCACATTGAAGGCGGCGACGTTGTCGAGCCTTTGGGTGAGCGCGTACTGGGTCGTGTAATTGCGCGTGACGTGTTCAAGCCGGGTACTGAGGACGTTATCGTTCCGGCTGGCACGCTGGTGGACGAGAAGTGGGTTGAATTCATCGAGCTGAACAGCATCGACGAAGTCATCGTGCGCTCGCCAATCAGCTGCGAAACTCGTTACGGTATTTGCGCGAAGTGCTACGGCCGTGATCTTGCACGTGGTCACCAGGTAAACATTGGTGAAGCTGTCGGTGTAATCGCCGCTCAGTCGATCGGTGAGCCAGGTACACAGCTGACAATGCGTACGTTCCACATCGGTGGTGCGGCCAGTCGTACTTCTGCAGCCGACAGCGTTCAGGTCAAAAACGGCGGTATTGTCCGCTTGCATAACCTGAAGCATGTTGAGCGTCTGGATGGCAACCTTGTGGCGGTATCGCGGTCCGGCGAGCTTGCCATTGCTGACGAGTTCGGTCGTGAGCGTGAGCGCTACAAACTGCCTTACGGTGCAGTGATTTCGGTGAAAGAAGGTGACAAGGTTGACGCTGGCTCGATCGTAGCCAAGTGGGACCCGCACACTCACCCGATCGTTACCGAAATGAAAGGTACCGTGACCTACGTGGGCATGGAAGAAGGTATTACGATCAAGCGCCAGACCGACGAACTGACCGGTTTGACCAACATCGAAGTACTGGATGCCAAAGACCGTCCGGCAGCAGGTAAAGACATTCGTCCTGCGGTCAAGATGGTGGGTGTCGACGGTAAGGATCTGTTGCTTCCGGGTACCGACGTTCCGGCTCAGTACTTCCTGCCTGCGAACGCTTTGGTCGGCGTCGCGGACGGCGCTCAAGTGGGGGTGGGTGATGTTATTGCCCGTATTCCACAAGAGACTTCCAAGACTCGTGACATTACCGGTGGTCTGCCGCGCGTTGCCGATTTGTTCGAAGCGCGTCGTCCGAAAGAAGCGTCGATCCTGGCAGAGGTCAGCGGTACGATCGCGTTCGGTAAAGAGACTAAAGGTAAGCGTCGCCTGGTCATCACTCCGAATGACGGTAGTGATCCGTACGAAGAGTTGATTCCGAAGTGGCGTCATCTGAACGTCTTTGAAGGTGAGCAAGTTAACCGCGGTGAGGTTATCTCCGACGGTCCTAGCGATCCACACGATATCCTGCGCTTGCTAGGTGTCAGTGCGCTGGCGAAGTACATCGTCAACGAGATTCAGGATGTTTACCGTCTGCAGGGCGTGAAGATCAACGACAAGCACATCGAAACGATCCTTCGTCAGATGCTGCGTAAAGTCGAGATCAGCGAGTCGGGCGATTCAAGCTTCATCAAGGGTGACCAGATGGAGTTGACGCACGTATTGGTCGAGAACGAGCGTCTGGCGCAGGACGAGAAATTCATTTCGAAATTCACTCGTGTGCTGCTCGGTATTACCAAGGCGTCGCTGTCCACCGAATCGTTCATCTCGGCGGCTTCCTTCCAGGAAACCACTCGCGTTCTGACCGAGGCGGCGGTAACTGGCAAGCGCGATTACCTGCGCGGCCTGAAAGAAAACGTGGTGGTGGGTCGTCTAATCCCGGCCGGTACCGGTTTGGCCTATCACAGCGAGCGTAAGCGTCGTCGTGATGCTGACAAGCCGTTGCGTGTGAGCGCGAGCGAAGTTGAAGCCGCGCTGACCGAAGCGTTGAACTCAAGCAGTAATTGAGAGTAGGGCCCTGATTTTCATGTCCGCCCATCACTGACAGGCTGTTGCTGTGAGGGCGGGTGGTCATGAGGTCGGGGCTTTGCCTTGACTGGGGGAAGGATCGTCTTTAGACTCTTGTACCCCTAAATCTGGCGGGACAATGTCCTGCCATTTTGCTTTTCTTGTAAGACAATAGCGTCGCAAGACAACAGTGGAGCTAGTAGATGGCAACTATCAACCAGCTGGTACGTCAGCCGCGTAAGCGTATCGTCGAGAAATCCGACGTGCCTGCGCTGCAGAACTGCCCGCATCGTCGTGGCGTGTGCACTCGCGTGTACACCACTACGCCGAAAAAACCTAACTCGGCACTGCGTAAAGTATGCCGTGTGCGTCTGACCAACGGTTTCGAGGTTTCCTCGTACATCGGTGGTGAAGGCCACAACCTGCAAGAGCACAGCGTCGTCCTGATTCGTGGCGGCCGTGTAAAAGACTTGCCAGGTGTTCGTTACCACACCGTTCGCGGTTCGTTGGATACCTCCGGTGTTAAAGGTCGTAACCAGGGTCGTTCGAAATACGGTACCAAGCGTCCGAAGTAATTCGGCCGTCTTGCAGTTGTTCATAAATTTTATTGTGTCGATAAGAGTAAGGTCGGGCGATGCATTTCCTGCGCTGTCCCGAGCGAACCTGAAGACCGTTTGAGGGCTTATCATGCCAAGACGTCGCGTAGCAGCAAAACGTGAGATTCTTGACGATCCGAAGTACGGGTCGCAGATTCTCGCCAAGTTCATGAACCACGTAATGGAAAGCGGTAAAAAAGCCGTTGCCGAACGTATCGTTTACGGTGCCCTGGACACAGTCAAGGCTCGTAAGGCTGGTACCGATCCCCTGGAACTCTTCGAAAAAGCACTCGACGCCATCGCTCCGCTGGTCGAAGTGAAGTCGCGCCGCGTTGGTGGTGCTACTTACCAGGTTCCGGTCGAAGTTCGTCCATCCCGTCGTAATGCTCTGGCAATGCGTTGGCTGGTAGACTTCGCGCGCAAGCGCGGTGAGAAGTCTATGGCTCTGCGTTTGGCTGGCGAACTGTTGGACGCCGCTGAGGGCAAAGGTGCTGCGGTCAAGAAGCGTGAAGACGTGCACCGTATGGCTGAAGCCAACAAGGCTTTCTCGCACTACCGCTTCTAATCTCAGCGTCACTATTTTTGCGAGGGCTTTATGGCTCGTACTACTCCGATTAACCGCTACCGTAACATTGGTATCGTGGCTCACGTGGATGCTGGTAAAACCACCACCACCGAGCGCGTCCTTTTTTACACCGGCGTGAACCACAAAATGGGCGAGGTGCATGATGGCGCCGCGACCATGGACTGGATGGTGCAGGAGCAGGAGCGTGGTATTACCATTACTTCTGCTGCCACCACTGCTTTCTGGCAGGGTTCTGTCAAGCAGCATAAAGACCGCTATCGCTTCAACATCATCGATACCCCGGGCCACGTTGACTTCACCATCGAAGTAGAGCGCTCGCTGCGCGTACTCGACGGCGCGGTCGTTGTGTTCTGTGGTACTTCGGGTGTTGAGCCGCAGTCGGAAACCGTATGGCGTCAAGCCAACAAATACGGCGTTCCACGTCTTGTTTATGTAAACAAGATGGACCGTGCTGGTGCGAACTTCCTGCGCGTTGTAGGTCAGATCAAGCAGCGTTTGGGTCACACTCCGGTGCCTATTCAGCTGGCAATCGGTTCGGAAGACAACTTCCAGGGCCAGATCGATCTGATGACCATGGAAGCTGTTTATTGGGATGACGCTGACAAGGGGATGACCCCTCGTCGCGAAGCAATTCCTGCTGAGCTGCAAGAGCTGGCCGAAGAATGGCGCGGCAACATGGTTGAGGCTGCTGCCGAAGCCAACGAAGAGCTGATGAACAAGTACCTGGAAGGCGAAGAGCTGACTCTCGAAGAGATCAAGGCCGCTCTGCGTCAGCGTACTATTGCCGGCGAAATCGTTCTGGCAGTTTGCGGTTCTTCCTTCAAGAACAAAGGTGTTCCGCTGGTTCTGGACGCCGTCGTCGACTACCTGCCAGCACCTGTCGAGATTCCTGCGATCAAGGGTATCAACCCGGACGACAAGGAACTGGACAAGGATGATCCGGCTATTCGTCACGACGAACGTCACGCAGACGACAACGAGCCGTTCTCGGCTCTGGCGTTCAAGATCGCGACCGACCCGTTCGTGGGTTCGATCACTTTCGTGCGCGTCTACTCGGGTGCTCTGAACTCCGGTGACTCGGTTCTGAACTCGGTTAAAGGCAAGAAAGAGCGTGTGGGCCGTATGGTTCAGATGCATGCCAACACCCGTGAAGAAATCAAGGAAGTACTGGCTGGTGACATCGCTGCCTTGATCGGCATGAAAGATGTAACCACTGGTGAAACCCTGTGCGCACTGGATAAGCCGATTATCCTTGAGCGTATGGACTTCCCTGAGCCGGTGATCTCGGTTGCTGTCGAGCCGAAGACCAAAGACGACCAGGAAAAAATGGGTATCGCTCTGAGCAAGCTGGCTCAGGAAGACCCTTCTTTCCGCGTCAAAACCGACGAAGAGACTGGTCAAACGATCATCTCGGGCATGGGTGAGTTGCACTTGGACATCCTGGTAGACCGGATGCGCCGTGAGTTCAACGTCGAAGCCAACATCGGTAAACCGCAGGTTTCTTACCGTGAGAAGATCACTAAGAACTGCGAGATCGAAGGCAAGTTCGTTCGTCAGTCCGGCGGTCGTGGCCAGTTTGGTCACTGCTGGATCCGTTTTGCACCTGCTGACGAAGGTCAGGAAGGTCTGCAATTCGTAAACGAAGTGGTTGGTGGTGTTGTTCCTAAGGAATACATTCCTGCCATCCAGAAAGGCATTGAAGAGCAGATGAAGAACGGTGTTGTTGCCGGCTATCCGCTCATCGGCCTGAAGGCTACCGTCTTTGACGGTTCTTACCACGACGTCGACTCCAACGAGATGGCGTTCAAGGTGGCTGCCTCCATGGCGACCAAGCAACTTGCCTCCAAAGGTGGTGGTGTGGTGCTTGAGCCGATCATGAAGGTAGAAGTTGTAACACCTGAGGACTACATGGGTGACGTGATGGGTGACCTGAACCGTCGTCGCGGCATGATCCAAGGTATGGAAGATACGGTTTCCGGCAAGGTTATCCGCGCCGAGGTTCCGTTGGGTGAAATGTTCGGTTACGCGACCGACGTTCGTTCCATGTCTCAGGGTCGCGCAAGCTACTCCATGGAATTCTCCAAATACTCCGAAGCTCCGTCGAATATCGTCGAAGCTCTCGTTAAAAAACAAGGCTGATTCAGCCCCTTTAGGCTAGGAGTTCACTGTCGTGGCTAAAGAAAAATTTGAACGTAACAAACCGCACGTCAACGTCGGCACCATCGGTCACGTCGACCACGGTAAAACCACTCTGACCGCTGCTCTGACCCGTGTTTGCTCCGAAGTTTTCGGTTCGGCTCGCGTTGACTTCGACAAGATCGACAGCGCTCCAGAAGAGAAAGCTCGTGGTATCACCATCAACACTGCACACGTAGAGTACGACTCGCATGCTCGTCACTACGCGCACGTTGACTGCCCGGGTCACGCTGACTACGTAAAAAACATGATCACCGGTGCTGCCCAGATGGACGGCGCGATCCTGGTTTGCTCGGCCGCCGATGGTCCGATGCCGCAAACCCGTGAGCACATCCTGCTGTCCCGTCAGGTTGGCGTTCCGTACATCGTGGTCTTCCTGAACAAGGCTGACCTGGTAGACGACGCTGAGCTGCTGGAACTGGTTGAAATGGAAGTCCGCGATCTGCTGACTACCTACGACTTCCCAGGCGACGACACTCCGATCATCATCGGTTCTGCTCGTATGGCTCTGGAAGGCCTCGACGACAATGAGATGGGCACCACTGCCGTCAAGAAGCTGGTAGAGACTCTGGACAGCTACATCCCAGAACCAGTTCGTGCTATCGACAAGCCGTTCCTGATGCCAATCGAAGACGTATTCTCGATCTCGGGTCGCGGTACTGTTGTGACCGGTCGTGTTGAGCGTGGCATCGTTCGCATCCAGGAAGAAGTCGAGATCGTGGGTCTGCGTGAAACCACCAAGACGACTTGCACCGGCGTTGAAATGTTCCGCAAGCTGCTGGACGAAGGTCGTGCTGGCGAGAACTGCGGCGTTCTGCTGCGCGGCACCAAGCGTGACGACGTTGAGCGTGGTCAGGTTCTGGTCAAGCCAGGCAGCGTCAAGCCTCACACTCAGTTCGAAGCTGAAATCTACGTTCTGAGCAAGGAAGAAGGCGGTCGTCACACCCCGTTCTTCAAAGGCTACCGTCCACAGTTCTACTTCCGTACTACCGACGTAACTGGTAGCTGCGAACTGCCGGAAGGCACCGAAATGGTTATGCCAGGTGACAACGTTAAAGTTTCCGTCACTCTGATCAAGCCAATCGCAATGGAAGACGGCCTGCGTTTCGCCATCCGTGAAGGCGGTCGTACCGTCGGCGCTGGTGTCGTAGCCAAAATCATCGCCTAAGCGTTGATTTGCCAAAAAAGCCTCCGCCTTGCGGGGGCTTTTTTATTGGGTTGACACCCTGATTGCTCGTCTATAGAATTGCGCCTCCTTTTAACGGGCGTATTGCGCTCGCTGGGAATAGCAGCCGGAGTCTGAAATCCAATGCAAAATCAGCAAATCCGTATCAGGTTGAAGGCTTTTGACCATCGCCTGATCGACCAATCCACCCAGGAAATCGTGGAAACCGCGAAACGTACTGGTGCTCAAGTGCGTGGTCCAATTCCACTGCCTACCCGTAAAGAGCGGTTCACCGTTCTGGTTTCTCCGCACGTCAACAAAGACGCGCGCGACCAGTACGAGATCCGCACTCATAAGCGTGTTCTGGACATCGTCCAGCCAACGGATAAAACCGTTGATGCACTTATGAAGCTTGATCTTGCGGCAGGTGTGGAAGTGCAGATCAGCCTCGGCTAAGACTCGGGTCTTAGTCGTGTAACGCTCTGAAATGGGCGGCCATAGCGGGTGAAAGCCCCGTACACTTATGAGGTTTACAACATGACTATTGGTGTAGTCGGTCGAAAAGCGGGCATGACTCGTATTTTCACCGAACAAGGTGTCTCCATTCCGGTCACGGTCATTGAGATCGAGCCGAATCGCGTCACCCAGTTCAAAACCGAAGAAAGCGATGGCTATCGCGCAGTGCAAGTCACTGTCGGTGAGCGTCGTGCTTCGCGCGTGACTGCTGCTCAAGCAGGTCACTTCGCTAAAGCGAACGTTGCCGCAGGTCGCACCGTTCTGGAATTCCGTCTTGAAGAAGGCGAGTACCAGGCTGGTGATCTGATCAATGCAGAAATCTTCGCCGCTGGTCAACTGGTCGATGTGACCGGTCAGTCCAAGGGTAAGGGTTTCGCAGGTACTATCAAACGCCACAATTTCCGTGGTCAAGATAATACTCACGGTAACTCCGTTTCCCACCGCGTCCCGGGCTCTATCGGCCAGTGCCAGACTCCTGGTCGTGTATTCAAGGGCAAAAAAATGTCCGGTCATATGGGCGCTGAGCGCGTGACCGTGCAGTCCCTGGAAGTAGAGCCTCTGGACGCAGAACGCAATCTGCAGTTGGACAAGGGCGCTGTTCCTGGCGCTACTGGCGGCAACCTGGTTGTACGTCCAGCAGCCAAGGCTCGCGGTTAAGGGGAAGCTGACATGCAATTAAATGTAAATGACGCTCAAGCGATCGAAGTTTCCGAACTGACATTCGGCGGCGAGTTCAACGAGACGCTGGTTTACCAAGCAGTCGTGGCCTACATGGCTGGCGGCCGTCAAGGTAGCAAGCAGCAAAAGACCCGTTCCGACGTTTCCGGTGGCGGCAAGCGCCCATGGCGTCAGAAGGGTACTGGCCGTGCTCGTGCCGGTACTATCCGTAGCCCAATCTGGCGTGGCGGCGGTACCACATTCGCAGCACGTCCTCAGGACCACTCTCAGAAGCTCAACAAGAAGATGTATCGCGCAGCGCTGCGCTCCATCCTCGCTGAGCTGGTTCGTACTGATCGTCTGGTCGTGGTTCAGGATTTCGCCGTTGAATCGCCGAAAACCAAAGACCTGCTGGGCAAGCTGAACGACATGAGCCTGACCGACGTATTGATCGTTTCGGATGCTGTTGATCAGAACCTGTACCTGGCTGCTCGCAACCTGCCACACGTTGATGTACGTGATGTGCAAGGTTCCGATCCAGTTAGTCTGATCGCATACGACAAAGTGTTGATCACTGTGTCGGCCGTGAAGAAATACGAGGAGCTGCTGGGATGAACCAGGAACGCGTATTTAAAGTTCTGCTTGGCCCGCACGTTTCCGAGAAGGCTACGGTTCTGGCAGACAAGAAAGGTCAGTTCGTTTTCAAGGTTGCTACTGATGCAACCAAGCTGGAAATCAAGAAGGCCGTCGAAAGCCTGTTCAGCGTGAAAGTAGAGCGCGTCACTACCCTGAATGTTCTGGGTAAGACCAAACGCACTGCTCGCGGTCTGGGCAAGCGTAATGACTGGAAGAAGGCAGTTATCACCCTTCAGACAG
>NZ_JBIVNG010000025.1:0-5903 GCF_044753445.1 Pseudomonas sp. NPDC088368
CCTGTCGATTCGCTGGCGCGATTACTAGCGGAGCGCCTTACGCGGACCCTGACGGGTACGCGCGTTGGTCTTGGTACGCTGACCGCGTACTGGAAGACCGCGACGATGACGCAGACCGCGGTAGCAACCGAGATCCATCAAGCGCTTGATTTTCATGTTGATTTCGCGACGCAGGTCACCTTCAGTGGTGAACTTCGCGACTTCGCCACGCAGCTGTTCAATCTGCTCATCGCTCAGATCTTTGATCTTCGCCGCCGGGTTAACCCCGGTGGTAGCACAGATTTTCTGTGCAGTCGTGCGACCAACACCATAGATGTAGGTCAGCGAGATAACAGTATGCTTGTTATCTGGAATGTTAACGCCTGCAATACGGGCCATTCAGTGGGACTCCAATTGACAGCTACCTACGCCCCGGAAGCCAAGAAATAGGGCGCGAGATAATATCGCTGTAATAACAAATAATCAACCCAGCAGCGCACTAGCTGCTGGGCTTTTAGCACAGATCACACTCAGCCTTGGCGCTGCTTGTGACGTGGTTCCGCACTGCAAATTACTCGAACAACACCTTCGCGGCGAATAATCTTGCAGTTGCGGCACAGCTTTTTCACCGATGCACGAACTTTCATCACCAACTCCTCGAACCTTATGGGTGCTTCAGCGCAGCATGCCGCTGCCGTAGCCCTTCAGGTTGGCTTTCTTCATCAGGGATTCATACTGGTGCGAAACGAGGTGAGATTGCACTTGGGACATGAAGTCCATCACAACCACAACCACGATCAGCAACGAGGTCCCGCCAAGGTAGAACGGCACGTTTGCAGCCACCACCAGAAACTGGGGCAACAAGCACACGGCCATCATATATAGAGCACCGAACATGGTCAGACGAGTCAAAACGCCATCGATATAGCGTGCCGACTGCTCACCAGGACGGATACCCGGAATAAAGGCACCGGACTTCTTCAGGTTTTCCGCTACGTCTTTCGGATTGAACATCAACGCCGTATAGAAGAAGCAGAAGAAAATAATCCCTGCACTAAACAGCAGAATATTCAACGGCTGACCAGGAGCGATCGACTGCGAGATGTCCTGCAACCAGCCCATACCTTCAGACTGACCGAACCAGGCACCCAACGAAGCCGGAAACAGCAAGATGCTGCTTGCGAAGATGGCCGGAATTACGCCAGCCATGTTCACTTTCAGCGGCAAGTGGCTGGTCTGCGCTGCGAAGACCTTACGGCCCTGCTGACGCTTGGCGTAGTGAACAGCGATACGACGCTGACCACGCTCAATGAACACCACGAAACCGATGATCGCTACTGCCAGCAAACCGATGGCGACCAGAGCGAAAATGTTGATATCACCCTGACGTGCAGACTCGAAAGACTGCCCGATAGCCCTCGGAAGACCGGCGACGATACCCGAAAAAATCAACATCGAGATACCGTTACCAACACCGCGCTCTGTGATCTGCTCGCCCAGCCACATCATGAACAAGGCACCCGCCACGAAGGTGGTAACCGCCACGAAGTGGAAGCCGATATCAGCAGAAAAAGCGACGCCCTGACCCGCCAAGCCAATGGACATGCCAATAGCTTGAACCAGGGCCAGTACAACGGTGCCATAGCGGGTGTATTGGCTGATCTTACGACGACCAGCCTCACCTTCCTTCTTCAACTGCTCCAGCTGTGGGCTGACAGCGGTCATGAGCTGCATGATGATCGACGCCGAAATGTACGGCATGATCCCCAACGCAAAGATGCTCATGCGCTCCAGCGCACCACCGGAAAACATGTTGAACAAGCTAAGAATGGTCCCCTCATTCTGTCGAAACAGGTCCGCCAGCCGGTCAGGGTTGATACCTGGAACTGGGATATGCGCACCGATCCGATAGACGATAATCGCCAGGAACAGAAAACGCAGACGAGCCCAGAGCTCGGACAACCCGCCGCTTTTGCTGAGCGCTGAGAGAGCACCTTGCTTAGCCATTTATTCCTCGAATTTGCCGCCAGCTGCTTCGATAGCCGCACGCGCACCTTTGGTGGCTGCGATACCTTTGAGGGTGACCGCGCGAGTAACCTCACCGGACAGCATGATTTTCACGCGCTGTACGTTTTGGTTGATCACGTTGGCATCCTTCAGGGACTGCACAGTTACGACGCCTTCCACTTTAGCCAGCTCGGAGGTGCGAACTTCTGCACGATCCATAGCCTTCAAAGAGACGAAGCCGAACTTAGGCAGACGACGATGCAACGGCTGTTGGCCGCCTTCGAAGCCCGGAGCGATGGTGCCACCGGAGCGGGAGGTCTGACCTTTGTGGCCGCGGCCACCAGTCTTACCCAAACCACTACCGATACCACGGCCCGGACGATGCTTCTCGCGACGGGAACCCGGCGCAGGACTCAGATCATTGAGTTTCATCGATTAACCCTCGACTCGCAGCATGTAGTAAGCCTTGTTGATCATCCCACGGTTTTCCGGGGTATCAGCGACTTCTACAGTGTGACCGATGCGACGCAGACCCAGACCCTTAACGCACAGTTTGTGGTTAGGGATGCGGCCGGTCATGCTTTTGATCAAAGTAACTTTAACGGTAGCCATGATCAGATGATCTCCTGAACGTTCAAGCCGCGCTTGGCAGCGATGGACTCAGGAGACTGCATGGCCTTCAAACCCTTGAACGTTGCGTGAACAACGTTGACCGGGTTGGTCGAGCCGTAGCACTTGGCCAGAACGTTCTGAACACCAGCAACTTCCAGGACAGCACGCATTGCGCCGCCGGCGATGATGCCAGTACCTTCAGAAGCAGGCTGCATGTAAACCTTCGAAGCGCCGTGAGCGGACTTCATGGCGTACTGCAGAGTGGTGCCGTTCAGATCAACTTGGATCATGTTGCGGCGAGCAGCTTCCATTGCCTTCTGGATCGCAGCAGGCACTTCACGCGACTTGCCACGGCCGAAGCCAACACGGCCCTTACCATCACCAACCACGGTCAACGCGGTGAAAGTGAAGATACGGCCGCCTTTTACGGTTTTTGCTACGCGATTAACTTGAACCAGCTTCTCGATGTAGCCTTCGTCGCGTTTTTGGTCGTTATTTGCCATAACTTAGAACTCCAGCCCGCCTTCACGAGCAGCATCAGCCAGCGCCTTAACGCGACCGTGGTACTTGAAGCCGGAACGATCAAAAGCCACTTGCGATACACCGGCGGCTTTCGCACGCTCAGCGATCAGCTGGCCAACTTTAGTGGCCGCGTCGATGTTGCCAGTGGCGCCATCACGCAGTTCTTTGTCCAAAGTCGAGGCATTTGCCAGGACCTTGCTGCCGTCGGCCGAAATGACCTGGGCATAAATGTGCTGCGAAGAGCGGTACACGCAGAGACGCACGACTTCGAGTTCGTGCATTTTCAGGCGTGCTTTGCGAGCGCGACGCAGTCGGGTAACTTTTTTGACGGTCATTTGCTATGCCCTACTTCTTCTTGGCTTCTTTACGACGGACGACTTCGTCCGCGTAACGCACGCCTTTGCCTTTGTATGGCTCTGGACGGCGGAAGTCGCGGATCTCAGCGGCCACTTGACCAACCAACTGCTTGTCGATACCACGGATGAAGATATCGGTTTGGTTGGGAGTCTCAGCGGTGATGCCTGCTGGCAATTCGTAGTCCACTGGGTGCGAGAAGCCAAGGGCCAGGTTCAGCACCGTGCCTTTTGCTTGCGCTTTGTAACCAACACCGACCAGCTGGAGCTTACGCTCGAAGCCTTGGCTTACGCCTTGGACCATGTTGTTTACCAACGCACGAGTGGTACCGGCCATTGCGCGAGTCTGTTGATCGCCGTTGCGAGCAGCAAAACGCAGCTCACCAGCTTCTTCAACAATTTCAACGGACGAATGAATGTTCAGGTCCAGAGTGCCTTTTGCACCCTTCACCGAAAGCTGCTGGCCGACGAGTTTAACTTCGACGCCTGCTGGCAACTTAACGGGGTTCTTAGCTACGCGTGACATGCTTATCCCCCCTTAGAACACTGTGCAAAGCACTTCGCCGCCGACACCGGCAGCGCGCGCAGCACGATCCGTCATCACACCTTTGTTGGTGGAGACGATAGACACACCGAGACCGCCACGAACTTTTGGCAGATCATCGACGGACTTGTACTGACGCAGGCCTGGACGACTAACGCGCTTGACTTCTTCGATAACCGGACGGCCTTCGAAGTATTTCAGCTCGATAGACAGCAAGGGCTTGGTTTCGCTGCTGATCTGATAACCCGCAATGTAACCTTCGTCCTTCAGGACTTTGGCTACAGCCACCTTCAAAGTGGAGGATGGCATGCTTACGACGGGCTTTTCGGCCATCTGGGCATTACGGATACGAGTTAGCATGTCCGCTAACGGGTCCTGCATACTCATGGGCTAGACGCTCCTAATACAAAATAATTAGCCTTACGGCTACTGCTTGTCGCCACAAAAACACGGCCACGTGCGGACACGGGCTCTGGCGAGCCGGCAATTCTAGACGTACCCCAGAAACGAATCAAGCCCCAAAAGGGGCTTGATTCCAATTCAAGTGTTACGCCGGTCGGTTTCCGAAGAAACCTGCCCTCATAACACGAGAAGTTCGGCTTACCAGCTGGCTTTAACCAGACCTGGTACGTCACCACGCATTGCAGCTTCACGCAGCTTGTTACGGCCGAGGCCGAACTTGCGGTAAACGCCGTGCGGACGACCAGTCAGGCGGCAACGGTTACGCATGCGCGATGCGCTTGCGTCACGTGGTTGCTTCTGCAGCGCAACGGTAGCTTCCCAACGCGCTTCTGGACTTGCGTTCAGATCGACGATGATTGCTTTCAGTGCTGCACGCTTGGTGGCGTACTTGGCAACGGTGAGCTGACGCTTCAGCTCACGGTTTTTCATGCTCTTCTTGGCCATGGTCCTACTCCAATCAGTTGCGGAACGGGAACTTGAAAGCACGCAGCAATGCGCGACCTTCTTCGTCCGTACGAGCAGTGGTGGTCAGGGTAATGTCCAGACCGCGCAGGGCATCGATCTTGTCGTAGTCGATTTCCGGGAAAATGATCTGCTCTTTCACGCCCATGCTGTAGTTGCCACGACCATCGAAGGACTTGGCATTCAGGCCGCGGAAGTCGCGAACCCGAGGCAGGGAGATCGACAGCAGACGATCCAGGAATTCATACATACGCTCACGGCGCAGAGTCACTTTGACGCCGATCGGCCAGCCTTCGCGGACTTTGAAGCCAGCGATGGATTTACGAGCGTAGGTCACAACGACTTTCTGGCCGGTGATCTTTTCCAGGTCAGCAACAGCATGCTCGATGACTTTTTTGTCGCCGATTGCTTCGCCGAGACCCATGTTCAGGGTGATCTTTGTTACGCGTGGAACTTCCATCACGTTCGACAGCTTAAGTTCTTCCTTAAGCTTCGGTGCGATTTCCTTCCAGTAAATCTCTTTCAGTCGTGCCATGGTCTTCTACCTAGCAGTGTTCAAGCATCAACCGCTTTTTGGGTCGACTTGAAGACACGAATTTTTTTGCCGTCTTCAACTTTGAAACCAACGCGGTCAGCCTTGTTGGTTGCGCCGTTGAAAATGGCGACGTTGGAAGCGTGCAGTGGCGCTTCTTTCTCGACGATACCGCCCTGTACGCCCGACATCGGGTTAGGCTTGGTATGACGCTTCACCAGGTTAATCCCACCAACGACCAAACGGTCGTCAGCGAGAACCTTGAGCACCTTACCGCGCTTACCTTTGTCTTTGCCGGCGATCACGATGATCTCGTCGTCACGACGAATCTTTTGCATGTCGGATCTCCTTACAGCACTTCTGGGGCGATCGAGACGTTCTTCATGAACTTCTCAGGACTAAGTTCACGTGTGACTTGCCCAAAGATACT
>NZ_JBIVNG010000026.1:0-3570 GCF_044753445.1 Pseudomonas sp. NPDC088368
ATTGCAGTATTGAACTGAAGAGTTTGATCATGGCTCAGATTGAACGCTGGCGGCAGGCCTAACACATGCAAGTCGAGCGGATGAAGGGAGCTTGCTCCCTGATTCAGCGGCGGACGGGTGAGTAATGCCTAGGAATCTGCCTGGTAGTGGGGGACAACGTTTCGAAAGGAACGCTAATACCGCATACGTCCTACGGGAGAAAGTGGGGGATCTTCGGACCTCACGCTATCAGATGAGCCTAGGTCGGATTAGCTAGTTGGTGAGGTAACGGCTCACCAAGGCGACGATCCGTAACTGGTCTGAGAGGATGATCAGTCACACTGGAACTGAGACACGGTCCAGACTCCTACGGGAGGCAGCAGTGGGGAATATTGGACAATGGGCGAAAGCCTGATCCAGCCATGCCGCGTGTGTGAAGAAGGTCTTCGGATTGTAAAGCACTTTAAGTTGGGAGGAAGGGTTGCTGATTAATACTCTGCAATTTTGACGTTACCGACAGAATAAGCACCGGCTAACTCTGTGCCAGCAGCCGCGGTAATACAGAGGGTGCAAGCGTTAATCGGAATTACTGGGCGTAAAGCGCGCGTAGGTGGTTTGTTAAGTTGAATGTGAAATCCCCGGGCTCAACCTGGGAACTGCATCCAAAACTGGCAAGCTAGAGTAGGGCAGAGGGTGGTGGAATTTCCTGTGTAGCGGTGAAATGCGTAGATATAGGAAGGAACACCAGTGGCGAAGGCGACCACCTGGGCTCATACTGACACTGAGGTGCGAAAGCGTGGGGAGCAAACAGGATTAGATACCCTGGTAGTCCACGCCGTAAACGATGTCAACTAGCCGTTGGAATCCTTGAGATTTTAGTGGCGCAGCTAACGCATTAAGTTGACCGCCTGGGGAGTACGGCCGCAAGGTTAAAACTCAAATGAATTGACGGGGGCCCGCACAAGCGGTGGAGCATGTGGTTTAATTCGAAGCAACGCGAAGAACCTTACCAGGCCTTGACATCCAGTGAACTTACCAGAGATGGTTTGGTGCCTTCGGGAACACTGAGACAGGTGCTGCATGGCTGTCGTCAGCTCGTGTCGTGAGATGTTGGGTTAAGTCCCGTAACGAGCGCAACCCTTGTCCTTAGTTACCAGCACGTTAAGGTGGGCACTCTAAGGAGACTGCCGGTGACAAACCGGAGGAAGGTGGGGATGACGTCAAGTCATCATGGCCCTTACGGCCTGGGCTACACACGTGCTACAATGGTCGGTACAAAGGGTTGCCAAGCCGCGAGGTGGAGCTAATCCCATAAAACCGATCGTAGTCCGGATCGCAGTCTGCAACTCGACTGCGTGAAGTCGGAATCGCTAGTAATCGCGAATCAGAATGTCGCGGTGAATACGTTCCCGGGCCTTGTACACACCGCCCGTCACACCATGGGAGTGGGTTGCACCAGAAGTAGCTAGTCTAACCTTCGGGGGGACGGTTACCACGGTGTGATTCATGACTGGGGTGAAGTCGTAACAAGGTAGCCGTAGGGGAACCTGCGGCTGGATCACCTCCTTAATCGAAGACTCAGCTTCTTCGCAAGTTCCCACACGAATTGCTTGATTCATTGAAGAAGACGATTGGGTCTGTAGCTCAGTTGGTTAGAGCGCACCCCTGATAAGGGTGAGGTCGGCAGTTCGAATCTGCCCAGACCCACCAATTACCGGTGCACCCTGTAGCGATACGGGGCCATAGCTCAGCTGGGAGAGCGCCTGCCTTGCACGCAGGAGGTCAGCGGTTCGATCCCGCTTGGCTCCACCATACCGGTGTTCGGTGGTACAGACAGTTGTCATGCTAAAGCTTAGAAATGAGCATTTCCTTCGGACGAAGGCTGAATGTTGATTTCTGATCTTTGTCAGAATCGTTCTTTAAAAATTCGGGTATGTGATAGAAAGATAGACTGGGCACCTCTTTCACTGGTGCGTGTCCAGGCTAAGGTAAAGTTTGTGAAATGCAAACTTTCGGCGAATGTCGTCTTCACAGTATAACCAGATTGCTTGGGGTTATATGGTCAAGTGAAGAAGCGCATACGGTGGATGCCTTGGCAGTCAGAGGCGATGAAAGACGTGGTAGCCTGCGAAAAGCTTCGGGGAGTCGGCAAACAGACTGTGATCCGGAGATGTCTGAATGGGGGAACCCAACCATCACAAGATGGTTACCTTGCACTGAATACATAGGTGCATGGAGCGAACCAGGGGAACTGAAACATCTAAGTACCCTGAGGAAAAGAAATCAACCGAGATTCCCTTAGTAGTGGCGAGCGAACGGGGACCAGCCCTTAAGTTGATTTGAGATTAGCGGAACGCTCTGGAAAGTGCGGCCATAGTGGGTGATAGCCCTGTACGCGAAAATCTCTTGTCAATGAAATCGAGTAGGACGGGGCACGAGAAACCTTGTCTGAACATGGGGGGACCATCCTCCAAGGCTAAATACTACTGACTGACCGATAGTGAACCAGTACCGTGAGGGAAAGGCGAAAAGAACCGCGGAGAGCGGAGTGAAATAGATCCTGAAACCGTATGCGTACAAGCAGTGGGAGCCCACTTTGTTGGGTGACTGCGTACCTTTTGTATAATGGGTCAGCGACTTATTTTCAGTGGCGAGCTTAACCGAATAGGGGAGGCGTAGCGAAAGCGAGTCTTAATAGGGCGTCTAGTCGCTGGGAATAGACCCGAAACCGGGCGATCTATCCATGGGCAGGTTGAAGGTTAGGTAACACTGACTGGAGGACCGAACCGACTACCGTTGAAAAGTTAGCGGATGACCTGTGGATCGGAGTGAAAGGCTAATCAAGCTCGGAGATAGCTGGTTCTCCTCGAAAGCTATTTAGGTAGCGCCTCATGTATCACTGTAGGGGGTAGAGCACTGTTTCGGCTAGGGGGTCATCCCGACTTACCAAACCGATGCAAACTCCGAATACCTACAAGTGCCGAGCATGGGAGACACACGGCGGGTGCTAACGTCCGTCGTGAAAAGGGAAACAACCCAGACCGTCAGCTAAGGTCCCAAAGTCATGGTTAAGTGGGAAACGATGTGGGAAGGCTTAGACAGCTAGGAGGTTGGCTTAGAAGCAGCCACCCTTTAAAGAAAGCGTAATAGCTCACTAGTCGAGTCGGCCTGCGCGGAAGATGTAACGGGGCTCAAACCATGCACCGAAGCTACGGGTATCACCTTTGGTGATGCGGTAGAGGAGCGTTCTGTAAGCCTGTGAAGGTGAGTTGAGAAGCTTGCTGGAGGTATCAGAAGTGCGAATGCTGACATGAGTAACGACAATGGGTGTGAAAAACACCCACGCCGAAAGACCAAGGTTTCCTGCGCAACGTTAATCGACGCAGGGTTAGTCGGTCCCTAAGGCGAGGCTGAAAAGCGTAGTCGATGGAAAACAGGTTAATATTCCTGTACTTCTGGTTATTGCGATGGAGGGACGGAGAAGGCTAGGCCAGCCTGGCGTTGGTTGTCCAGGTTTAAGGTGGTAGGCTGAGATCTTAGGTAAATCCGGGATCTTAAGGCCGAGAGCTGATGACGAGTGTTCTTTCGAAC
>NZ_JBIVNG010000026.1:3663-5271 GCF_044753445.1 Pseudomonas sp. NPDC088368
TTGAACACGAAGTGGTTGATGCCATGCTTCCAAGAAAAGCTTCTAAGCTTCAGGTAACCAGGAACCGTACCCCAAACCGACACAGGTGGTTGGGTAGAGAATACCAAGGCGCTTGAGAGAACTCGGGTGAAGGAACTAGGCAAAATGGCACCGTAACTTCGGGAGAAGGTGCGCCGGTGAGGGTGAAGGACTTGCTCCGTAAGCCCATGCCGGTCGAAGATACCAGGCCGCTGCGACTGTTTATTAAAAACACAGCACTCTGCAAACACGAAAGTGGACGTATAGGGTGTGACGCCTGCCCGGTGCCGGAAGGTTAATTGATGGGGTTAGCTAACGCGAAGCTCTTGATCGAAGCCCCGGTAAACGGCGGCCGTAACTATAACGGTCCTAAGGTAGCGAAATTCCTTGTCGGGTAAGTTCCGACCTGCACGAATGGCGTAACGATGGCGGCGCTGTCTCCACCCGAGACTCAGTGAAATTGAAATCGCTGTGAAGATGCAGTGTATCCGCGGCTAGACGGAAAGACCCCGTGAACCTTTACTATAGCTTTGCACTGGACTTTGAATTTGCTTGTGTAGGATAGGTGGGAGGCTTTGAAGCGTGAACGCCAGTTTGCGTGGAGCCATCCTTGAAATACCACCCTGGCAACTTTGAGGTTCTAACTCAGGTCCGTTATCCGGATCGAGGACAGTGTATGGTGGGTAGTTTGACTGGGGCGGTCTCCTCCTAAAGAGTAACGGAGGAGTACGAAGGTGCGCTCAGACCGGTCGGAAATCGGTCGTAGAGTATAAAGGCAAAAGCGCGCTTGACTGCGAGACAGACACGTCGAGCAGGTACGAAAGTAGGTCTTAGTGATCCGGTGGTTCTGTATGGAAGGGCCATCGCTCAACGGATAAAAGGTACTCCGGGGATAACAGGCTGATACCGCCCAAGAGTTCATATCGACGGCGGTGTTTGGCACCTCGATGTCGGCTCATCACATCCTGGGGCTGAAGCCGGTCCCAAGGGTATGGCTGTTCGCCATTTAAAGTGGTACGCGAGCTGGGTTTAGAACGTCGTGAGACAGTTCGGTCCCTATCTGCCGTGGACGTTTGAGATTTGAGAGGGGCTGCTCCTAGTACGAGAGGACCGGAGTGGACGAACCTCTGGTGTTCCGGTTGTCACGCCAGTGGCATTGCCGGGTAGCTATGTTCGGAAAAGATAACCGCTGAAAGCATCTAAGCGGGAAACTTGCCTCAAGATGAGATCTCACTGGAACCTTGAGTTCCCTGAAGGGCCGTCGAAGACTACGACGTTGATAGGTTGGGTGTGTAAGCGCTGTGAGGCGTTGAGCTAACCAATACTAATTGCCCGTGAGGCTTGACCATATAACACCCAAGCAATTTGTGATTCGAGAGAGCCAGATTGCGGTGACTGTGAAGACGACAGCAACCGAAAGTTTGCAGCACAGACGAACGACCTGATCACATACCTGATTTGCTGAGGCGAGGCCGCTGGCCACGACTTGGTACCCGAATTTCTTGACGACCATAGAACATTGGAACCACCTGATCCCATCCCGAACTCAGAAGTGAAACGATGTATCGCCGATGGTAGTGTGGGGTTTCC
>NZ_JBIVNG010000027.1:0-2579 GCF_044753445.1 Pseudomonas sp. NPDC088368
GCGCCGAGTCAGACAGGTAATGCCAGCCATGATCTGAGCATCACCCCGATCACTGGCACCCCTGACACCAACGCAGCACCTACCGTCGAGTTCACACCCGGCGCGTTCGTGGAAGGCGGCGCTGCCGTCAGCCTGATCAAGACCATTTCTATCGCTGACAGCGACGCACCGGGTGGCGCGACGCCGCAGATCGGCAAAGTCGTCATCACCGTAAGCAACGTTCAGGCCGGTGACAATTTCGGCACCACGCTGAGCGAGGCCCAGATCAAGGACCTCGGCATTGGCTACACCGCCGTTCCGGACGGCGCAGGCAAACTGGTCATCACCCTGACCGGCCTGTCAGGTGATGTTTCGATTGCCAATTACGAGACGGCGATCAAGTCGATCACGTTCACCGAAAGCGGTACTGACGCGTCTCACCTGACTCGCGGCATCGACATCACCGTGACTGACATCAGTCAGAACAGCGCGCCGAGTCAGACAGGTAATGCCAGCCATGATCTGGACATCACCCCTTCGGCGCCTGCTACCAACGTAGCGCCGACTGTCACGTTCGACGGCGCCGAGTTCAAAGAAGGCGGTCCGGAAGTCCCGTTGATCAAAGGCCTGGTCATTGCCGACCCGGACGGTGCTGTCGACGGCGCTGGGGCCAAGCACCTGAGCGCTGCAACCATCACCCTGACCAACATGCAGGCGGGCGATCAGCTCAAGTCGACCTATGACGATGGCAGCGGCAAGGCCCTGGGCATCAACTATTCGGTCGCCAACGACAACAAAGGCACCATCACCATTTCCTTGAGCGGCGATGCGTCCATTGCCGATTACGAAAAACTGATCAACTCGATCCAGTTCTCCGAAACGAGTAACGATTCGAGCCTGCCTGCGCGCGGCATCACCATTTCGGTCACCGACATTGGCGCTGCGGGCACGACGAACCTTTCCGGCGACCACAGCAGCACGGTCACCGTGGTTACTAACGATGCGCCGGAAATCAAGGTCACCGCTAATAGCCTGGATGAAGGCAAGGCTGACGCGTCGACTGTCGCCGGTACGCTGGATTACAGCGATAAGGAGACTTCGCACGACAAGCTGGTCGTTACCCTGTCGCCTGAAAGCGCCAAGTACTACACCGTTAGCGGCAACGATGTGCTGCTGACCGCAGCCGGTATCGCCGCAGTCAATGCGGGCACCAAGCTGCCTGCTATCGAAGTTACTGTTTCGGATGGTCTGAAGTCGGCGAGCGGTAACGCCACTCCGACCGTTGTTACTAACGACGCGCCGGAAATCAAGGTCACCGCGAACGACCTGGCCGAAGGCAAAGCTGATGCGACGACTGTCGCCGGTAAATTGGATTACAGCGATAAGGAAACCGCTCACGATCAACTGACCGTGACGCTGTCCGACGCGAGCAAAACCTACTACATCATCAGTGGCAACGACGTGTTGCTGACCGCAGCCGGTATCGCCGCTGTTAATGCGGGCACGAAGCTGCCAGCTATCGAAGTTACTGTTTCGGATGGTCTGAAGTCGGCGACCGGTAACGCCACTCCGACTGTGGTCACCAACGACGCGCCGGAAATCAAGGTCACCGCGAACGACCTGGCGGAAGGCAAGGCCGATGCGACTACCGTCGCCGGTAAGCTGGACTACAGCGACAAGGAAACTGCGCACGACAAGCTGACTGTTTCCCTGTCGCCTGAAAGCGCCAAGTACTACACCGTTAGCGGCAACGATGTGCTGCTGACCGCAGCCGGTATCGCCGCAGTCAATGCGGGCACCAAGCTGCCTGCTATCGAAGTTACTGTTTCGGATGGTCTGAAGTCGGCGAGCGGTAACGCCACTCCGACCGTTGTTACTAACGACGCGCCGGAAATCAAGGTCACCGCAAACGATCTGGCCGAAGGCAAGGCCGATGCGACTACCGTCGCTGGCAAGCTGGACTACAGCGATAAAGAAACCGCTCACGACAAGCTGACTGTTTCCCTATCGCCTGAAAGTGCCAAGTACTACACCATCAGCGGCAACGATGTCCTGCTGACCGCAGCCGGTATCGCCGCAGTCAATGCTGGCACCAAGCTGCCTGCCATTGAAGCCACCGTCAGCGACGGCCTGAAATCGGCGACCGGTAACGCCACTCCGACCGTGGTCACCAATGACGCACCTGAAATCAAGGTCACCGCGAACGACCTGGCCGAGGGTAAAGCCGACGCAACCACCGTCGCTGGCAAGCTGGACTACAGCGACAAGGAAACCGCTCACGACAAGCTGACTGTTTCCCTGTCGACCGAAAGTGCCAAGTACTACACCATCAGTGGCAACGACGTGCTGCTAACACAGACCGGTATCGACGCTGTTAACGCGGGCACCAAGCTGCCAGCCATTGAAGTCACCGTCAGCGACGGCCTGAAGTCCGCGACCGGTAACGCCACTCCGACTGTGGTCACCAATGACGCACCTGAAATCAAGGTCACTGCAAACGACCTGGCCGAAGGCAAAGCTGATGCGACGACTGTCGCCGGTAAGCTGGATTACAGCGACAAGGAAACGGCTCACGATCAACTGACCGTAACCCTGTCCGA
>NZ_JBIVNG010000028.1:0-1298 GCF_044753445.1 Pseudomonas sp. NPDC088368
AATTATCTCGGCGGCTTTCTTACTGCTGAAAGCCAACAGGTTGAGCGCTTCGCCCACCTTCTTCCCGCGGATCTGGTCGGCGACCAAGCGGGCTTTCTGGGCGGAGATTCGAGCGCCCGACAACTTAGCGGCTACTTCCATCGTTCCTTACCCCTTAACGCTTGGCTTTCTTGTCTGCCACGTGCCCACGATAAGTGCGGGTACCGGCAAACTCGCCCAGTTTGTGGCCGACCATGTCTTCGTTCACGAGAACAGGAACATGCTGACGACCGTTATGCACAGCAATGGTCAAACCGACCATTTGTGGCAGGATCATCGAACGACGCGACCAGGTCTTAACCGGTTTGCGATCGTTCTTTTCCGCCGCCACTTCGATCTTCTTCAGTAGGTGAAGATCAATAAAAGGACCTTTTTTCAGAGAACGTGGCACTGTCGTATCCCTCTATTTACTTGCGACGACGGACGATCTTTTTGTCGTTACGCTTATTACCACGAGTCTTCGCGCCCTTAGTCGGGAAGCCCCACGGCGATACCGGATGACGACCACCAGAGGTACGACCTTCACCACCACCATGTGGGTGGTCAACCGGGTTCATGGCAACACCACGAACGGTTGGGCGAACGCCACGCCAGCGCTTGGCACCAGCTTTACCCAGCGAACGCAGGCTGTGCTCGGAGTTGGAAACCTCACCGAGAGTTGCACGGCATTCGGACAGGACTTTACGCATTTCACCGGAGCGAAGACGCAGAGTCACGTAGACACCTTCACGAGCGACCAACTGAGCCGAAGCACCAGCGGAACGCGCGATTTGAGCGCCTTTACCAGGTTTCAGTTCGATACCGTGAACGGTGGAACCAACTGGGATGTTACGCAGTTGCAGAGCGTTGCCCGGCTTGATTGGAGCCAAGGCGCCTGCAATCAGCTGGTCGCCAGCACTCACGCCTTTAGGCGCGATGATGTAACGACGCTCGCCGTCTGCGTACAGCAGCAGTGCGATGTGAGCAGTACGGTTTGGATCGTATTCAATGCGCTCGACGGTGGCAGCGATGCCATCCTTGTCGTTGCGACGGAAGTCGACCAGACGATAATGCTGCTTATGACCACCACCTACGTGACGAGTAGTGATGCGGCCATTGTTGTTACGACCACCAGACTTCGATTTTTTCTCGAGCAGCGGTGCGTGAGGAGCGCCTTTGTGCAGCTCCTTGTTGACCACCTTGACCACAAAACGGCGGCCAGGGGAAGTCGGTTTGCATTTAACGATTGCCATGATGCACCCCTTCCTTACTCAGCACGG